>NZ_FNHA01000015.1:0-184597 GCF_900103595.1 Janthinobacterium sp. OK676
CACTTCACCGGCGAGATCTATGTTCTGTCGAAAGACGAAGGCGGCCGTCATACGCCATTCTTCAACAACTATCGTCCACAGTTCTACTTCCGTACGACGGACGTGACCGGTTCGATCGAGTTGCCAGCAGACAAAGAAATGGTCATGCCAGGCGATAACGTGTCGATCACCGTCAAGCTGATCAACCCGATCGCGATGGAAGAAGGTCTGCGCTTCGCTATCCGCGAAGGCGGCCGTACCGTCGGCGCTGGTGTTGTTGCAAAAATCCTGGCTTAATTCTTAAGCCCGCATAAAAGAAGACGCGTCGTCGCCCGGCGCCCTTCTTTTTATTCAACTGCCGGGGTTGGCAAGCATTTTGGTGCTATCATGTCGACCCTGACAGTTGTTGCGTCAGAAATTCCCGTATGACCTCATTGCCGTGCAAACCGCGCGGTTCGTTCTTTTAAGGAAATATCATGTCGGCACCAAACCAAAAAATCCGTATCCGCCTGAAGGCTTTCGATTACAAACTGATCGACCAGTCCGCTCTGGAAATCGTTGAAACCGCGAAGCGCACCGGCGCTGTCGTCAAAGGCCCAGTACCACTGCCTACCCGTATTCAACGTTTCGACGTGCTGCGTTCCCCGCACGTCAACAAAACTTCGCGCGATCAGTTCGAGATCCGTACGCACCAACGCCTGATGGACATCGTTGACCCAACGGACAAAACCGTTGACGCGCTGATGAAGCTGGACCTGCCAGCTGGTGTTGATGTTGAAATCAAACTGCAATAATCGTATTTAAGGCTGGCGGGGTGTCCCGCTGCCTGATGATGGGGCCGGGCCTGCTCACGATCGTGAGTGCGCCCGGCCCCATTGCTATTGGTGGCGCCCAACCTTGGCGGCAACGGCGCACCTCTGCAAAATCGCTTTACAGTGCCGCGGCCGGCCGATAAAGTTGCTGCATGCTTAACGCCCTCGATACCCATCTGTTAAATGCCACTCCCCGTGAGCGCCTGCGCGGCTGGCCGCGCTTCCTGACCGAATTCCTGTATTTCGGCATCAAGGAGGCGAGGTCGTGCCTGTTCGTGGGCCTGTTTTTCGCCGCCGTGTTCCTGGTGCCGCGCGCCGGCCTGTTCGGCCTGCCGCGCTATGACGTGCTGCTGCTGGCGGCGCTGGCGATCCAGGGCGCGATGGTCTGGAGCGGGCTGGAAACGTGGGATGAATTGAAAGCCATCTGCCTGTTTCACCTGGTTGGCTTCGCGCTGGAAGTGTTCAAGGTATCGGGAGCTATCCAGTCGTGGAGCTATCCCGACTTCGCCTACACCAAGGTGTTCGGCGTGCCCCTGTTTTCCGGCTTCATGTATGCGGCCGTCGGCAGCTACATCATCCAGACCTGGCGCCTGCTCGACATGCGGATACGCCACCATCCGCCGTACTGGATGGCGGTGCTGATCGCGCTGCTGATCTACGCCAACTTCTTCACCCATCACTACATCGGCGACTACCGCTGGTACCTGGCCGCGTGCGCGCTGGGCTTGTATGCGCGCACCACCGTCGTGTTCCGCCCGCTTGACCGCGACCGCAGCATGCCCTTGCTGCTCGGTTTCGTGCTGGTCGGCTTCTTCATCTGGCTGGCCGAAAACATCAGCACCTTCTGGGGCGTGTGGCGCTACCCGAACCAGCTTGGCGCGTGGTCGGCCGTGCACGTCAGCAAATGGAGTTCATGGTCGCTGCTGGTGGTGATGACGTTCACCATCGTGGCCCACCTCAAGCATATCAAGGCCAGCATCCACGTCGCCCGGCATTAGCCGGGCGCCGGGACGATGTATTACAAGCTTGCCGCCACCACCTCGAAGCGGTTGCCGAGCGCCGCTTGCGGGCCGCCTTGCAAGTGCTTGGCGTACTGGCGCAGCACTTCCGCCGAATAGGTGCGCGAGGCGGGCGACAGCTTCGGCAGCAGCGGCAGCACTTTTTCCAGGTATTCCGTGCCTTCCTGCCACTTGCCTTGCGCGGCCAGTGCCGACGCCAGTTCCACCATGCGGCGGCCGACGCGCGCATCGCTGCGCGGCTGCGCCGCTTCTTCCGTGGCCAGCGCTTGCCGGTACAGCTGCTCGGCTTCCGCATTCTTGCCCTGCAAGCGCTTGATGCGGCCCAGGTTGTACTGGCGCTGCGAGAGGATGTCCGCGCTGGCCCCGGCCTGCTCGGCGCTGCGCAGCGCCTGTACGCAAGCCAGTTCCGCTTCGCCAAACTGGCCTTTGAGTTCGGCCGCGTTGCAGGCATCGTGCTGTTCATTGGAGGTGGTGAGCGTCGCTGGCGCCGCGCAGGCGGCCAGCAGGCTGACGGCGCATAGCAGGCTGATGGTATGGGTCTTCATAGTCTCCTCGGACGGGTGTCAAACACGGTGTATCGGTGGAGTCATGCCGTAATAAATATACTATAAGTTTTTTTGAGCGGGTGGCTTTTTGCCAGCCCGCACAATTGACGTTGCTTGCGTGCTTCAGGGATACTCCGGGCTTGTCCATTAATGCGTGCCGCCGCCATGTCCAAGACTGTCCTGATCGTGGAAGATGAACAGGCGATTGCCGACAGCATCGCCTATGCCTTGCGCACGGACGGCTTTACGCCGCGCCATGTGATGCTGGGCGAGCAAGCGCTGGACGCGCTGCGTCCCATCCCCGGCGAAGCCGCGCCGATGCCCGTTCTCGTGGTGCTCGACGTGGGCTTGCCCGATATGAGCGGGCTGGAAGTGTGCCGCCGGCTGCGCCAGTTTTCCGAGATTCCGGTGATCTTCCTGACGGCCCGCAGCGACGAGATCGACCGTATCGTCGGCCTGGAAATCGGCGCCGACGATTACGTCACCAAGCCGTTTTCGCCGCGCGAACTGGTGGCGCGCATCCGCGTCATCCTGCGCCGCGCGGGTGTCGCTCAGGCGCCGCGCGAGACTGGCATGACGATAGCCGCACCCGTCGCTCCGGCCGCGCCGGCGCGCTTTGAATTGCGCGCGCTGGAAGCCAAGGTACTGTTCCACGGCCGGCCGCTGGACCTGACCCGCTATGAATACCTGTTGCTGAAAACCCTGCTCGAGCATCCGGGCCACGTGCTGTCGCGCGCGCAGCTGATGGAGCGCGTGTGGAGCGGCGCGCCCGACACGCTCGAGCGCACCGTCGACGCGCACGTCAAGTCGCTGCGCGCCAAGCTGCGCGCCGTCGATGCGCAGGCCGACCCCATCCACACCCACCGTGGCCTCGGCTACAGCCTGGCTGGCGCATGAAGATCGGCCTGCGCATCCTGCTCGGCTATTTCCTCGTCGTCGGCCTGGCCGCATGGTTCCTGCTGAACGTCTTCATGGAGCAGGTCAAGCCGGGCGTGCGCTCGACCCTGGAAGATACCCTCGTCGATACCTCGCAGCTGCTGGCCAGCCTGGTGGCGCCCGACGTGAAGGCGGGCACGCTGGCGCAGTCGCCCGTGGCCGAACGCATGCAGGATTACGCGCGCCATGGCGTGGACGTCAATATCAATGGCGTGCGCAAGCGCACGCTCGATTACCGCATCACCATCACGGACCGGCGCGGCATCGTGCTGTTCGATTCCAGCGGGCGCGACGTGGGGCGCGACTATTCGCGCTGGAATGATGTGTACCTGACCCTGCAGGGCAAGTATGGCGCGCGCAGCACGCGCAGCCGGCCGGACGACGAGATGTCGACGGTGATGCACGTGGCCGCGCCGATTCGCGACGGCAACGAGGTGATCGGCGTGCTGACGGTGGCCAAGCCGAATGCCAGCGTGCAGGCGTTTGTCGAGCGCAGCCAGCGCAAGATATTGCAGCGCGGCGCCATCCTGTTGCTGCTGTCGCTGCTGATCGGCCTGGCGTTCGCCTGGTGGCTGCACCATGCGCTGGGCAAGCTGATGGACTATATCGGCGACGTGGAAGCGGGGCGCAAGGTGGCGCTGCCGGCGCTGGGCACGAACGAGATCGGTACGCTGGGCAGGGCGCTGGAGGCGATGCGTACGCGCCTCGAGGGCAAGGAATACGTGGAGCAGCTGATGCACACCCTGGCGCACGAATTGAAAAGCCCGATCGCCGCCATCCAGGCTTCGGCCGAGCTGCTGCAGGAAGACATGCCGCCGGCCGAGCGCCGCCGGTTCCTTGCCAGCATCCTGGAGCAGAACGCGCGCCAGCGGCAGCTGATCGACAAGCTGCTGGCTTTGGTCCGCGTGGAAAAGCAGCAGCGCCTGGATCACCCCGAGCGCATCGCGCTGGGACCCCTGCTGGCGCAAGTGGCACAGGATGGGGCCGCCACCCTGGCGGCGCGCGGCGTGCGTCTGCAGGTGCAGGCGGAAGAGGCGAGCGTGGCGGGTGACCCTCTGCTGCTGCGTCAGGCGCTGGGCAATTTGCTCGACAACGCTGCCGGCTTTGCGCCGCCCGGCAGCTGCATCGACCTGACGGCGCGGCGCCAGGGCAGTCAGGTGGAAATTGCCGTGCGCGACCGCGGCGCGGGCATCCCCGCGTATGCGCAGGAACGCGTCTTCGAGCGCTTTTATTCCCTGCCGCGCCCGAGCGCCGGCAAGAGCACGGGCCTGGGCTTGCCCTTCGTGCGCGAGGTGGCCTCGCTGCATGGCGGCACGGTCGAAGTGCTCAACCATGCGGAGGGCGGCGCTTGCGCGCGCCTGTGCCTGCCACTAGCCTAGCGCACTTTATTCTCCCGCTTCACACAGACTGCATCGTCAGCGCACACAGCTTTTTTACACTGGCCGCCTTACTTCAAGGATGCGCCATGCAAAAAACTCTGTTAGTCAAAGCGTTGATCGTGTTCGGCCTGATGCTGCTGATCGGCCTGCCTTTGCTGATGATTCAGGAAACGATCAAGGAGCGGATGGAATTCCGCCAGGAAGCCGTCAACAGCATCGCCGCCGATTCGGTGCGCGAACAAACCATCATCGGCCCCATCCTCGTGATTCCCTACACGGAACAGTACGAAGAGCGCGTGGAAGTGGCCAAGGGTGATGACAAGGAAGTGAAAGCGCCCGTACGCACGGAGTTGCTGCGCCGCACGGTGCAGCGCCGCTTTCTCGTCTACCCGAACAACCTGCTGGTCAACGGCAGCATCGACGCGGACCGCCGCTACCGCGGCATTCACCAGGTGCTGGTCTACAGCGGCCAGCATGCGTTCCAGGGCGATTTCACGGTGCCGGCCGGCAGCCAGCTGCCGCGCAAGTCGCCGGACTCGCGCGTGACCCTGGGCGCGCCTTTCGTCGCCCTGTCCATCGAGGACGTGCGCGGCATCCGCAATATCCCGAAAATCGACTGGGGCGGCCAGAAGATCGAGTTCGAGCAGGGCACCGACCTGTTTGCCTTCCGCAGCGGCCTTCACGCGCCGCTGGGTGCCATGGCGCTGGCGCAAGCACAACAGGTGAAATTCAGCTTTGACCTGGGTCTCGACGGCATCGAACGCCAGCATTTCGTGCCGGTGGCGAAAAACAGCCAGATCAGCATCAAGTCGAACTGGCCCCATCCGCAGTTTGGCGGCCGCTTCCTGCCGTCGCCGAAACACCGCCAGATCAACGCCGACGGCTTTCAGGTCGAGTGGAGCATCTCCTCGCTGGCCACGAATGCGCAAACGCAGTTGAGCACGATCGAGGGCGAGTTCAAGGTGCCCGACAGCGCGCCGCTGGGCCAGGTGGACCGCTTCAGCGTGGGCTTCATCGAGCCGGTGAATGTGTATTCGCAGTCGGACCGGGCCACCAAATATGGCTTGCTGTTCGTGGCGCTGACCTTTGCCGCCTTCTTCATCTTTGAAATCCTGAAAAGCCTGCCGATCCACCCGGTGCAGTATCTGCTGGTGGGTCTGTCGCTGGTGATCTTCTTCCTGCTGCTGGTGGGCCTGGCCGAGCACATCGCCTTCCTCACCGCCTACCTGGTCGCCAGCGCCGCCTGTATCGTGCTGACCAGCTTTTACCTGGTGCACGTGCTGCACAACGCCTGGCGCGGCATCGGCTTCGGCGTGGCGCTGACGATGCTGTATGGCGCCCTGTACGGCTTGCTCAATTCTGAAAACAATGCGCTGGTGATGGGCAGCATCCTGCTGTTTGCCGTGCTGGCCGCCATCATGGTGGCGACGCGCAAGGTGGACTGGTATCAGATTGGCAAAGGAGCGCCGCAGGAATAGGAGCGGCCCGGGCGCCATGCGCCGTAACGCTTGCAGCCAGCCCGGACGGTGATCTGTCCGGGCTGGCTTTTTGTTTGGCGGCGGCATTAATTGGTAGTTGGTTGGTATTGTTTACGGTATTCTATTGGCATTGCTTTTTAAGTAATGGCGGGCGCCGCGGCGCCTGCCCGGGGCGGTGCGAGGATGGCGTGTCGTCCTGGTTGTTCTTCCATCTGATAAACGGAGATGAAATATGATCAAGAAGTCGATGGCTTTCCTGTTTGCGCTGGGCCTGAGCGCCTCGTATGCGTTTGCCGCTGGCGATGTCACGCAGTGCTATAGCGAGTGCGGGCAAAAAGTGGCCAATTGCCGGGCGCACCTCGGCGGCAGCCCCATCTGCGAAGATCTGTACCAGCATTGCCTGATCAACTGCCAGCAATAAGCTTTTCCGGGCGCCAGGCCCGGGAAGTGCAGGACAGGGCGCGCAAGCCATTGCGCGCTCTGTGTGTTTCTGCCATTGCCCGCCAGGGCGCATGGCGCCGTGCTTTGCGCCCGTCAAGTTGGCTTGCGGCGGCATTTTTCCGGCGCGCCGACAACTCCCGCAGGGGCGTCGCGCAACACTTTGACATACCTCGTGTTAACTTGTTGCGTCAAGGGTTTTTGTGCTATATACTAGCCGGCTTCGGTATGGATTCGTCTTTTTTGAGTCCTACGTTACTTTGTAGTTAAACAAGCCCCGCCCAATCGCAGGTGGGAATGGAGAAAAAATGAGCCTAGGCCTTCTCGGTCGCAAGGTTGGTATGATGCGCATTTTCACGGATGAAGGGGATTCGATTCCTGTCACCGTGTTGGACGTATCGAACAACCGTGTTGCGCAAATCAAAACCCCTGAAACAGATGGTTACTCCGCTGTTCAGGTCGCATTCGGTCAACGTCGCGCTTCCCGCGTGACCAAAGCTGTTGCTGGTCATCACGCTAAAGCTGGTGTTGAAGCCGGTACTCTGTTGAAAGAGTTCCGTGTCGACGCTGCCAAAGCCGCTGAACTGAAAGCTGGCGATGTTGTCGCTGCTTCCCTGTTCGAAGTCGGTCAAAAGATCGACGTGCAAGGCGTTACCATCGGTAAAGGCTATGCAGGCGTTATCAAACGTTACCACTTCGCTTCTGGCCGTGCAACGCACGGTAACTCGCGTTCGCATAACGTTCCAGGTTCCATCGGTATGGCACAAGATCCAGGTCGCGTTTTCCCTGGTAAGCGCATGACCGGTCATCTGGGTGACGTTAACCGTACGATCCAGAACCTCGTGATCGCCCGTATCGATGCCGACCGTCAGCTGTTGCTGGTCAAAGGCGCGATTCCAGGTGCGAAAAATGGCCAGGTAGTTGTCTCGCCAGCCATCAAAACCAAAGCCAAGAAGGGAGCTTAAACGATGGAACTCAAGCTTCTGAATGCGCAAGGTCAAGCCGCCTCGAACGTTGCTGCAGCCGATACGATTTTCGGCCGTGACTACAATGAAGCGCTGATCCACCAAGTCGTCATCGCTTATCAAGCGAATGCACGTAGTGGTAACCGCAAGCAAAAAGACCGTGAAGAAGTTCACCACACGACGAAAAAGCCATGGCGCCAAAAAGGTACCGGCCGCGCTCGTGCTGGTATGTCGTCGTCGCCACTGTGGCGCGGCGGTGGTCGGATTTTCCCGAACTCGCCTGACGAAAACTTCACCCACAAAGTGAACAAAAAAATGTATCGCGCAGGTATCTGCTCGATCCTGTCGCAGCTGGCTCGCGAAGAGCGCCTGATCGTCATCGACGATCTGACGATCGACGCGCCAAAAACCAAGCTGCTGTCGCAAAAATTGAACGGCCTGGGCTTTGATTCGGTTCTGATCATCACCGACGTTCTGAACGAAAACCTGGAACTGGCATCGCGCAACCTGCCTAACGTACTCGTCGTTGAGCCACGTCACGCTGACCCGATGTCCCTGGTGTTCTACAAGAAGATCCTGGTCACCAAAGCTGCATTGGCCAAGATTGAGGAGATGCTGGCATGAGCGCGATTTTGAAACATAGCGAAGAACGCTTGATGAAGGTGCTGTTGGCGCCCGTGATTTCCGAAAAGGCCACCATGGTCGCGGAAAAGAACGAGCAAATTGTATTCCGCGTACTGCCGGATGCAACCAAGCCTGAAATCAAGGCAGCGGTCGAACTGCTGTTCAAGGTTGAAGTTCTGTCCGTGCAAACTGCAAACCGCGAAGGTAAGCAAAAGCGCACCGGCAAGTTCAACGGTCGTCGTAACCATACCAAGCGTGCTTTCGTGTGCCTGAAGCCTGGCCAGGAAATCAACTTCTCCGAGGAGGCTGCATAATGGCACTCGTTAAGATGAAACCAACCTCGCCAGGCCGTCGCGGCATGGTGAAGGTGGTGAATGCCGACCTGTACAAGGGTCGTCCATTCGCTGCTCTGGTTGAAAAGAAATCCAAGACCGCTGGTCGTAACAACAACGGTCACATCACCACCCGTCATATCGGTGGTGGTCACAAGCAACACTACCGCCTGATCGACTTCAAGCGCACCAAAGATGGTATTCCAGCGAAAGTGGAACGTATCGAATACGATCCAAACCGCACCGCGAATATCGCTCTGCTGTGCTACGCCGACGGCGAACGTCACTACATCATCGCAACCAAAGGCATGGCCGTTGGCGACAGCGTGATGAACGGTTCGGAAGCACCGATCAAATCGGGTAACTGCTTGCCAATCCGTAACATCCCAGTCGGTACCGTGATGCATTGCGTTGAAATGCTGCCAGGTAAAGGTGCCCAAATGGCACGTACCGCCGGCGCTGGCGTTGTGCTGATGGCCCGTGAAGGTACCTACGCTCAAGTGCGTCTGCGCTCGGGTGAAGTACGTCGCGTGCACATCGAGTGCCGTGCAACCGTTGGTGAAGTCGGCAATGCCGAGCACAGCCTGCGTAAAATCGGTAAAGCTGGTGCGATGCGCTGGCGCGGTGTTCGTCCTACCGTTCGCGGTGTGGTCATGAACCCGGTCGATCACCCGCACGGTGGTGGTGAAGGTAAAACAGCAGCTGGTCGTCATCCAGTTTCGCCTTGGGGCCAACAGACTAAGGGTAAGAAGACACGCAGCAACAAGCGTACTACTTCCATGATCGTCTCGCGCCGCGGCAAGAAATAAGGGGTAGCACATGACACGTTCATTGAAAAAAGGGCCGTTCTGTGACGCCCACCTGGTGAAAAAAGTTGAAGCTGCGCAAGCTGCCAAAGACAAAAAGCCAATCAAAACCTGGTCGCGTCGTTCGACAATCATGCCTGACTTTATCGGCCTGACGATCGCGGTTCATAACGGCAAGCTGCACGTGCCGGTTTATGTTTCCGAAAACATGGTTGGTCACAAGCTCGGCGAATTCGCACTGACCCGTACGTTCAAGGGCCATGCAGCTGACAAAAAGGCTAAGAAATAATGGAAACTAAAGCTATCCTCAAAGGTGTGCGCCTGTCGGACCAAAAGGGCCGCCTGGTTGCTGACCTGATCCGTGGCAAGAAAGTTGACGCTGCACTCAACATCTTGCAATTCAGCCCGAAAAAAGGTGCTGCGATCATCAAACGCGTTCTGGAATCCGCTATTGCGAATGCCGAGCACAATGATGGCGCGGACATCGACGAATTGTTCGTGAAAACGATCTACGTCGAAAAGGGCCCCGTCCTGAAGCGCTTCACCGCGCGTGCAAAAGGCCGTGGCGACCGTATTTCGAAACAATCCTGTCACGTTTACGTGACTGTCGGTAACTAAGGAGCCACGATGGGTCAGAAAATTCATCCAACCGGTTTCCGTCTGGCGGTCACCCGTAACTGGGCTTCGCGCTGGTATGCAGGCAACGGTAATTTCGCTGCCATGCTGAACGAAGACTTGAAAGCACGTGCTTACCTGAAAAAGAAACTGAAGAACGCTTCCGTTGGCCGCATCGTTATCGAGCGCCCAGCCAAGAACGCGCGCTTCACGATCTACAGCTCGCGCCCAGGCGTGGTCATTGGTAAAAAAGGCGAAGACATCGAAGTACTGAAGTCCGCTTTGACCAAGATCATGGGCGTGCCTGTTCACGTGAACATCGAAGAAATTCGCAAGCCGGAAATCGACTCGCAACTGATCGCCGATTCGATCTCGCAGCAGCTGGAAAAACGGATCATGTTCCGCCGCGCCATGAAGCGTGCAATGCAAAATGCAATGCGCCTGGGTGCTCTCGGTATCAAGATCATGTCGTCCGGCCGTCTGAACGGTATCGAAATCGCACGTAAAGAATGGTACCGCGAAGGCCGCGTGCCTCTGCATACCCTGCGCGCAGATATCGACTACGGTACCAGCGAAGCGTCGACCACCTACGGCATCATCGGTGTCAAGGTGTGGGTATACAAAGGTGACCGCGCGCCTAACGGCGATGCACCAGTCATCGATACCCCAGCTGACGAGAAGAAAAGCCGCGGCCCACGCCGTGACGATGGCAAGCCAGCTGGCCGTCCACGTCCAGCCGGTGCCGGTGCGAAACCATCCACAGCACCAGGTGCACGTGTGCGTACCGCCGCTAAACCGGCCGCCGCAGCAGCACCAGCTGAGAAAGCAGGAGAATAATCATGCTGCAACCAGCACGCAGAAAGTATCGTAAAGAGCAGAAAGGCCGTAATACCGGTATTTCGCACAGCCGCGGCACCGCCGTGTCGTTTGGCGAATTCGGTCTGAAGGCAGTTGCGCGCGGTCGTATCACTGCGCGTCAAATTGAAGCGGCGCGTCGTGCAATGACGCGTCACATCAAGCGCGGTGGCCGTATCTGGATCCGTATTTTCCCGGACAAACCGATTTCGAACAAACCGGCTGAAGTCCGTATGGGTAACGGTAAAGGTAATCCTGAGTACTACGTCGCTGAAATTCAGCCAGGCAAAGTACTGTACGAAATGGATGGCGTTGATGAAGCGCTGGCACGGGAAGCATTCCGTCTTGCCGCCGCTAAACTGCCACTGGCTACGACGTTTGTCGTGCGCCAAGTCGGCCAATAATTGGAGTTGTATATGAAAGCATCTGAACTCCGCGGCAAGGACCAGCCAGCTCTGCAAAAAGAGCTGAATGACCTGTTGAAGGCACAGTTCGGCCTGCGTATGCAAATCGCTACGCAGCAGCTGAGCAACACTTCGCAGCTCAAGAAGGTACGCCGCGATATCGCGCGTGTGAAGACGGTAATGAATCTGAAGGAAGCCAAATGAACGAACCAGTGAAACAGTCGCTCAAGCGCACGCTGATCGGTAAAGTGGTTTCGGACAAGATGGACAAGACCGTTACCGTTCTGATCGAGCGCCACGTAAAACATCCTTTGTATGGCAAGATCATCATGCGTTCGAACAAGTATCACGCGCATGACGAGACCAACCAAGTCAAGGCCGGTGACACGGTCGAGATCCAGGAAGGTCGCCCGATCTCCAAAACGAAGGCATGGACGGTGACACGTGTGGTTCAAGCCGCACCAACCGTTTAAATAAAAACCACCGTTTCGGCGGTGGGTTTTAATTAGTACTTGCAGGCCCGCAAATTGTATGTAATACTTGCGGGCTTCGTTCATGTAACGCCGCAAAGTGTCTGGCCACAGACAGTAGCATTCGCGGTCAGTTGATGTATGAAGGTCATGCACCCAAACAGTGAAGCCCAGCAGGGCGGCTCTGGCGGGACCAAGACTGACCGTGGGTCTACATTGTGTGGATTCTTCGGCTTAAGTTGGGAAAGAGAATACTATGATTCAAACTGAAAGCCGGCTCGAAGTGGCTGACAATACCGGTGCCAAAGAAGTAATGTGCATCAAGGTATTGGGCGGCTCCAAGCGCCGTTATGCTGGCATTGGCGATGTGATCAAGGTAACCGTTAAGGTTGCTGCGCCACGTGGCCGTGTCAAAAAAGGTGAAATTTATAACGCCGTGGTTGTGCGCACCGCTAAAGGTGTTCGCCGCCAAGACGGTTCCCTGGTGAAGTTCGACGGCAACGCCGCCGTTCTGTTGAACGCCAAGCTGGAACCGATCGGTACCCGTATTTTTGGACCTGTCACGCGCGAACTGCGCACTGAGAAGTTCATGAAAATCGTGTCCCTGGCACCGGAAGTCCTGTAAGGAGTCGTAATGGATAAGATTCGTAAAAACGACGAAGTCATCGTTCTGACCGGGAAAGACAAGGGCAAACGTGGTGTGGTACAGCAGCGTATCGATGCTGAACATATCGTGGTTGACGGCATTAACATCGCTAAAAAAGCGACTAAGCCAAACCCGATGACTGGCGTAACTGGTGGTATCGTCGATAAGACCATGCCAATTCACGTGTCCAACGTTGCATTGTTCAATGCAGCGACTGGCAAGGCAGATCGCGTGGGTTTCAAAGAAGTGGACGGCAAGAAAGTTCGCATCTTTAAATCCTCCGGCGAAGTAGTGAAGGCTTAAGAAATCATGGCACGTCTCCAAGAATTCTATAAAGAAAAAGTCGTTGCCGACCTGACCAGCAAGTTTGGTTACAAGTCGGTAATGGAAGTTCCACGCCTGACCAAGATCACCCTGAACATGGGTGTTGGTGAGGCTATCGCGGATAAAAAAGTTCTCGAGCACGCAGTTGCTGACTTGACCAAGATCGCCGGCCAGAAGCCAGTGACCACCAAGTCCCGCAAAGCGATCGCAGGCTTCAAAATCCGTGAAGGTTACCCGATCGGTACGATGGTCACCCTGCGCGGCGCTCGCATGTACGAGTTCCTGGATCGCTTCATTACCGTGGCTCTGCCGCGCGTACGCGATTTCCGTGGTGTGAACGGCCGTGCATTTGATGGTCGTGGCAACTACAACATCGGTGTCAAGGAACAGATCATTTTCCCTGAAATCGAATACGACAAGATTGACGCGTTGCGCGGTATGAATATCAGCATCACGACAACCGCTAAGACCGATGACGAAGCCAAAGCTTTGCTCGCCGCCTTTAAATTCCCTTTCAGGAACTGATCATGGCCAAACTGTCACTGATTAATCGTGAGATCAAGCGTGCTGACCTGGTGGCGAAATTCGCCCCTAAGCGCGAAGCTCTCAAGGCCATCGTCGATGACCAATCGAAATCGGAAGAAGAGCGCTACGAAGCTCGCCTGAAACTGCAGGCGCTGCCACGTAACTCGAACCCGACGCGTCAACGTAACCGTTGCGCCATCACTGGTCGTCCGCGCGGCACATTCCGTAAATTCGGTCTGGGTCGTATCAAGCTCCGTGAATTCGCCATGCGTGGTGAAATTCCGGGTATGACAAAAGCAAGCTGGTAATAGGAGAATATGCAATGAGTATGAGCGATCCTATCGCCGATATGCTGACCCGCATTCGCAATGCACAAGGCGTGCAAAAGACGACCGTGGCCATGCCATCGTCGAAAGTCAAAATTGCGATTGCCAGCGTCCTGAAGGACGAGGGTTACATTGAAGATTTCGCTGTTGCCGAAGCTGGTGGCAAGGCGGAACTGAAAATCGGTTTGAAGTATTATGTTGGCCGTCCCGTCATTGAGCGCTTGGAGCGCGTGTCCCGTCCGGGTCTGCGCGTCTACAAGGGTAAAGACGAGATCCCTGTTGTGATGAATGGCTTGGGTGTGGCGATCGTGTCGACTCCGCAAGGCGTCATGACTGACCGCAAAGCACGCGCTACCGGTGTCGGCGGCGAAGTTATTTGCTACGTGGCTTAAGGAGTTACACATGTCTCGAGTAGCTAAAATGCCTATCGTAGTGCCAGCTGGCGCCGAAGTCGCCATCTCCGCACAAGCGATCACCGTAAAAGGCCCGCTGGGCGTACTTTCCCAGGCCCTCACCGGCCAGGTCAAAGTGGAAAACAATGCAGGAACCCTGAGTTTCGACGTGGCGAACGACAGCCGCGAAGCCAATGCCATGTCCGGCACGCTGCGCGCACTGGTCAACAACATGGTTGTTGGCGTCACCAAGGGTTTCGAGAAAAAGCTGAACCTGGTAGGCGTGGGTTACAAGGCGCAAGCTCAAGGCGACAAGTTGAATCTGTCCCTGGGTTTCTCGCACCCTGTAGTGCATGACATGCCAGCTGGCGTTACCTGCGCAACACCAACCCCGACCGAGATCCTGATCAAAGGTATCGACCGTCAACAGGTTGGCCAGGTAGCCGCTGAAGTTCGTGCTTACCGCTCCCCTGAGCCGTATAAAGGCAAGGGCGTTCGCTATGCGGACGAAGTGGTTAAGCTTAAAGAAACCAAGAAGAAGTAATTAGGGGCTGACGATGGATAAGAAAGAATCACGGCTTCGCCGCGGACGCCAAACCCGCATCAAGATTGCGGAATTGAAAGTAAATCGCTTGTCGGTGCACCGCACCAACCTGCACATTTACGCCAACCTGATCAGCCCGGACGCTAAAGTCCTGGTTTCGGCCTCGACGGCTGAAGCGGAAGTTCGCGCTGAACTGGCAGGCCAATCCGGCAAAGGCGGCAATGCCGCTGCTGCAGCCTTGATCGGCAAGCGCGTCGCTGAAAAAGCGTTGAAAGCAGGGATTACCGAAGTTGCGTTTGACCGCTCCGGTTTCCGTTACCACGGCCGTGTGAAAGCGTTGGCAGAAGCCGCACGCGAAGCCGGTCTGAAGTTCTAAGGATCAATCATGGCAAAAATGCAAGCAAAAATGCAAAGCGACAAGCCGGATGATGGCATGCGCGAAAAAATGATCGCGATCAACCGCGTGACCAAAGTGGTCAAGGGTGGTCGTATCATGGGTTTCGCCGCGCTGACCGTAGTTGGTGATGGCGATGGCCGCGTCGGCATGGGCAAGGGCAAATCGAAAGAAGTGCCAGTTGGCGTGCAGAAGGCAATGGAAGAAGCCCGTCGCAACCTGATCAAAGTACCGCTCAAAAACGGTACCTTGCATCACACGGTTGTTGGTCGTCACGGCGCCTCCAAGGTCCTGATGAACCCAGCTAAGCCTGGTACTGGCGTTATCGCTGGTGGCGCAATGCGCGCTATCTTCGAAGTGATGGGCGTGACGGACGTGGTGGCGAAATCCACCGGTTCGAACAACCCGTACAACCTGGTACGCGCTACGCTGGACGGCCTGTCGAAAATGAGCACTGCTTCCGATATCGCTGCCAAGCGCGGCAAGTCGGTCGAAGACATTCTGGCTTAAGGTGGACAAAATGACAAACACAGTCAAAGTGCAATTGGTCAAGGGCTTGATCGGTACGCGCGAATCGCATCGCGCTACCGTGCGCGGTCTGGGTCTGCGTCGTGTAAATTCGGTTTCCGAATTGCAAGACACCCCATCCGTACGCGGCATGATCAATAAAGTATCGTATCTCGTTAAAGTTGTCGGGTAAGCCTTCGGGCTTACACGAACGGAGCAAATCATGGAATTGAATACTATTGCACCAGCCGAAGGCGCTAAGCACTACAAGCGTCGCGTCGGCCGCGGTATCGGCTCCGGCCTGGGTAAAACCTCGGGTCGTGGTCACAAAGGTCAGAAATCGCGTTCGGGCGGCTTTCATAAAGTCGGTTTCGAAGGCGGTCAGATGCCTCTGCAACGCCGTCTGCCTAAGCGCGGTTTCAAATCGATGCACGCCACCTTCAAAGCTGAAGTGCGCCTGTCCGATCTGAACAACCTGGCTGTTGGCGATGTCGACATTCTGGTCTTGAAGCAAGCTGGCGTTCTGGGCGTGTTGGCCCGTGACGTGCGCGTGATCTTGTCCGGCGAAATCACCAAAGCGGTGAATTTGAAGGGCTTGAAAGTGTCCGCTGGCGCGAAAGCCGCCATCGAAGCAGCCGGCGGCTCGGTAGCCTGAGTTGACCGCTAACAGCTTGATCGGAGCGAAAATTGGCGACTAATCCACAACTTGCTAAAAGTGCAGCGGCCGGTTTCCCTTGGGGACGGCTCTGGTTTTTGCTTGGCGCATTGGTGGTTTATCGTATCGGTGCTCACGTCCCGGTTCCCGGGATTGACCCGACACAATTAGCCTCGCTGTTCAAGGAGCACGAAGGCGGCGTCCTGGGCATGTTCAACATGTTCTCGGGCGGTGCCTTGTCTCGTTTTACAGTGTTTGCGCTGGGTATCATGCCTTATATCTCGGCCTCGATCATCATGCAATTGCTGTCGATCGTGTCACCGCAGATGGAAGCGTTGAAAAAAGAAGGCGAAGCAGGTCGTCGCAAGATCACCCAGTACACCCGGTATTTCACGGTTGCCCTGGCACTGTTCCAAGCGTTAGGCATTGCAGTCGCACTGGAGTCGCAAGCTGGTCTGGTGTTGGAGCCTGGTCTTGCATTCCGCTTCGTGACGGTCGTCACTTTGTTGACCGGAACAATGTTTTTGATGTGGTTGGGTGAGCAAATTACCGAGCGTGGCTTGGGGAATGGCATCTCGATCATCATTTTTGCCGGGATTGCAGCAGGTCTGCCGTCGGCGTTGGGTGGCTTGTTCACTCAGGTGTCGAATGGTTCGATCGGCAGCTTCAGCGCGATTTTCATCGTGATCCTGGTAGCACTGGTAACGTACTTCGTTGTATTCGTCGAACGTGGTCAGCGCAAAATATTGGTCAACTACGCGAAGCGCCAGGTAGGCAACAAGATTTATGGCGGTCAAACCAGCCATTTGCCGTTGAAGCTGAACATGGCCGGCGTGATCCCGCCGATCTTTGCTTCTTCGATCATCTTGTTCCCGGCCACTATCGTGGACTGGTTTTCAAAGGGCGCCGACAACGCTAACCCTGCGGTGCGGTTCTTGAAAGATTTGGCAGCATCGATGGGGCCTGGTGAGCCTATCCATGCGCTGTTGTACGCAGTGGCGATCGTGTTTTTCTGTTTCTTCTATACAGCGCTGGTCTTTAACAGCAAGGAAACAGCGGATAACTTGAAGAAAAGCGGTGCGTTCATTCCCGGGATTCGTCCAGGCGAGCAGACAGCCCGTTACATCGACAAGATCCTGACACGCTTGACACTTGCCGGCGCAGTCTACATCACCCTGGTGTGTTTATTGCCGGAATTTATGCAAGCCCAGTGGAAAGTACCATTCTATTTCGGCGGTACTTCTTTATTGATTATTGTAGTTGTCACCATGGATTTCATGGCGCAAGTACAGAACTACGTGATGTCGCAGCAATATGATTCGCTGCTGCGCAAAGCAAATTTCAAGGGCGGAATTCCGACGCGTTAAGCGCGGTAAACATACCGAATGGCAAAAGACGACGTCATACAGATGCAGGGCGAGATTCTTGAGAATCTCCCAAATGCAACATTTCGAGTGAAGCTGGAGAACGGACACGTGGTGCTCGGGCATATTTCAGGTAAAATGCGGATGAATTATATTCGCATTCTCCCTGGAGACAAGGTGACGGTGGAGTTGACGCCGTACGACCTGAGCCGAGCCCGCATTGTGTTCCGTACCAAGTAACACACTGAATCAAACCAAAGAAGCGAAAGAAAGAGCCCAAAAATGAAAGTTCTCGCATCAGTCAAGCGGATCTGCCGCAACTGCAAGATCATCAAGCGCAAAGGCGTAGTCCGCGTTATCTGCGTGGAACCACGTCACAAGCAGCGTCAAGGTTAATCGAGGAATAACAAATGGCACGTATTGCAGGGGTTAATATCCCAAATCATCAGCATACCGTTATCGGCCTGACGGCCATCTACGGTGTGGGCCGTCCACGCGCAGAGAAAATCTGTGCATCGACCGGTGTAGCAACCAACAAAAAGATCAAAGATCTGGATGACAGCGAACTGGAAAAACTGCGCGATGAAGTAGGTAAATTCATCGTCGAAGGCGATCTGCGTCGTGAACTGTCCATGAACATCAAGCGTTTGATGGATCTGGGTTGCTACCGCGGCATGCGTCATCGTAAGGGTCTGCCTTGCCGTGGCCAGCGTACGCGTACGAACGCACGTACCCGCAAGGGACCGCGTAAAGCCGCTCAATCGCTGAAAAAATAATCCGCTAGGGAATAATTATGGCTAAGTCGCAAAATAACGCCGCATCAGCACGCGTGCGTAAAAAAGTTAAAAAGAACGTCGCTGAAGGCATCGCACATGTCCACGCATCGTTCAATAACACCATCATTACCATCACCGATCGTCAAGGCAATGCCTTGTCGTGGGCTACCTCCGGCGGTGCAGGCTTCAAGGGTTCGCGTAAATCGACCCCGTTCGCAGCGCAGGTCGCCGCGGAAGCCGCTGGTAAAGTGGCTGTTGAGTGTGGCGTCAAGAACCTGGAAGTACGTATCAAGGGCCCAGGTCCTGGTCGTGAATCCGCCGTTCGCGCGCTGAACAACCTGGGCATCAAGATCACCGAGATCCAGGACGTGACGCCGGTACCGCACAACGGTTGCCGTCCACCGAAACGTCGTCGTATCTAAGATAGTGTTGCAGAGGGCGCTTCGGCGCCAGCTGCTTTGCTGTCTGTTGTAACTCAGTACAGTTGTGTGAAAACGCTAGAGCAGGGAGCCGGAAACGGTTATACTGCCCGGCTGTTCTTGCCTGTCAAATTTGATTTGACGGGTTTTTCGTTTTCAGCCACCGTCTGATTGAAACCAAATCAGACTAGCGCCTAACCGCATCAGTGTGTTTGATCATGCATGTGGCTGGGGCGTTATCATTTAAAAAAAGGAAGTATCGTGGCACGTTATATCGGACCTAAAGCAAAACTTTCCCGCCGTGAAGGTACAGACCTGTTCCTGAAGAGCGCACGTCGCTCGCTGGACAGCAAGTGCAAACTGGACGTCAAGCCAGGCCAGCACGGTGTCAAATCCGGCGCCCGCACCTCGGACTACGGTAACCAACTGCGCGAAAAGCAAAAAGTCAAGCGCATGTACGGCGTGCTGGAACGTCAATTCCGCCGCTACTTCGCTGAAGCAGACCGTCGTAAAGGCAACACCGGCGAAACGCTGTTGAAGTTGCTGGAAACGCGTCTGGACAACGTTTGCTACCGCATGGGCTTTGGCTCGACCCGCGCTGAAGCGCGTCAATTGGTCAGCCACAAAGCGTTCACCGTGAACGGTATCGTTGTGAACATCGCTTCGTACTCGGTCAAAGTTGGCGACATCATCGCTGTTCGTGAAAAATCGAAAAAGCAAGTGCGTATCGTTGAAGCACTGTCGCTGGCCGAACAAGTTGGCATGCCTAGCTGGGTTTCGGTTGATGCCAAGAAAATGGAAGGTACTTTCAAGTCCCTGCCAGAGCGTAACGAAATCGCTAACGACGTCAACGAATCGCTGATCGTCGAGCTGTACTCGCGTTAATAGCAGTTCAAGAGGGGCGCTTGCAAAATGAGCGCAGCAAGGCATGGCGACGAAGACAGTGCATGTGCACGGCTAGGAGTCATAACGTAGCTGCGGTCGTTTTTAAGCGTTCCGCCCGCCCGCTCAGCTGAGTGGGCGTTTTATTAATGCCATCAGCCTTATCGGTGTAATGAGCCGAGGGTATTGAAAAGGACATTTCATGCAAAACAGTTTGTTGAAGCCACGTATTATCGATGTTGAAGCTCTCGGTGCAGGTCACGCCAAGGTCGTGATGGAACCGTTCGAGCGCGGCTATGGCCACACATTGGGTAACGCGTTGCGCCGCGTTCTGCTGTCGTCGATGGTAGGCTACGCGCCGACCGAAGTGACGATCGCTGGCGTCGTCCACGAATATTCCTCCCTCGATGGCGTGCAAGAAGACGTCGTCGATCTGTTGCTGAACTTGAAGGGTGTGGTTTTCAAAGTCCACAACCGCGATTCGGTAACGCTGACCCTGAAAAAAGAAGGCGAAGGCGCGATCCTGGCCTCCGACATCGACCTGCCGCACGACGTCGAACTGATCAATCCTGACCACGTGATCGCCCACCTGACCGCCGGTGGCAAGCTGGACATGCAGATCAAGGTTGAAAAAGGCCGCGGCTACGTTCCTGGTAACGTGCGTCGCCTGTCGGAAGACACGAACAAGACCATCGGCCGCATCATTCTGGATGCGTCGTTCTCGCCAGTGCGCCGTGTATCGTACTTCGTTGAATCGGCCCGCGTCGAACAGCGTACCGACCTGGACAAGCTGATCATCAACATCGAAACCAACGGCGTGATCTCGCCGGAAGAAGCGATCCGCCAGTCGGCCCGCGTCCTGGTGGACCAGTTGAATGTGTTCGCCGCCCTGGAAGGCACGGAAGCCGCCGCCGAGGCGCCATCGCGCGCTCCGCTGGTCGATCCTATCCTGTTGCGTCCAGTCGACGACCTGGAGTTGACCGTGCGTTCGGCGAACTGCCTGAAAGCGGAAAACATCTACTACATCGGCGACCTGATCCAACGTTCGGAAAACGAACTGCTGAAAACGCCAAATCTGGGCCGCAAGTCCCTGAACGAAATCAAGGAAGTGCTGGCATCGCGCGGCTTGACCTTGGGCATGAAGCTGGAAAACTGGCCGCCTGCAGGCCTGGAAAAGTAATTCGAAGTTGTAGCAAACTGCCTGGGACAGGTGTCCCAGGCTTTTATTTTTGAAGTACCAAACCGGTCCGCGATGAAACCCTGGTTTCATTGATCGAAGAACTGGATTTAAACTCACTACCGAAAGGATTTACCATGCGTCACGGTCACGGCCTCCGTAAACTGAATCGTACCTCGTCCCACCGTCTGGCAATGCTGCGCAACATGACAGTATCGCTGCTGCGTCACGAAGCGATCAAAACCACCCTGCCAAAAGCAAAAGAACTGCGCCGCGTTGTCGAGCCAATTCTGACCCTGGGCAAAACCGACTCCCTGGCAAACAAGCGTCTGGCCTTCAACCGCCTGCGCGACCGTGAAATGGTCGTCAAGCTGTTCGCTGAACTGGGCCCGCGTTTCGCCAACCGTAACGGTGGTTATGTGCGTATCCTGAAAATGGGTTTCCGCGTCGGCGATAACGCTCCTATGGCGTTCGTTGAACTGATGGATCGTCCAGATACGACCGAAGCAGTTGAAGTTGCTGGCGAGTAATCCCAGTAATTGCATCTGAAAAAGCCAGGCCTAGCCTGGCTTTTTTGTTTTCTGCTGCAGCTATCCTTGCTGCGGTGTACTATTCTTCTTTCGCGCCGGCCCGGCACAAGCGCTGCCTGCTCCGCGCGTCCTCTGTCGAATGGTCGAAAAGGTAGTTCATGTCCCGTTTCCCCTCCAGCGCCACCGCGCGCGCCGCTCCCTTGCATCAACTGCTGCTCTGGTTTACCACCTGTCTGCTGCTGGCGATGGCCGTCTTTGGCGCCAGTCATGCCCGTGCCGACGATGAATTCCTCGATCCCGAGCTGGCCTTCAAGTTTTCCGCCCGCATGCAGGACCCGTCCACCATCGCCGTCACCTACGTGATCGCCGATGGCTACTATATGTACCACGAGCGCTTCAAGTTCGAGGCCGTGGGCGCCAGGCTGGGTACGCCCGTGTATCCAGCCGGCAAGGTCAAGTTCGACGAGACTTTCCAGAAGAACGTGGAAACCTTCCGCAAGACCCTCACCATCACGATACCCGTGGAAGCGGCCGGCGCGTTCACCCTGAAGGCGACGGGCCAGGGCTGCTCCGACAAGGGCCTGTGCTATGCGCCGCAGGACGCGACGGCGCAGCTGGTGGGCGGTGGCGGCGGCCAAAGCAAGGCGCCCGGCGCCGGCCTGCCGTCGAAATTCGCCTTGCCGGCAGCGCCCGCAGTCGACACGGCGGCCGTCAACGGTCCGCAGGCACAGGCGTCGCCCGGCGTGTCCGTGATGAGCATTCCCCAGGCCGACATCACCAGCACGCCCGAGCCGGTAGCGGCGGCCCCCGTGGCGGCCAGCGCCGCGCCCGCGCAAAGCGAAATGGGCAAGATCGAAGCGGCCCTGAAGGGCGGCAAGCTGCTCGTCATCGTGCCCCTGTTCATGCTGCTGGGCCTGGGCCTGGCATTTACGCCGTGCGTGCTGCCCATGGTGCCGATTTTGTCGTCGATCATCATCGGCGATGGCGCCAAGGTCAGCCGCTCGCGCGGCTTGCTGCTTTCGCTGACGTACGCGCTGGGCATGGCCATCGTGTATACGGTGCTGGGCGTGGCGGCCGGCCTGGCGGGCGAAGGCCTGGCGGCCCAGCTGCAAAACCCGTGGGTGCTCGGTTTCTTTGCCTTGCTGATGGCGGGCCTGGCCCTGTCGATGTTCGGTTTTTATGAGTTGCAAGTGCCGGCTTTCCTGCAAGGCAAGCTGACGTCCGTGTCGAACCAGCAAGCGTCGGGCCGCCTGGCGGGCGTGTTCGTCATGGGCGCCATTTCCGCCCTGATCGTGGGGCCATGCGTGGCCGCGCCGCTGGCCGGCGCCTTGCTGTACATCAGCCAGACGCGCGACGTCGTCATCGGCGGCAGCGCCCTGTTTGCGATGGCCGTGGGCATGAGCGTGCCTCTGCTGCTGGTGGGCGTGTCGGCCGGCACCTTGCTGCCCCGCGCCGGCGCGTGGATGGATGCCGTCAAGCGCTTCTTTGGCGTGCTGCAGCTGGGCGTGGCCTGGTGGCTGGTCTCGCCAGTGCTACCGGGCGCGGTGCAGATGCTGGGCTGGATGGTGCTGTTCGTCGGCTACGGCATGTATCTGCTGGTAGGCAAGAGCAGTGCGAAAAACGCCTGGGTCGCCAGGGCCTTCGGCCTCGTCTTCGCCGTGCTGGGCGTGCTGCAACTGGTCGGCGTGGCCAGCGGTGGCCGCGACCCGCTGGCGCCGCTGGCGCACCTGGGTGGTGGCCAAGTGCATGCGCAGCCGTTTACGCGGGTAAAAACCGTGGCGCAGCTCGATGCGGCGCTGGCCCAGTTGAACGGCAAGCCGGCCTTGCTGGACTTTTATGCGGACTGGTGCGTGTCCTGCATCGAGATGGAAAAACTGACCTTCGTCGACCCCGCCGTGCGCGAGAAGATGGGACAGGCCGTGCTGCTGCAGGTGGACGTGACGGCCAATGATGCGGACGACAAGGCCATGCTGAAACGTTTTCAGCTATTCGGCCCGCCGGGCATCATCATGTTCAACCCGCAAGGGCAGGAAATCGCCCAGTCGCGCGTGATCGGCTTCCAGAACGCGCAAACCTTCCTGACCTCGTTGCGCAAGCTCGACGAGTAGGACGGTAGGCCGGGTAGGTCGGGTTAGCCCGCCAGGGCGTAAGCCGACACCACCGCACCCGTCAACAAGGTTGTCGGATTGCGCGGCGTTCCGCCGCCAATCCGACCTACGCTCAGCCTGCTTTATGGTGGCCACCGCGATGGCCGCCATGCTTGCCGCCAGGCACGCTGTCGTCAAACACCTTCTTTTGCTCCGGCGTCAGCACGGCATAAAAAGTCTTCAGCGAGGCCAATCGGCTTTCCTGGTCGGCGATGCGTTCCTTCGACATGGCGATCCACTGTTCCATGCGTTCCGGCGCGGACAGCTTGGCCATCGCTTCATGCCTGGCTTTCCAGTCGCCCATCGGTTTTTTCGGTGCGTTGGCGGCCGTGAACGCGGCCCAGGCCGGTTCCTGGGCGGCCGTCAGCTTCAGCTTGTCGTGCAGGCGGGCCTGGTATTTGGCCATGCGTTCGGCAGGGTTGCCGCCGCGGTGGCCTTCATGTTGCATTCTGGCGCTGGCGGCAGGCGCGCTGGCGGCCGCTTCCTGGGCGTGGACGGTCAGCGATGCCGCACCCATGCCGAGTACGCTCATGGCGATGATCAAATTCTTGCGCAAGGTTGTCATTGAGGCGTTCATCTGGATTCCTTTGTAAAAGTGAGGGATGTACATGTTGCTGCACATGAAGCCATGTTGGACTCTCCATGTTTCCCCGAAGTGTCCGCTGCCAGACAGTTTGTATCGATATGTTTCTTCGCGTCTTCTATATACAAGACGATACAAATGCGCTGTGCAAGGCCTGGGGAAGTGGGGATAATTCGTACCATGGAACCTACTTCTACAATTCTCATCGTCGACGACGACCGCGATATCCGCAGCTTGTTGGCGGATTACCTGGAAACGAACGCCTACCGTACCCTGGGCGCGGCGGACGGCACGGCCATGTGGAAAATCCTCGATGAAACGCGGCCCGATCTGATCGTGCTCGACTTGAACCTGCCGGGCGACGACGGCCTGACCCTGTGCCGCAAGCTGCGCGCGCAATCGACGGTGCCGGTGATCATGTTGACGGCGCGCAATGAGCCGCTGGACCGCATCCTGGGCCTGGAAATGGGCGCCGACGATTATTTGCCGAAACCGTTCGAACCCCGTGAATTGCTGGCGCGCATACGCAGCGTGCTGCGCCGCAGCCATGCGATGCCGTCGAACGTGCCGTCGGACAAGGCGCAGCAGATCCGCTTTTCCGGCTGGACGCTGGACTTGACGGCACGCCATTTGCTCAATCCCAGCGGCCTCGTGATCATGCTGTCGGGCGCGGAATTCCGCCTGCTGCGCGTCTTCCTCGAGCACCCGAACCGCGTGCTCAACCGCGACCAGCTGCTGAACCTGACGCAGGGGCGCGACGCCGATCCGTTCGACCGCTCGATCGATATCCAGATCAGCCGCCTGCGGCAAAAGCTCGGTGAAGACGCGCGCTTGCCGCAAATCATCAAGACCGTGCGCAACGGCGGCTACGTGCTGGCCGGCCAGGTCAATGTGGAGCCGCACGCGTGAAGGCCTTCCTGGGCTCGATGACGGGCCGGGTCTTCATGTTTTTGCTGATCGGCATCGTCGCTTCGGCCGCGCTGACGCAGTGGCTGGCCGTGGGTGAACGCCAGCGCGCGATCGAACAGTACCGCGACTACCACGCCGTCGAGCGGGCCGAGCAGCTGGTGATGGCGGCCGACGTGGTGCCGCTGGCCTCGCGCGCCGCCTACCTGAAAGTGGCCAACAAGGGCAGCGTGCGCCTGGAATTGCGTCCCGACGTCGAACATGTTCCGGGCAAGCCGACGGAGTTTTCCACCGCCCTGCAAGCGAAACTGGGCGAAGGCTTCAAGGTCAGTGCGCTGGCCGAACGTCCGGCCGCCTGCATCGAGCCGCGCAAGTCACCGGGCATGTTTTCCGCCAAGCCATGGGGTGGCACTTGCGAAAACCTCGATGTGCGCATGCAGGACGGTCACGTGCTGCGCCTGATGGTCTTGCCGCCGCGCCAGCAGCCGCCGTTCAACGAACATAACGACTGGATGACCCTGCTGCCTTTCCTGATCAGCATCGCCATCCTCGCCTATCTGGTCACGCGCATGACCATGCGCCCGCTCAAGCAGCTGGCGCAGGCGGCGAAAGACCTGGGCAACGACATCAACCATCCGCCGCTGACCTTGTCGGGCGCCAGCGAAATCCGCCAGGCCAGCGCCGCCTTCAACGCCATGCAGGCGCGCATCCGCCAGCACATTTCCCAGCGTACACAAATGCTGGCCGCTATCACGCACGACTTGCAGACGCCGCTGACGCGTTTGCGCCTGCGCCTGGAAAAGGTGGCCGATACGGAATTGTATGACCGCCTGGTGGGCGATTTGTCGGCCATGCAAAGCATGGTCAAGGAAGGGCTGGACCTGGCCCGCTCGATGGACAGCACGGAAGCGATGCAGGCGCTCGACCTCGATTCCCTGCTCGACAGTGTCTGTTCCGACGCAGCTGATGCCGGCCAGAAAGTGACCCTCAGTGGACAGGCGGGCATGGCCTTGATGGCGCGTCCGATCGCCATGCGGCGCTGCCTGGTGAACCTGATCGACAATGCCGTCAAATATGGCCAGTATGCGCAGGTGAATGTCGAGCGCATCGCCGGCGCGGCACGCATCCGTATCCGCGACGGCGGCCCCGGTATTGCGCCCGATCAGCTGGCCAAGGTGTTCGAACCGTTTTACCGCATCGAGACCTCGCGTTCGCGCGAATCGGGCGGCACGGGCCTGGGCCTGACCATCGCACGCAACATCGCCGAGCAGCATGGCGCCACGGTCTTGCTGGCCAATCACGTCGACGGTGGACTGGAAGTCACCCTCATCGTGCCAGAGTATTACGCAGGAAAGTAAGCATTTCCATGCGACAATATTGCGCGTTAAGCCCTCTGGTAACCACTTTCAACCTGCAGCCTTGCGCTGCGACAGCGTGACAGAATAATGAAAAAGACTAGCCTGGCAATCCTGGTGGGTGCGGCCCTGTGTATCGGTGGCGGCATCTGGTATTTCAATCATCAGCCGGGTGACGCGGCCAAAGGCAAGGGCGGCAAGAATGGGGCGCAGGCGCCGACGACTGTCAGCGTGGTGGCGCCCGTGCGCCAGGATGTGCCGATGGTGCTGCAAGCCAATGGTAGCGTGATGCCGATCAGCAGCGTCGACTTGCACCCGCAGACGACGAGCACGATTACCAAGGTACACATCCGCGAAGGCCAGTTCGTCAAGCAAGGCGAGCTGATGTTCACGCTGGACGCGCGCAGCGAACACGCGAATGTCGACAAGGCGCAGGCGCAGGTCTTGCGCGACCGCGCTTCGGTGGCTGACCTCGAGCGCCAGCTCAAGCGCAGCCAGGATTTGCTGAGCAAGAATTTTATTGCCCAGGGTGCCGTCGACACCCTGCAAAGCCAGCTCGACGCGGCACGCGCCTTGCTGGCTGCCGACCAGGCCGCCTTGCGCGCCGCCCAGGTCGACTCCAGCTACACCGTCCTGCGCGCCCCACAGGGGGGGCGGGTGGGCGCCATCAATGTGTACGCGGGCAGCCTGGTGCAGCCGGCCACGTCGCTGACCAGCATCACCCAGCTCGACCCGATCGACGTGTCCTTCACCTTGCCGGAAAGCAGCCTGTCGGGCTTGCTGGCGGCGCAAAAGGCGGGCGAAGTGGCGGTCAAGGCGCTGCTGTCGGACGCGGGCGGCAAGCAGATGGAGGGCAAACTCAGCTTCATCGACAATGCCGTCGATCCCGCCACGGGCGTGATCAAGGTCAAGGCGCGTTTCAACAATGGCGCAACCGATTTGTGGCCCGGCCAGTATGTGAATACGCAGCTGACGGTGCGCACGCTCAAGGATGCGCTCGTCATTCCGCAAAACGCCATCATCACCAATACCACGGGCGTCTTCGTGTATTCGATGGAGCCTGATAACACGGCCAAGGTGCGCAAGATTGCCCGCGTGTATGCGTTCGGTCCGAATGCCGTCGTGACCGGCTTGAATGGCGATGAACAAGTCATCGTCGATGGCAAGCAGAACCTGCGTCCGGGCGGCAAGGTGCGCCTGGCGGAAAAACACAAGGCTGCCGATGGCGCCGCCGCACCGCAGGGCAAGCCAGCATGAACCTGTCCGAACTGAGCATCCGCCGCCCCGTCATGGTGGTGCTGCTGTCCCTCTCCATCATCCTCGCCGGCGTGCTGGCGTATGGCCACATTCCCGTGGCCGCCTTGCCAAGCTACAACACGCCCGTCATCAACGTCAGCGCCGACCTGGCCGGCGCCAGCCCCGATACCATGGCGTCGTCCGTTGCCTTGCCGCTGGAAAAGCAATTTTCCACCATCGCCGGCCTGAGCCTGATCACGTCCACGAGTACCCTGGGCAATACCTCGCTGACCCTGGAGTTTGACGCCAGCATCAATGTCAACGAGGCCGCCGTCGACGTGCAGGCGGCCCTGCTGCGCGCGCAGCGCCAGTTGCCGACGGAAATGACGGACTTGCCTTCCTACCGCAAGGTCAATCCGGCCGACGCGCCCGTGCTGTTCATCCAGATGACGTCGCCATCGCTGAACTTGTCGGACCTGAACGATTATGCGGAAAACCTGATCGCGCCCAGCCTGTCGACCTTGCCTGGCGTGGCCCAGGTCAGCGTGAATGGCCAGAAACGCTTTGCCGTGCGCGTGCGCGCCCGTGCCGACCTGATGAACGCGCGCAACCTGACGATGGACGAGCTGGCCACGGCGCTGCGCGCTTCGAACACGAATTCGCCGCTGGGCATCCTCGACGGACCCAGCCAGACCCTGACCATCCAGGGCAACCCGCAAATGATGAAGGCGGCCGATTTTGCCGAACTCATCGTCGCCACGCGCAATGGCCAGCCCGTGCGGCTGAAGGAAGTGGCCGAAGTGGAAGACAGTTTCCAGTCGACCAAGACGGCCGGCAGTTTCAATGGCGAGCGCTCGATCACCTTGCTGGTGCAGCGCCAGCCGGATGCGAACACGGTGCAGGTGGTCGATGCCGTGCGCAAACTCTTGCCCGGTTTCAAGGCGCAACTGCCTGCCTCCATCCAGATCAGCCTGGTCAACGACCGGTCCGTCTCGATCCGCGAAGCCATCCACGACGTCAACCTGACCCTGGCCCTGACGGTGATCCTCGTGGTGCTGGTGATCTTCCTCTTCCTGCACCGCGCGGCGGCCACCTTCATTCCGGCCGTCACCATGCCGATCTCGCTGCTGGGCGCGCTGGCCCTGCTGTACTGGCTCGGCTACAGCCTCGACAACGTTTCCCTGCTGGGCATTACGCTGGCCGTGGGCCTGGTGGTCGACGATGCCATCGTGGTGCTGGAAAACATCGTGCGCCATATCGAGATGGGCAAGAAACCGATCCAGGCGGCCCTCGTGGGCGCCAAGGAGATGGGTTTCACCATCATCTCGATTTCCGTCTCGCTGGTGGCCGTGTTCATCCCCATCTTCTTCATGCCGGGCGTGATCGGTTTGCTTTTCCACGAGTTTGCCGTCGTCGTCTCGCTGTCCATCCTCGTGTCGGCCATCGTGTCGCTGACCCTGGTACCGATGCTGGCCAGCCGCTTCCTGCCGGCCGACTCGCGCGAGCACAATGACAACGACCCCACGCATGGCGAAAAGTCCTTCATCGGCCGCCACTTCGAAGCGGGTTTCACGAAATTGCGCAACGGTTACGTGCATCTGCTCGACAAGGCCCTGGCGCACCGCAACGTGGTGCTGTTCATTGCCGTGTGCACTTTTGCGCTGACGGTGCTGCTGTACGCGACCATTCCGAAAGGTTTCTTTCCCGAGGAAGACCTGGGCCAGATCCAGGTGAATACGGAAGCGTCGGAAGATATCTCTTCAGCCGCACTGCAGGACTTGCAAGGCCGCGTGGCGGCCGTGCTCAAGGCGGACCCCAGCGTGCAGGATGTGACGTCGTTCGTCGGCGGCGGCAACACGGGCCGCATGTTCATGGTGCTCAAACCGCGCAGCGAACGGCCGAAAATGCCCGTGGTCCTGGAAAACCTGCGCCGCGCGACGAGCGCCGTGCCGGGCATGGCCGTCTATTTCCGTCCCGTGCAAAACTTGCAGCTGGGCGGACGCCAGAGCAAGAGCCGCTACCAGTACACCTTGCAAAGCGTCAGCCCCGACGCCTTGAATGACTGGGCGGAAAAGTTTATTGCGGGCATGCGCGCCGATCCCGCCTTCCGCGACGTCACCAGCGATTCGCAGATCAAGGGCTTGCAGGCTTCCCTGCGGATCGACCGCGACAAGGCCAACCTGCTGGGCGTGCAAATGTCCGATATCCGCACGGCCCTGTACAGCGCCTTTGGCGAGCGGCAAGTGTCGACCATCTATTCGTCGGCCGCCAGCTATTACGTGATCCTGGAAGCGGCCACGGCGGACCGCCAGTATGACGATGCGCTCACGCGCGTGTCCGTGCGCAGCAAGTCGGGCGAGCTGGTCAAGCTGTCGAGCATCGCCTACGTGGAACGCACGATAGGCCCCACCTCCGTCAATCACCAGGGTCAGCTGCAAGCCGTCACGATCGCCTTCAACCTGGCGCCGGACGTGCCGCTGGGCGTGGCCACAGGCAAGATCGACGTGATGGGCAAGGACATGAGCTTGCCGGCGTCCATCATCACGCGCTATGGCGGCGATGCGGCCGTGTTCCAGGATTCGCAATCGAGCCAGATCATCCTCATCATCGCCGCGCTGGCCGTGATCTATGTGCTGCTCGGCGTGCTGTACGAAAGCTACATCCATCCGCTGACCATCCTGGCCGGCTTGCCGTCGGCGGCCGTGGGCGCGCTGTTGACCTTGCGCCTGTTCGGCATGGATCTGACCATGATCGCCATCATCGGTATCCTGATGTTGATCGGCATCGTCAAGAAAAACGCCATCATGATGATCGACTTTGCCCTGCATGCGCAGCGCAATGAAGGCATGAGCCCGCCCGAAGCCATCCGCCAGGCGTGCATCCTGCGTTTCCGCCCCATCATGATGACGTCGGCGGCGGCCCTGATGGGGGCCTTGCCCATCGCCCTGGGCCTCGGTGCGGGCGCCGAGCTGCGCCAGCCGCTGGGCCTGGCCGTGGTCGGAGGATTGCTGTTTTCGCAAGTAATTACCCTGTTCATCACCCCAGTCATCTATTTGTTCCTGGACAAGTACAGCGGCACGGGACCTGTGACGGACGAGCAACTGGTGGCGCTCGACAACAAGGCTTGAGCGCTTGCGTGAGCTGTGCCCCGTGACCGGCGCCCCTTTCCTGAGTGAATGGGGCGCCGGTTTTGTATGGGCAGTGATACATACGGTAACAACCGTCAAGGGACGGCTCGGGTACTCTGGTCAGCGCTGCAAGGAATGCCGCTATCCTGTACGCTTCGGGTTGGAAATGCCGAGGAAGTGTTCCCAAAAGCAAGGGACTCTGGCACTATGGCTGCCCTGTAATGTTATTTCTTCGCTACACAGAAAGCACGATTCATTTTGCATGACACGACCCATTTGTTGGCTGCCGATTCCGATGTTTGCCCCACCTGCGGGCAAGTGATCCAGCCACCACCGGCCTACGGGTCCAGGACCAGCACCACGCGCAAGGTTGCGCTCGGCGTGTCCGTGTTGCTGCACGTGCTGCTGGCCGCGTACGTCCTCTTGCGCAGCGACACGATCGAAAAGATCCCGCCGCCGAAGAAGGAAAGCGCGATGGTCTACATCGCGCCGCTGAAGGACAAGCCGCAACCGAAGCCGCAACCGAAACCCACGCCCAAGCCGAAGGACACGAAAGTGGCCAAGGTGAAACCGCCGCCGGCACCGAGCAAGCGCGTGGTGACAAAAGACGTGCCGCGCGACAAGCCGAAACTGGAAACCTACACGCCGCCGCTGGTGTCGAAAGTGCCGTTGCCACCGCCGCCCGCCGAAGACATGAGCTCGATGATCGAGCAGCGGCGCAAGCAGCGCGAGGCGCAAAATCCCACGCCGCCGGCCGAGGAAAGCGAAAACGACCGCGCCATGCGTGTGGCCAAGGCGAATATCGCCGGTGCCCAGGGGCGCAATTCCGGTAGCGATCGCGAGGATTCGGGGGGCGTGTTTTCCATCGTCAACCAGACTTCGTTCAGCGCGGAAGTCAAGTTCAAGGGCTGGAATGGCAACTTCAAGCGCAACTGGCTGAAGCAGGAAAAAGTGGAGCTGGGCAATGAGCCCGATATCGAGACGGCCATCATCAAGAAGATGATCCAGCTGATCCGTGCCGAAAAACCGGGCGACTTCGTGTGGGAATCGCGGCGCCTGGGGCGCAATGTCAACCTCAGCGCCAGGGTGGAGGACACGGCCGAGCTGACCGCCTTCCTGCGCCAGGAATTCTTTTCGGAAAAGCGGCCAGGGCCGGGACGGCGCTAGGCGCTCGCTGCAATAAAAAAGGCTGCACCGTGCGAACGGGCAGCCTTTTTTTACGCAGCGTTGATTTCGATCAAGCCGGTTTGTCGGTTCCCGCTTCCGGCTCGACGTCGTCTTCCATCTCGATCAGTTCGACCATCTGGGCCGCGCCGTCTTCGCTGATACCGGCCAGTTCCATGATCTTGTCGTTGGCTTCGTCGATGCCGACGCGCTTCAGGGCCGAGAACAGTTGCACGGTGAACGGGAAGCCGACGCCGTCTTCATCCACGTAGCTGTCGAGCTTGGCTTTTGCCTGGCGCAGTGCGTTGACGGACTCATTGCGGTTCAGCTTATCGACTTTCGTCAGGATGCAGTGGATCGGTTTGCCTGTCGGAGCGAACCATTCCAGCATCTGGATGTCCAGGTCGGTGAAGGGGCGGCGCGAATCCATGATCAGGATCAAGCCGGCCAATTGCTCGCGGCGCTGCACGTAGTCGCCCAGCAGGCGCTGCCAGTGCAATTTGGCCGAGCCCGATACTTCCGCGTAGCCGTAGCCCGGCAAGTCGACCAGCAGGCATTCGATCTCTTCGACGATGGTGGCATCCTTGCGGTGCTGCGCCACGTGGGCGCCGCCGATGGAGAAGTAGTTGATGTGCTGGGTACGGCCAGGTGTCTTGGAGGCGAACGCCAAGCCTTTCTGATTACACAAGATGTTGATGGCGGTCGATTTACCGGCATTGGAGCGGCCGGCAAAGGCGATTTCCGGCACCGTGGTATCGGGCAGGTCACGCAATTGGTTGACGGTCGTAAAGAAGCGGGCTTGCCAGAGTTTTGACATGGGAGTAGTAAAGCAACAAAAGGGAGCGATAAGGGAGCGATAACGCCAAGAAGCTATTGTACAATAAGGGGTTGTTTATTGTTGCCGGCGTAGCAGCGATGCGGCTTGCGGCCCTGAAAATAAAGCAAAAATCCCCAGGGCGCGGCAATGTCCACCACTAATTTCTCACTGTCTCAGGGTGCCTGAATGAATCGTGCGTTTTCACCGTTGTTCAAATCCATGCTGCTCGCTTTGCTGGCTGTATCGGCAACTGCCTCCGAGGTCGAAGCACCACAACCGGCCGCCAAGGCCGACGCTGCCAAGGGCGCTACCCTGTACGCCGATGGCGATGCGGCGCGCGGTCTGCCTGCCTGCGTATCCTGCCATGGCGCGGCCGGCAATTCGACCATCACGGTCAATCCGAAGCTGGCTGGCCAGCACGAAAGCTATATCTACAAGCAACTGGTCGACTTCACGACGCCGGAGCGCAACCAGCCCGTCATGACGACCTACGCGAAGATGCTCAGCGACGCCGACAAGAAGAATATCGCCGCCTACCTGGGGGCGCAGGTCTCCAAGCCGGGTGCCGCGAAAAACAAGAATACCATCGACCTGGGCAAGAAAATCTACCGTGGTGGCATTGCTTCCAAGCAAGTTGCCGCCTGCGCCAGCTGTCATGGCGCGACGGGCAATGGCATTCCCGTCCAGTATCCGCGCATCGCCGGCCAGCACCAGGATTACACGGTGGCCCAGCTGACGATGTTCCGCAGCACCAAGGCCGATGCCCGCAAGAACAGTGCGCAAATGCACACCATCGCCGCCCGCATGTCGGATGACGAGATTGCCGCCGTGGCCGATTACATCGCCGGCCTGAAGTAAGTTTTCATAGTGGCAAGAGATTGCCAGACGCATCAGTGCGCATGAAGAAGGGCGGCCGTCTCGACAGGCCGCCCTTTTTTATGGCCAGGGCCAAACAGGAGTATGCTGCCGCCTTGCGCGGAGAAACACTCTGCTCCATGCCTACATTTTCTTGAAGATTGCATATCCCGTATGAGTATCCACGTATGAGCACTGGCACGACCGGAATCGAGTTAAAAACCCAACGCCGCAGCCTGGCTGAATTTGTCGAGCTGGTCTCGTCGATGCGCTTTGCCATCAGCCTGCTGACCCTGATCGCCATCGCTTCCATCATCGGCACCGTGCTCAAGCAGAACGAGCCCATGCCCAATTATGTGAACCAGTTCGGGCCGTTCTGGTTTGCCGTCTTTGACAAGCTGAGCCTGTACTCCGTGTATTCGGCCTGGTGGTTCCTCGTGATCATGGGTTTCCTCGTCGCCTCGACCTCGCTGTGCATCGTGCGCAATGCGCCGAAAATGCTCAAGGACATGCGCAGCTGGCGCGAAACTGTGCGCGAGCAATCCTTGCGCAATTTCCACCACAAGACGGAATGGCAGGCGCCGCTGCCGCGCGCCGTGCTGGCGCAGCAGATGGTGATGCGCCTGAAGGACGCCGGCTACCAGGCCAAGGTGGTCGAGAAGGACAATGCCACCCTGGTGGCCGCCAAGCGGGGCGCGGCCAATAAGTGGGGCTATATCTTTGCCCACGGCGCCATCGTCATCATCTGCGTGGGCGGCTTGCTCGATTCGGAAATGCCGATACGCGTGCAACAGTGGTTCTTTGGCAAGACGCCATTTGCGGGCAGCGGCGTGATCGCCGACATTCCCGCCCAGCACCGTTTGAGCCTGTCGAACCCTACTTTCCGCGGCAATACCATGATCCCGGAAGGCTCGTCGAGCAACACGGCCATCATTCCCCAGGCCGATGGCGTGCTGATCCAGGATTTGCCCATCACCATCCTGCTGAAAAAATTCCACATCGATTTCTACAGCACGGGCATGCCCAAGCTGTTCGCCAGCGATGTCGTCATTACCGATCATGAAACAGGGAAAAGTTTCCCAGCGACGATCAAAGTCAACCAGCCGTTGCTCTACAAGGGCCTGGCCCTGTACCAGTCCAGCTTTGAAGATGGCGGCAGCAAACTCAAGTTGACTGGCTACCCGATGGCGGGCAAGACGACGAAACGCTTCGATATCGGCGGCGAAGTGGGCGGCAGCACGCCGCTCGAGCGCAGTGATGGCAATTCCTACACGGTGGAATGGTCGGGTTTCCGTCCGTTTAACGTGGAAAACCTCAGCGCGGGCCAGGACGTGCGCGCCGTCAGCAAGGCGGAAAGTTTCAACGATAAATTTGCCGTTGGCCTCGATAAACGCCTCGGTTCGGCCGCAAAGAACGCGCATAACAAGGATCTCAAGAATGTCGGTCCTTCGGTGCAATACAAATTGCGCGACAAGACGGGCCAGGCGCGCGAATACCAGAACTACATGCAGCCCGTCACGGTCGATGGCACGACGGTGTTCCTGGCCGGCATGCGCATCAACCCCAGCGACCCGTTCAGCTATCTGCGCATTCCCGCCGATGACAATTACAGCGTGAACGAATGGATGCGCTTGCGTGCCGCGCTGCAAGATCCCGCACTGCGCCAGCAGGCGGCCGCCCGCTATGCGGCGCGCGCCATGCCGCAGGCGGGCGCGGAAGCCTTGCGCGGCCAGTTGCAGGAGTCGGCGGCGAAAAGCCTGGGCATCTTTGCCGGCAATGGACAAGAGGGCGGTTTCCTCGCCATTTCGCGTTTCTTGGAGAAAATTCCTGCCGCCGAGCAAGAAAAAGCGGCCGATATCTTCATGAAAATCCTCAACGGCAGCCTGTGGGACTTGTGGCAGGCGGCACGCGCCCAGGATGGCTTGAAAGCCATCGAGGCCGATGACAAGCATGGCCGCTTCCTGCAACTGGCCACGAATGCGCTGTCCGACAGCTTCTTCTATGGCGCGCCCGTGTACCTGCAGCTCGATGACTTCACGGAAATCAAGGCGTCCGTGCTGCAGGTGACGCGTTCGCCGGGCAAGAGCGTGGTCTACCTCGGTTGCCTGTTCCTCGTGATCGGCGTATTTTCCATGTTCTATATCCGCGAGCGCCGCCTGTGGGTTTGGATCAAGGATGGCGAGGGGGCGAGCGAGGCCTTGATGGCCATGAGCACGCAGCGCAAGACGCTGGATTTTGAAAAAGAATTTGAGACTTTGAAGGCAAAGCTGCCGCAATCGGCGTAAGCTGCGCTGAGTTGGATTGGCTGAGTTTCGGGGCGCTGCAGCGCCGCCGGGAATGGAGAAAATGATGGAATTGGCAAACAAGCAAATATATACGCAGGAACCAGGATTTTTCAAGCGCCTGAGCCTGATCGATTGGCTGTACGGCGCCGGCCTGCTGGCCGCTTCCCTGTTCGGCCTGATGCGCTTTGGCGCCTTCATGGATATCTATGAAAAAGCCATTCTGCTGGCCGCGGCGCCCACGTTCGCGTGGCTGGGCTGGCACTGGAAGCCCGTGCGCTGGCTGCTCCCGCTGGCCGCCGTGCTGTCGCTGTTCGCCATCGAGCTGTACAGCGGCCACCTGGACATGGCGAACCAGAAATTTTTCCTGAAATACATGTTGTCGAGCCAGTCCGCCATCCTGTGGATGGGCACCTTGTTCGTGCTGTCGACCCTGTTCTACTGGATCGGCCTCGTGGCGCGCTCGGAATTCGGTTCGTCCGTCGGCTCCCTGTTGTGCTGGGCCGGCGTCGTGCTGGGCCTGACTGGCATGCTGGTACGCTGGTACGAGTCTTACCTGATCGGCGCCGACGTTGGCCATATTCCCGTGTCGAACCTGTATGAAGTGTTCATCCTGTTTTCCCTGATCACGGCCATGTTCTACCTGTATTACGAGCAGCGTTACGCGACGCGCCAGCTGGGCGCCTTCGTCATGCTGGTCATCTCGGCGGCCGTCGTGTTCCTGATGTGGTACACGGTCACGCGCGACGCGGCCGAAATCCAGCCGCTGGTGCCGGCCCTGCAAAGCTGGTGGATGAAGATCCACGTGCCAGCCAACTTCATCGGTTACGGCACGTTCGCCCTGTCGGCCATGGTGGCGGCCGCCTACCTGCTCAAGTCAAGCGGCTACCTGGTCGACCGTTTGCCGTCGCTGGAAGTGCTTGACGACGTCATGTACAAGGCCATTTCCGTGGGCTTTGCTTTCTTCACGGTAGCGACCATCCTGGGCGCCCTGTGGGCGGCTGAAGCGTGGGGCGGCTATTGGTCGTGGGATCCGAAAGAGACGTGGGCGCTGATCGTCTGGCTCAACTATGCAGCCTGGCTGCACATGCGCCTGATGACGGGCTTGCGCGGCCGCGTCGCCTCGTGGTGGGCGCTGGTGGGCTTGCTGGTGACGACGTTCGCCTTCCTCGGCGTGAATATGTTCCTTTCAGGCTTGCATTCTTACGGCAAACTTTAATGACAGAAGCGTCATGAACGGCCCGGAAAAACTGGTGTAAGGTATATCCAATCACCTTTTTCCGGAGCCGCCATGTTGATCAAGCGCAGTCCCAACGGCATCGAGTTGCCGTATTCTTCCGAAATCACGCCGCGCGCCGTATTCGAATCGCGCCGCAGCTTCATCAGGCAAGTAGCGCTGGGGTCGATCTCCGGCGCGGCCTTGCTGGAAATGGCCAGCCGCGAAGCGTTCGCGCAAGGCTCCAATCCCAAGCTGGCCGCCAAGCTCAATCCCGCCTATTCCGCGCTGGACAAGCAGACGGCGTATAAAGACGCCACCAGCTACAACAATTTCTACGAATTTGGCACCGACAAGAGCGACCCGGCGCAGAACGCGGGCACCTTGCGCACGCGGCCGTGGACGGTCAGCATCGAAGGCGAAGTCAAGAAGCCGATGACCCTGGACCTCGATGCCTTGCTGAAACTGGCGCCGCTGGAAGAGCGCGTCTACCGCTTGCGCTGCGTGGAAGGTTGGTCGATGGTCATCCCGTGGGTCGGTTATTCCTTCTCGGAAATCATCAAGAAAGTGGAGCCGACGGGCAATGCCAAGTACGTGGAATTCATCACCCTGGCCGACAAGAAGCAGATGCCGGGTGTCGGCAGCCGCGTGTTGCAGTGGCCCTATACGGAAGGCTTGCGCATCGATGAGGCGAACCATCCGCTGGCGCTGCTGACCCTGGGCATGTATGGCGAAACCTTGCCGAACCAGAACGGCGCGCCCGTGCGCATGGTCTTGCCGTGGAAATACGGTTTCAAGTCAGCCAAATCCATCGTCAAGATCCGTTTCGTCAAGGAACAGCCGCGTACCTCGTGGAATCTGTCGGCGCCGTCCGAATATGGTTTTTACTCGAACGTGAACCCGAACGTCGACCATCCGCGCTGGTCGCAAGCTTCCGAGCGGCGCATCGGCGAAGACGGTTTTCTCGCGCGCAAGCGCAAGACCCTGATGTTCAATGGCTACAACGATGTCGCTTCCCTGTACGCGGGCATGGATCTGAAGAAGTTTTTTTAAGGAAAGACCATGGTCCTCAATCCCACAGCCAGGCAGTTGTCGCTGCTGAAAAGCCTGATCTTCTTGCTGGCGCTGCTGCCGTTCGCACGCATGGTCTGGCTGACCTACACGGGGCAACTGGTGGAGCCGCTGGAATTCATCACGCGCGGCACGGGCGACTGGACCCTGTATTTCCTGTGCATCAGCCTGGCGGTCACGCCCTTGCGGCGACTCACGCAGTGGAATTGGCTGATCAAGCTGCGACGCATGCTGGGCCTGTTCGCGTTTTTCTACGCGGCGCTGCACTTCACGACCTTTTTATGGTTCGATCACTTTTTTGATGTGCAGGAAATGTGGAAGGATGTGCTCAAGCGGCCATTCATCACGGTGGGTTTTATTGCTTTCGTGCTGCTGATTCCGCTGGCCGTAACGAGCACGAATGGCATGGTCAAGCGCCTAGGGGGCAAGCGCTGGCAATGGCTGCACCGGCTGATTTACCTCATCGCGCCGCTGGGCATCTTGCACTTTTGGTGGATGAAGGCGGGCAAGAATAATTTTGCGCAACCGATCCTGTTCGGCAGCATCGTCGCGCTATTGCTGCTAATACGCGTTTATTTCGCCTGGAGCAAGCGCGAGAAAAGCACCAGGGCGGCCAAGGCTGCCACCCCGGTACGCTCGACTTAGGTTGCCGGCACGATCACCGGTGGCGGCGGCACGGGCGCCGGTTCGACGGGGCCTTTGGCTGGCGCACCCTTGGCCGCTGGCGGCTTGGGCAGGTACAAAGGACCGGGCTGGCCGCAGCCGGCCAGGATGCTAGAAACCACAATGGCGGTGCCGATATAAAACGCTGAGGATGACTTCACGATTAGAATCACGGTTTGATTAAGATCTTTGGAGTGTAGCATGAGCGAATCGGAATTCCTGGCCCTGGCCGAAGCCACCCTGACCCAGATCGAGGCGGCGCTGGACCGGCTGAACGATGAAGACGTGCTCGACGTCGAATGCAGCCGCAGCGGCAATGTGCTGGAAATCGAATTCATCGATAACGGCACGAAAATCATCGTCAACAGCCAAGCCCCCATGCGCGAAATGTGGGTGGCCGCCCGTTCCGGCGGTTTCCATTACAAGCGCGTGGACGACGAATGGCGCAATACGCGCGACGGCTCGGAACTGTTTGCGGCCCTGTCGGCCATGGCCAGCGAGCAGGCGGGTGCGACTGTGGTGTTGAAATAATCCTGTCAGCCGCATGCAATAAAAAAGGGCAGCCCGCATGGGCTGCCCTTTTTTATTGCTGAAACGTAGGTCGGATTAGCGCGCAAGCGCGTAATCCGACAACATTGTTAGCGCCGGGGTGGTGTCGGATTACGCGCCTTCGCCGCTAATCCGACCTACCCGATCCCCGAAATTGCCGTCAGAACAGCTCGTTCTTCACGGCTTCTTTCGCCTTTTCTTCCTCCGGCGTGCCGCGCGCCGCGCCTTCCAGGCTGCCTACGCCCGTGCCCGGTGGATTTTCAGCATAGTAATACTCGTCGCCGACGTGGATCAGGCCTTCCGGCACGGCACGTTCCTCGACGGGGATGCTCTTCAGGGCTTTCGCCATGTAGTTGATCCAGATCGGCAAGGCCAGGCCGCCGCCCGTTTCCCGGTTGCCCAGGTTGCGCGGCTGGTCGTAGCCGATCCAGGCGATGCCCACCAGCTTGGCCTGGTAACCGGCGAACCATGCATCGATGGAATCGTTGGTCGTACCCGTCTTGCCGGCCAGGTCAGGGCGCTTCAAGGCCATGGCCTTGTTCGCCGTGCCGAAGCGCACGACGTCGTTGAGCATGCTGTTCATCATGAAGGCGTTGCGTTCGTCGATGACCCGGTTGGCTTCCTCGCCCGCCAGGTCCGGCTTGGCTTGCGACAAGACATTGCCGTCGCTATCGGTCACCTTGGCGATCAGGTACGGGTTGATCTTGTAGCCGCCGTTGGCGAACACGGCGTAGGCACCCGCCATCTGCAGCGGCGTCACGTTGCCGGCGCCCAGGGCCAGGGTCAGGTACGGTGGATTCTTGTCCGCGTCAAAGCCGAAGCGCGTCGCGTATTCCTGGCCATACTTGGCGCCGATCTTGTGCAGGATGCGGATGGAAATCATGTTCTTCGATTTCATCAGGCCCTTGCGCATGGTCATCGGACCGTCGTATTTGCTGTCGTAGTTCTTCGGTTCCCACGCCTGGCCGCCCGTCTGGCCCGCATCGAACGAGATGGGCGCATCGTTGATGATGGTGGCCGGCGACAGGCCCCGTTCCAGCGAAGCGGAATAGATGAAGGGCTTGAAGGCGGAACCGGGCTGGCGCCACGCCTGCGTGACGTGGTTGAACTTGTTGCGGTTGTAATCGAAGCCGCCCACCATGGCGCGGATGGCGCCGTCGGTCGTGCTGGCCGAGACGAACGCCGATTGCACTTCCGGCATCTGCGTGAGGACCCACGCGTTGCCTTCCTGCATGACGCGGATCACGGCGCCGCGCTTGATGCGGCGGTTCGGCGCCGCTTTTTCCGACAACCACGCCGCGCCGAAGGTCAGGGCAGGGCCCGTGATCGTGATTTCCTCGCCGGCCGAGGTGACGGCCTGGATGGACTTGGGCGATGCCTGCAGCACCATGGCGGCGATGATGTCGTCGCTGTCCGGATGGTCGGCCAGTTCCGTCTCGATCGCATCGTCCGCTTCAGCCTTGGTTTTCGGAATCTCGATATACGCTTCCGGACCGCGGTAGCCGTGGCGTTTCTCGTAATCCATCACGCCCTTGCGCAAGGCGATGTAGGCGGCGTCCTGGTCGGCCTTGGTGATGGTCGTGTAGACGTTCAGGCCGCGCGTATAGGTGTCTTCCTTGAATTGCTCGTAGACGAGCTGGCGCGCCATTTCCGACACGTATTCCGCGTGCACGCCAAAGGCGCTGCTGTCGGTTTTCACTTTCAGCTCTTCATTCTTTGCTTCTTCGTACTGCGCCGGCGTGATGTAGCCCAGTTGCGCCATGCGCTGCAGGATGTATTGCTGGCGCATGCGCGCGCGTTTCGGATTGACGACGGGGTTGTAGGCTGACGGCGCTTTCGGCAAGCCGGCCAGCATGGCCGCTTCGGCCACGGTGAGGTCCTGGATATTCTTGCCGAAATAGATTTGCGCGGCCGAGGCGAAGCCGTAGGCGCGCTGACCCAGATAGATCTGGTTCATATAGACTTCGAGAATCTGGTCCTTGCTGAGGTTTTTCTCGATCTTCCAGGCCAGCAAGACTTCATACGCCTTGCGTTTCAAGGTCTGTTCGCTGGACAGGAAGAAATTGCGCGCCACCTGCTGCGTGATGGTCGAGGCGCCTTGCTTGGCGCCGCCCGTTAGGTTGTGCAGGGCCGCGCGCGTGATGCCCAGGTAATCGACGCCGCCATGTTCATAGAAGCGGTCATCTTCGATGGCCAGCACGGCTTTTTTCATGACATCGGGAATATCCTTGATGTGCACCATGTTGCGCCGCTCTTCGCCGAACTCGCCGATCAGCACGCTGTCGGAGGTGAAAATCCGCAGCGGCATTTTCGGCTTGTAATCGGTCAGGGTATCGAGCGCCGGCAGGTTCGGATACGCCATGGCCAGGCCGAATACCACCAGCAGCACGCCGACGACGCCCAGGCCCAGGAACGATACCAGGGCCATCAGCAGAAAGCGTTTGGGTTTGCTGCCCTTCTGGGGCGGTTTCGAGCCAGCGTTGCCGGCGGAGGATGAAGATGTCATGCGTGTCATGTCTTTCAGTAAATTTATGCCGGTCAATTATAAGCGAGCTTGCCGGGGTGGCAGCGCGCCGTGGCGCTTGCCGGGGAAGAGTGTCGAAACTTGCCGTTACTCTATATAAGCGTGTATTGGCCCGCTGGCAACCAGGATTTGGTAACAATTATTCTGTGCCAGATCACGGCCTCGCCAGATAGGCGCCACGCGCCGCAGGCACCAGCGTGAAATCCGTTTACAAGCCGGCGCCGCCGGGACTAGGCTTTCTGGTGACAGGTCCCCCTTCCACGCTGACGTTTCTCTATGAAAAACATGTCTATCAGCAGTTTTCTTGGCACCGGCTTGCTGGGCGTTGACATGGCGGACGATGCCGTGCGCGTGGTCGAGTTGATACGGAGGCGGGGCAAACTGTCGTGCCGGCATTGCGGCAGCGCCGCGCTGCCCGCAGGCGTGATGCTTGAAGGCAATATCGAAGATATGCAGAGCCTGGCCGATGTCGTGCGCCAGGCCCATCGCGACAGTGGCAGCGGCTGCACCCGCGTGGCGCTGGCCATGCCGGCCACGGCCCTCATCACGCATGCGATCCGCCTGCCCGCCGGATTGCCGGAGGAACAGCTGGAAATCCTCGTGGAGCTGGAAGCGGCGCAATACATGCCGTTTGCGCTGGAAGACGCCAGCCTCGATTTTGTCATGCTCGGCCCCGCGCCGCCGCTTGCAGGCCAGACCGGCAGCGAGATCGACGTGCTGCTGGTGGCGGCGCGGCGCGCCAGCGTGCAGCGCCGTCTCGATGCGGCCAGGGCGGCCGGGCTGACGCCTGTTGTCATGGATAGCGAGGCGCTGGCCTTGCAGGCGGCGCTCGCGCAGAGCGGCTGGCAAGCCTTGCCCGACGGCGGCCTGAGCTACCAATTGGCCTGGGGCCTGGCCTTGCACCGGTACGCCCGATGAAGGCCGTGGCGGAAGTGCGGCGCATCAACCTTTTGCCCTATCGCCAGGCGGCACGCCGCAGGCATATTGAGCTGCTGCTGTGGCAACTGGCCGGCGGGGCGCTATTGGGATTGCTGCTGGCCCTGGCGTCGGGCGCCTGGCTGCAACGGCAGCTCGACGCGCAACTGCGCCGCCAGGAAGGCTGGCGTAATGCCATGCAGCACGTCAATGCCGTCCTCGCCTCTGGCAAGCGGGTGCAGGGCGAGACAGCGGCGCTGCTGCTGCGCCAGCAGGCCATTGCTAGTTTGCAAGAGCAACGCAATGCCTGGGTGCGCATGCTGGCGCTGCTGGCCCGGGCGACGCCGGCCGGCGTGGCCTTGCACAGTGTGCGCCAAGAAACGGCAATGGTGCGCCTGCAAGGGCAGGCCGTGTCGCAGGACAAGGTCGCGGCATTGCTGCTGGCGCTCGAGCAGGCCGCACCCTGGTCCCGTCCGGAGGTGCTGGAAGTGCGCGGCGCGGCCGATGGCGCCGTGGAATGGACGATACGGCTGGCCTTGGCACCCGCTGGGCAATCTTAGTCGTGGAGGTTGATCATGCTGAGCTTGAAAACCGCGTCGCTGTGGCCGCTCCCGGCGCGCCTCGCTTGCGCCGCCCTGGCCGGCATGCTGGCGGCCGCGTTGCTGCACGTCGTGTGGCTGGCTGGATTGATGGCTGCCGTGCAGCTGGCGCAAGGCGAGGAGGCCCGTCTGCGTGCCGATTATCTGGCGGCGCAGGCCAGGGCGAGCCAGTTGCCCCAGTGGCGCGCGCAGCAGCGCCAGGCGGGCGCCGAGCTGGCCCTGCTGGAACAGCAACTGCCCGACCAGCAAGCGATGGCGGCACTGTTGACGGACATTAACGCCGCAGGCCAGTCGCGCGGCCTGCAATTTTCACTGTTCAAGCCAGGCGCGGCCCGGCCGCAAGTGCCGTACGTCGCCTTGCCGATCACCATACAGTTGCGCGGCGGCTATCACGCCATGGGCGCGCTGCTGGCGGACCTGGCGCGCCTGCCGCGCATCGTCACCGTGCATGCACTGGCCCTGACCCTCGGCAAGGACCGCTTGCTGACCCTCGATGCCGTGCTGCAAGCGTATCGCTTGCCCGAAGCGGGGGAGCTGGCGGCGCAAGCGGCATTGGCGCCCAAGGCGGGCGCGCCCGCAGTGACACCAATTTGGCGTCCGCTTGCCGCTGTCGCGCCGTATCCCTACGAGGCCGTCGCCCTGGCCGATCCATTTAATGCCTTGCCGCCAGCGCCTGCGCCCGGTCCGCGGGGAAGCGTGGCGGGGCCCGACCCGCGCCGCATGCGCGAAGCGCTGGAAAGCGTGGCCTTGCCTGCCATCAGCATGGTCGGCAGCGTGCAGCAGGACGGGCGCCTGAGCGCATTGTTGCTGGCGGGCCAGCGCGTGTACCGGGTGGCGGTGGGGCAGTACTTGGGGCAAGACCACGGTGTGGTGACGGACATCAGTGAACAGGCAGTGCAGTATCGCGAACTGTTGCGCGAGGCGGATGGTCCCTGGCGCGAGCGGCGCGGCAGCCTGGCCTTGCAGGTGGCGGGGGCGAGTCCGAAGACCAGCCTGCCCGAGGCGGCGCCATGAGGCCGCGCCGCATGCTTTTGGCCGCCATGCTGTGCCTGCACGCCAGCGGCCTGGCCCAGGAAGCCGTGGTGAACGTGACGGCGCCACGGCTGTATGCGGGCGACAAAATCTCCGTCGATTTCCAGAACGTGGGCGTGCGTGCGGCCCTGCACATCCTGGCCGATGCATCGGGGCAAAACATCATCGCCAGCGACAGCGTGGCGGGCAATGTCACCGTGCGCCTGCGCGACTTGCCGTGGGACCAGGCGCTCGACGTGCTGCTGCAGGCCAAGGGCCTGGACATGCGGCGCAACGGCAGCGTGCTGTGGATCGCGCCGCGCGAAGAAATCCTCGCGCGCGAAAAGCTGGAGCTGGAACAGCGCGCGCAGATCGCGGAACTGGAACCGTTACAGTCTGCCATCTTCCAGCTCAATTACCAGAAGGCCGAAGCGTTTCGAACCGTGTTCGGCCTCGGTGCGGGGGAAGGGCGCAGCCGGCTGCTGTCGCGCCGTGGCAGCGTGCTGATCGAGCCGCGCACGAATCAACTGTTCATCACCGACGTGCCGGCGCGCCTGGAACAGATCCGCCAGCTGATCGCCAGGACGGATATTCCAACGCGCCAAGTGATGATCGAGGCGCGCATCGTCGAGGCGAACGACAGCTTCAGCCGCAATCTGGGCGCGCGCCTGGGTTTTACGGACCAGCGCCTGGCGGCAGGCCAGCAGCCCGGTTTTTCCCTGGGCGGCAGCGGACGCCGCGCGGCCGTCGGCGGCAGTTACCAAGGCGTGGGCGAGGCGACGGGGCAAGCCGTGGCCGGCAGCGGCGCCTTCGTGCCGAACACGCAATTCGTCAACTTGCCGGCCGCCAGCATCAATGGCCTGCAGTCGGCCAGCTTCGCCCTGAGCCTGTTTTCGGCGGCCGCCAACCGTTTCCTGAACCTGGAATTGTCCGCGCTGGAAGCCGATGGCAGGGGCAAGATCATTTCCAGCCCCCGCGTGGTGACGGCCGACAAGGTGCTGGCACTGATCGAGCAGGGCATCGAGCTGCCCTACCAGGTGGCCACCAGCAGCGGCGCCACGTCGATCACGTTTCGCAAGGCGAATCTGCGCCTGGAAGTGACGCCGCAGATCACGCCGGACGGCAACGTGGTGCTGGAAGTGGACGTCAACAAGGATAGCGTGGGCCAGGAAACCCGTTCCGGTTTCGCCATCGACACCAAGCACGTGCGCACGCAAGTGATGGTGGAAGATGGCGGCACGGTGGTGCTGGGTGGCATTTATCAGCAATCCGAACGGGGCACGGATAGCAAGGTTCCTCTACTTGGCGACATCCCCGTGCTCGGTGTTTTTTTCCGCAGCACGGGCCGCAGTCAAGAAAAAACGGAACTGATGGTGTTTATTACGCCGAAAATAGTGGCAGATCGGCCAGCAACACGTTAATGTCACATCTTTACGTTTAAGTAACAATGCACACGAAAGCGGACTGATGGCGACTATGCGGAATGTATCTTGGGGCAACACTTATTGGAGCCGGGTATCGAATTGGCTGGTTTTGCTGGCGCTGGGCGCCTTGCTGGCCGCGTGTGGCGGCGGTGGCGGCGACCCGACCCTGGGTGTCAAGGATGGCGCGAATGCAGGCGTCGGCAGCGTGGTACTGGTTGCTGGCGCAACAACGATTGTGGCATCGGGCGCGGACGGCACGGAAGTCGTGCTGACGGCAGTGGTGAAAAATGCCGGCAATAATGCCATGACAGGCCAGACGGTGACCTTCACCGCCAGTTCCGGCACCATCAGCAATACCAACCGCGTGACGGACGCGAATGGCACGGTGACGGAAAAACTCAGCGTGAAAGGCGATGCGAGCTTGCGCGACATCACCATCAAGGCCAGCAGCGGCGGCGTCGAATCGGCCCCCGTGGTGGTGAAAGTGGTGCCCGTCACCTCCGGCATTGCCAGCTTGCTGCTGACGTCTTCCGGTGGCACCCTGGCGTCGTCGGGTGGTACCGCCGTCAACGTGATCGCCTTTGTCAAAGACGCCAACAATGCCGTCGTGCCCAATGCCAGCGTGACATTCAGCGCCGATTCGGGTGCGCTGGGCGCCACGAGCGTCACGACCAATACACAGGGCCAGGCGCTGGTCAGCCTGAATACGGGCGGCGACGCCAGCTTGCGCACGATCAAGGTGACGGCCAGCGCAGGCGCGCAGACGGCCAGCACGGACATTGGCGTCAGCGGCACCCGGCTGGTCATCAGTGCCTTTTCGACGGTGAACCTCAAGACGAACACCGACATGGTGGTCAAGCTGGTCGATTCGAGCGGCAATCCCCTCGTTGGCAAGCCGGTGACCTTCAGCGCCCGCAGCAATGCCATCACGGTCAAGGGCGGCGGCACCAGTCCCGCGCTGACCGATAACAACGGCCAACTGGTGTTGAGCTACAACGCTCAGGCGGGCAGCAGCGACAGCATCAGCGTCAAGGCGCAGGGTGACAGCGTCGTGTTGCCAATCGCAATAAATGCATCGAATTTCACAATCAATGCCGTATCGGGTGGCAATGTGGCGTTGGCTACCTTGAACACGAACACCTGCTATGCGGTGACGGTCCATAGCGATGTGGCTGGCGTGCCACAAACGGGCAATGTGCGTTTCAGTACGTCGCGCGGCGCCATTTACCAGGATGCCGCTTGCGGCACGCCATTGCAGGCGCCGCTGGCGCTGGTGGGCGGCAATGCCATTGCCTACGTACAAGCCAGCGGCGCCGGCCCGACCGCCCTCACGGCGAAGTACGAAGACAGCGGCGTCTCGGTGCAGTCGGAAGTGGAGTTCGTTGCGCCATTGACGGCCCAGGCCGCGATCAGCCTGCAAGCCGACCCGGCCGTCATCGGTGCCAATACGGCCGGCAGCACCGCGCAGCGCAGCGCCTTGCGCGCCATCGTGCGCGATGGCACGGCGGAAAACAATCTGGTCAAGAATGCACAGGTGAGCTTCTCGATCCAGGCCGACGCCAGCAATGGCTCCCTGAGTTCGCCTTCGCTGGTCGCCACCGACAGCGATGGCGTGGCCACGGTCAGCTACATCGCGGGACAGGGCACCACCGGTGTCGATGGTGTCGTTGTCAAAGCGCAACTGCAGGGTGTGTCGAGCAATGCGGCCACGGTCAAGCTGACGGTGACGAAAAAATCGCTGTTCATCAGTGCCGGCAGCGGCAATACGCTCGACGCCACCGACAGCAGCACCTACCGCAAGACGTATAGCGTGTTTGTGACGGATGCCGCCGGCAATCCCGTACCTGACGTGATCATCACGGCCGCGGCCTGGCCCCGCTATTATTACAAGGGTTATCTGCAGTATTCCCCGGCTGCCGAGTCGTGGATAGCCGTGAGGACGGCGAATGCCTGTGACAATGAGGACAGGGATCGCAGCGGCACCTTTAATCTGAACAACGACTTCAACCATAATGGCCGTCTCGACCCCGGCATTCCGCTCAATTTGTCGACCGGCGGCAAGACCGACAGCTCGGGAACGGCGATCATCACCCTGACTTATCCGCGCGACAGGGCCAACTGGCTGGACGTCGAATTGACGATTCGTGGCAACAGTTCCGGGACGGAGGCAACTTATGTCGGTTACACTTTGCTTCCGGGGCTGGCCACGGACTTTAACCGCGTGGGTGTTTCACCTCCAGGCATCATTAGTCCGTATGGGCAAGCCACTGATTGTCGCAATCCAAATTAACTGTCGCAGCACATGCAAAATCTGTTTTTAGTAGGCCTCATGGGCGCAGGCAAAACCACGATCGGGCGCATCCTGGCCCGCAAGCTGGGCCTGCGCTTTGTCGATTCCGACCACGAAATCGAGGCGCGCACGGGAGCGACCATCCCGTGGATCTTCGAAATCGAGGGGGAGGCCAGCTTTCGCCGGCGCGAGGCCGAGGTCATCCGCGACCTGAGCGCCCAGGAAGGCATCGTCATGGCCACGGGCGGCGGCGCCATCCTCAATGCCGACAGCCGCGCCTACCTGAAGGAGCGGGGCACGGTCGTGTATCTGCGCGCCAGCGTCAGCAACATCCTCGCGCGCACCAGCCACGACAAGAACCGCCCCCTGCTGCAGACGGCCGACCCGCGCAGGAAGCTCGAAGAGCTGACGGCGCAGCGCGAGCCCCATTACATGGAAGTGGCCGACATTGTGATCGACACGGGCCGTCCTAACGTACAATCGATGGTCCAGACCATCCTGATGCAGCTGGCCAGTCTCGAATGCGAGGCTTCGCCCAACTGCGTCATTCATGCAGAGCCTTCGATGAACGAGCAATCCAAAATGTTGTTGAGCGTAGACCTCGACGAACGCAGCTATCCGATCGCCATCGGTCCCGGCCTCTTGGCCGACGCCGACGCGCTGCTGCGCCATATCAGCGGCCACAAGGTGGCCATCGTCACCAATACCACCGTCGCGCCGCTGTACCTGGGCCGCCTGCAGGCGGCGCTGGCCAGCGATGGCCGCGAAGTGATCAGCATCGTCCTGCCGGACGGTGAGGAATACAAAAACTGGGCCAGCCTGATGCAGATCTTCGACGCGCTGCTGGCCAACAAATGCGACCGCAAGACCACCCTGGTGGCGCTGGGCGGCGGCGTGATCGGCGACCTGACCGGTTATGCGGCCGCGAGCTACATGCGCGGCATCGGCTTCGTGCAGGTGCCGACCACCCTGCTGGCGCAGGTCGATTCCTCCGTCGGCGGCAAGACGGGCATCAACCACCCGCTGGGCAAGAACATGATCGGCGCCTTCTACCAGCCGCGCGCCGTGATCGCCGACACCTCGACCCTGGAAACCCTGCCGGCGCGCGAGCTGTCGGCCGGCCTGGCCGAAGTGATCAAGCATGGCGCCATCATCGATGCGGCTTTCTTCGACTGGATCGAGGCGAACATGGCCAAGCTGATGGCGCGCGACAAGGGCGCCCTCGCGTATGCGATCGCCCGCTCGTGCGAAATCAAGGCCGACGTGGTGCGCCAGGACGAGCGCGAAGGCGGCTTGCGCGCCATCCTGAATTTCGGCCACACCTTCGGCCATGCCATCGAGGCGGGCCTGGGCTACGGTCACTGGCTGCATGGCGAAGCCGTCGGCTGCGGCATGGTCATGGCGGCCGACCTGTCGTGCCGCATGGGTTATATCGACCAGGCAGCCGTCGAGCGCGTGCGCAAGCTCGTCGCCGCCGCCGGCCTGCCCGTCAAGGCGCCGGACCTCGGTGTCGACCGCTGGCTGGAATTGATGGAGGTCGACAAGAAGAACGAGGGCGGCGCCATCAAGTTCATCCTCTTGCAACCGCTGGGCAGCCCGAACATCACGTCCGCGCCCCACGAACTGGTGCTGGCCACCCTGGCCGCCGGAGTGCAATAACATGCTGCCGGAAGACTTCCTTGCCCCCTATGCGGCCCATTCGGCACAGGGCCAGGGACGTCGCTTTGCCGAGGCGCCGCACGCCTCGCGCAGCCAGTTCCAGCGCGACCGCGACCGCATCATTCACTCCTCGGCCTTCCGCCGCCTCGAATACAAGACCCAGGTTTTCCTCAACCACGAAGGAGACCTGTTCCGCACGCGCCTGACGCACAGCCTGGAAGTGGCGCAAGTGGGGCGTTCGATTGCGCGCAACCTGCGGCTGAACGAAGACCTGGTCGAAGCCATCGCGCTCGCGCACGACCTGGGCCACACGCCGTTCGGCCACGTGGGCCAGGACGTGCTCAATGAATGCATGCAGGAGCACGGCGGCTTCGAGCACAATCTGCAAAGCCTGCGCATGGTTGACACGCTGGAAGAGCACTACGGCGCCTTCGATGGCTTGAACCTGATGTTCGAGACGCGCGAAGGTATCCTGAAACACTGCTCGCTGACGCATGCGCGCGAACTCGGTCCCGTTGCCCAGCGCTTCATCGATCGCACGCAACCGACCCTGGAAGCGCAGCTGACCAACCTGGCCGATGAAATCGCCTACAACAGCCACGATATCGACGACGGCCTGCGTTCCGGCCTGATCACCATCGCCCAGCTGGAAGAGGTGGAATTCTTCGGCCGCCTGTGGCGCGACGTGCAGCAGGCGTTCCCGGGCCTGTCGGGCCGGCGCGCCATCTATGAAACGCTGCGCCGCCTGATCACGGCCCTGGCCGACGATCTGATCGTCACCTCGACCGGCCTGATTGCCGATGCCGCGCCGCGTGATGTGAACGAAGTGCGCGCCAGTGCCCCGCTGATCCGTTTTTCGGACGCCATGCGCAAGGACGCGACGGAGCTGAAACGCTTCTTGCGGGCGAACCTGTATCGTCACTACCAGGTCAACCGCATGCGCGTGAAAGCGAGCCGCATCGTGCGCGAACTGTACGACAGCTTCATGGCCGAGCCGGCCCTGCTACCGCCCGACTACCAGCTCAAGGATGGCGACGTCACGCAGCAGGCGCGCAAGATCGCCGACTACATCGCCGGCATGACGGACCGCTACGCGATCCGCGAGCACCGCCGGTTGTATTCGCTCGACGAGCTGTAACGGTCACTGCGGGCACCGATCTACCCCTTGGGATGAATTGTCAACGTAGGTCGGATTAGGCCGCAGGCCGTAATCCGACAACATTGTTGGCGCGGCCCCAATACTCCGCATTGCCGATCCTGTCAATCGGCATGATCATCTAGGTCCCCACCTGATCACCCCAATACCCCCGCGGCACCTTCTTTTCTATCATGGCAGCAAGTCAACAAGGGCTTGCTGCCCATCGTCAAGGAGAGTGTCATGATTGAATCGCGCCGCAGTTTCTTGCGCGCCTTGCCAGCCGTAACCATCGGGGCGGCCATCGCGCCGCTGCCCGGCAAGGCGGCCACCAAGGGCGAAGGCGGCCAGCGCTGGGCGATGGTGGTCGACGTGCAGAAGTGCATCGGCTGCCAGGCTTGCACGGTCTCCTGCATCATGGAAAACGCCGTGCCGGAAAACAGCTTCCGCACCGTCGTCTCCACCTATGAAGTCAAGGAAGAAAACCGCTGCGGCACCTACATGCTGCCGCGCCTGTGCAACCACTGCGCCAATCCGCCCTGTATTCCCGTCTGTCCCGTGGGCGCCACCTTCCAGCGCAAGGATGGCGTCGTCGTCGTCGATGGCGACCGCTGCGTGGGCTGCGCCTACTGCGTGCAGGCGTGTCCGTACGACGCGCGCTTCATCAACCACGAAACGGGCAAGGCCGACAAATGCACGTTCTGCGCACACCGCGTCGACGAAGGCTTGCTGCCGGCCTGCGTGGAAACCTGCGTGGGCGGCGCGCGCATCTTCGGCGACCTCAATGATCGGGAAAGCCTGGTCCATCAGCTGCTGACCGAGAACAAGGTGAAGGTGCTCAAACCCGAGCAGGGCACCCAGCCCCATGTGTTCTACCTGGGACTGGACACGCGCTTCGCCGGCCACGTCGAGGGCGAAGCGACTCTTTGGCAACCGAGCAAACACGGGAAATAAACCATGGACAGCCACATCACCGAAATTGTCAACGTCACGCGCGAAGCGGCATGGCTGCCGTGGGCGGTGCAGTATTTTTTCCTCATCGGCCTCAGTTACGGCAGCTTCATGCTGACCCTGCCGTACTTCGTTTTCGGCCGCAAGGCGTATGAACGCCTGGGGCGCATCGCGCTGCTGGCTTCCCTCGTGTGCGGCATGACGGCGCCCGTGGCGCTGCTGGCCGACTTGCACGGGCCGGGCCGCTTCTACCACTTCTACATTTACTTCCAGCCGCAGTCGTGGATGTCGTGGGGCTCGTTCTTCATTCCCCTCTACCTGGGCTGTCTGATGCTGTACGCGTGGCTGGCGCTGCGCGTGGACTTCGCCACGCGGGGACAGGGCCAGGACCGCCTGGCTTTTGCCTATCGCCTGCTGGGACGCGGCGGCGCCGCATCGCGCAAGGCCATCGTCAGCGCCGCCGCCTTCACCTTGCTGGCCGCCTTCGTTGTGGGCCTGTACACGGGCATGGAAGTGATGGTGGTGCGCGCTCGTCCCCTGTGGTTTACGCCCTTCCTGCCGGCGCAATTTGCGGCCACGGCCTTTGTCGGCGCGGTGGGCCTGGCGCTGCTGTTCAACCGTTTCCTGCCTGGCCGCGACCAGGCCCTGGAAGTGTCCTTGAACCGCGCGCTGGCCCTGTCGCTGGCGCTGGTGCTGGCCCTGGGCGGCGGCTGGCTGTTCGTGAGTCTCTCCGGCGTGAGCGCCAGCCACAGCATGGCGTTCACCCAGGTGGCCGGCATGCCGCAATGGCAGTTCACGGCCGTCTGGGCCGTGCTGTCGGCCATCGTGCCGATGGCGCTGGCCATCTGGCGTCCGGCCACGAGTGGCCTGGTCAACGGCCTGATCGCGCTGCATAGCGCCTGGATGATGCGCTGGACGATATTCATCGGCGGCCAGACGATCCCGAAAACGGGCGCGGGCCTGTATGACTACCACCTGCCGATGGGGAACGACGGCTTGATGGGGATTATCGGCACGGCCGGCCTGTGGATCGCGCTGCTGTTGCTGATGCTGGAATTTTTGCCATGGGCCGGACGCGTCGTCGCTGCACGCAACCGTTCCGCCATGGCCACGCACTGAGGAGTCAAAAATGAACGATCAAACACACAATGGCGTCCCCGAAGATGACAATGAAAAACGCCGCAAGCTGCTGCGCTATGGCGCCATCGGCGGCGGGCTGGCCGCGTTTGCCGCCAGCTTTTCCACGACGGCCGGCCGCATGGTCGACCACGCGCTGGGCAAAGACAAGCCTGTGCAGAAACTGCACGGCAATTCGCTGCCGCCCGAGTTTTCCGTCGACACGGCCACGGGCAAGTTGACCGTCAATCCGGACCAGCAAGTCAGCTACACCATGTGCATGGGCTGCACCACGTTTTGCGGCGTGCGCGTGCGCCTCGATAAAAAAAGCGGCAAGGTCTTGCGCGTGGCGGGCAATCCGTACAGCCCCCTGTCGGCCGACCCGGCGCTGCCATACCAGACCTCGATGCGCGACAGCTTCGTCTCCCTGTCGCGCTTCCAGGAAAAGGGCTTGAAGGGCCGCTCGACGGCTTGCGGCCGCGGCAACGGCGTGCTGGAACAGATGGAGTCGCCGTTCCGCGTGCTGGCGCCCATGAAGCGCGTGGGACCGCGCGGCGGCGGCCAGTGGGAACCGATCGCTTTCGATCAACTGGTCAAGGAAGTGACGGAAGGCGGCGACCTGTTTGGCGAAGGCCACGTGCAGGGCTTGCGCGCCTTGCGCGAGCTGGAAAAACCGATCGATCCGGCACAGCCGGAACTGGGGCCGCAAGTGAACCAGGTGGGCCTGATGTGCAGCACCGACGATGGCCGCCTGGCGTTCGGCACGCGTTTTTTCAAGCAGTCTTATGGCAGTCTGAACCTGGTCAACCACGGCTCGTATTGCGGCGGCGCCTACCGCAGCGGTTCGGGCGCCATGTTCGGCGACATGAAGAAAATGCCGCACGCGAAAGTGGACCTGGAAAACACGGAATTCTGCATTTTCGTCGGCACGGCGCCGGGCAACGCGGGCAACCCGTTCAAGCGCCAGGGTACCCTGATCGCCAAGGCCCGTTCGGGCAAGCGCGAATTCAGCTACGTCGTCGTCGATCCCGTGCTGACGAACGCGGACAGCCTGGCGGCGGGCGACCGCAGCCGCTGGGTGCCGATCAAGCCGGGCACGGACGGCGCGCTGGCCATGGCCATGATACGCTGGATCATCGAGCATGAACGCTATGACCGCAACTTCCTCGTGCAGCCGAACCTGAAGGTGGCGGAAGCGGCGGGCGAAGCCGCCTGGTGCAACGCCACGCATCTGATCATCAACGAAAAGGGCCATCCGCGCGATGGCCGCTACCTGCGCGCGTCCGACATCGGCGCGGTGGAACTGGCGGAAGAAGAGCGCTACAAGGATGGCGACGCCTTCTGCGTGATCGACGCCGCCACGCAAGCGATCGTGCCGCACAGCGCGGCCAAGGGCGAGGCGCGGCTGTTCTTCGATGGCCCGCTGGACGTGGCCGGTGCACCATTGCACCTGAAGACGGCGATGACGATGCTCAACGAGGAAGCGCAGCGCCACAGCATGGAGGAATACGCAAGCGCCTGCGGCATCGGGCTCGACATCATCGAAGGCCTGGCGCAGGAACTGACCAGTCACGGCAAGCGCGCCGCCGTCAATGCGCACGGCGGCATGATGTCGGGCGCGGGATTTTATAACGCGTACGCGCTGGTCATGCTCAATACCCTGATCGGCAATTTGAACCGCAAGGGCGGTACCCTCGTCAATGGCGGCAGCTTCAAGGATGCGGGACCCGGTCCGCGCTACAACCTCGAGAGTTTCGACGGCGAGATCAAGGCGGCCGGCATGCCGATCGGACGCAATGTGCCGTATGAAAAAACCTCGGAATTCAAGCTGAAGAAAGAAGCGGGCAAGGCCTATCCGGCCAGGGCGCCGTGGTATCCGAACGCGCCCGCGCTGGCCACGGAATGGCTGACCAGCGCCATGAACGGCTACCCGTACACCTTGAAGGCGCTGATACTGTGGAGCTGCAATCCCGTCTACGGCATCACGGGATTGCGCGCGCAGATCGGCAAGGAACTGGCCGATCCGAAGAAGATTCCCCTGATCGTCGCCATCGACCCCTTCATCAATGAAAGCTCGGCGTTTGCCGACTATCTGCTGCCCGACACCTTGCTGTATGAAAGCTGGGGCTGGGCCGGCGCCTGGGGCGGCATGCCCGTCAAAATGAGCACGGCGCGCTGGCCCGTGGTCGAGCCGCGCGTGCAAAAGACGCCGGACGGCCAGACCATCTGCATGGAATCGTTCTTCATCGCGCTGGCCAAAACGATGGACTTGCCCGGCTTTGGCCCGGAAGCCCTGCAAGACATGGATGGCCAGCGCTTCCCCCTGCAGCGGGCGGAAGACTGGTATCTGCGCGGTGGTGCCAACATCGCGTGGCAGGGAAAAACGTCCGTGCCTGACGCGAGCGACGACGATATCGAGCTGTCCGGCGTGGCCCGCATCCGCCCCGAACTGGAACGCACCTTGAAGCCGGAAGAGTGGCGCAAGGTGGCCTTCATGCTGGCGCGGGGAGGGCGCTACCAGAGCTATGGCGAAATGTTCGGCCTGCGCCTGCCGCCGCCCGCGAATGCCAAGGCGCCCGCTGCTGCCGTGCCGGTGATCGACGAGACGCCGTATCCGCAGGACTGGTCCACGCACCGTTATTTAAAACCTATGATGCTGTACAACGAGGGCCTGGGCGTGAGCAAGAACAGCTTGAGCGGCAAGCGTTTTCCCGGTACGCCCGCGTGGAGAGTGGCGGCGTTTGCCGACGGTACGCCCGTACGTAAAACCTATCCGGCCAGCGAATGGCCGTTCGAACTGATCAGTTTTAAATCGGCGCTGCAAAACTCGTACAGCATCGGCGCGCGGCGCTTGCGCGGCATCCATCCGGACAACCCCGTCGCCGTGCACCCCGACGATGCTGCCCGCTTGAAGCTGAAAAATGGCGACGTGATTTACCTGGAAACGCCGGGCGGCAAGGCCAGGGCGACGGTGATGCTGCGCCACGGCGTGCAGCGCGGCGTGATCGCCGTCGAACACGGTTTCGGCCACAAGGAGCACGGTGCGCGCCCCCACCGCATCGGCAAGCTGCGCCAGCCCGACGAACCGGCCATCGGCGCGGGCATCAACCTGAACGACCTGGGGCTGACGGACCCGAGCCGCGGCGACAAGAACGTGTTTGTCGATCCCGTTTCTGGCACGGCTGTGCGGCAGGGGCTGCCGGCGCGGATCGTGCGGACTTAGATTTGTCCACTAGTTGGTAGGTCGGATTAGCGTAGCGTAATCCGACAGACAGCCTAAATCGCCCCACCCGCCATCAGCAGCCGGGCCACCTCGGCTGCCGAATGCAGGCCCAGTTTTTCCATCGTGTTATGGCGGTGCACCTGCACCGTCTTGTCGCTGATGCCCAGTTCGCGGGCGATGACTTTCGACGCTTTGCCTTCGGCCATCAAGAGCGCCACTTCGCGTTCGCGCGCCGTCAATGTCGCCAGTGCTGCCTGTGCCGTATTGGTGCTGGCGGCGCTGCGGCCCTCTTCCACGCTGCGGGCCACGGCGCGCGAGACGGCGTCCAGCAGCACCTGGTCCTTGCACGGTTTTTCCAGAAAGTCGCAGGCGCCCGCCTTCATCGTTTGCACGGCCATGGCCAGGTCGCCGTGACCGCTGAGAAAAATCACGGGCAGCGCAATCGCGTGGCGCGCCAGCTCCTGCTGCAGTTCCAGTCCGCTCATCAAGGGCATGCGCACGTCGAGCAACAAACAGCCCGGGGCATGGCCGTCGTAGCGCTGCAGGAAATCGCGCGCCGATTCAAAAGTCTGCACTTGCCAGCCGGCCGAATCGAACAGATAGGCCAGCGAGCGGCGCATGGCGGCATCGTCGTCGACGACAAAGATGATCGCATCGCTTTCATTCATGGTGTTTCCTTGTTTGCTTCCATGCCGCTATCTTCGGGCAGGCGGAACCAGACCGTCAAGCCTGGCGCATCAGCGTTGGCGTGCGCCGACAGGCTGCCGCCGAACGATTCGATGATGCTTTTGCTGAGTGACATGCCCAGTCCCAGGCCTTCGGCTTTGGTGGTAAAGAACGGTTCGAACAATCGCGCCATCTGCGCTGTCGGCAGGCCGCATCCCGCGTCGCGCACGGCTACCATGCAGGCGCCGTTTTCGCGGTGCAGCAGCACGCCGATCGGCTGCTGCGGATTGCCGTTTTCCACCTGCGCATCGAGCGCATTTTTCAGCAGATTGAGCAGCACCTGCTGCACTTGCTGCGGGTCGGCCAGCACGCGCGGCGCAAACCTGGCGCCGTCGTGGTTCCAGCTGATATGGGCGTGTGGGTGGGCCGCGCGGAACAGCGATACGGCTTGCTCCACGGCGCCGGCCAGGGCGAAGGGCGTGCTGTGCGCGGGGCGCTTTTGCGCCATCGCGCGGATGTGGCGGATGATGGCGCCTGCGCGTTCGCTTTGCGTGGCGATTTCCTGCGCGCCGTCGAGCAGCGGCGCCGCGTCGAGCCGGCCCGCCGTGATGCGGCGCGCCATGCCGCGCGCGAAATTGCCGATGGCCGCCAGCGGCTGGTTCAATTCGTGCGCGATGGCGCTGGCCATCTCGCCCAGGATGGCCAGGCGCGCCGTGTGGTCGAGCGTGGCCTGGCGCTGGCGCGCCTGTTCTTCCAGCGCGCGCTGCTGGTGCTGGGCCGCGCGCAATTGCTCCGTGCGCCGGCTGACCAGGTATTCCACGCGCACCGTATGCACGGCCCAGGCGACCAGCAGGGACAGCACCAGCAGCATCCAGCCCCAGTAGCGGCGCAGCGCCGTCTCGAACGTCAGCTTGTCCAGATAGGCGTAGGGACCGATGCGCAGGTCGCGGAACAGTTCATCGACGATCTGATAATCGCTGGGCACCGTCCAGCTGTAGCCTTCGCTGGTGCGCGGCATGGCCAGCAGGGCTTGCGCCACTTTTTTTGCCAGCGCGGGCGGCGTCTGGCGCAGGGCCACGAAGGGCCAGTCCGGATACAGCCGCGACGAGCTGGCGCAGCGAAAGCCGGGAATCGGGCGCGTGGTGATCACGCGCAGTTCCTCGGCGCGCACTTCGCCGCGCGCCACCATCTGTTCGAGCAGGCAAGTGCGCACGATGCCCGCATCCATGCGTCCGGCCCGTACGGCGTCGACGATCTGCTGCGAGGGAAAACCGCTGTAGCGCAGGCTGGCAAAATCGTGCGCGGGATCGACACCCGCTTCGCGCAGTTCGCGCGCGGCGATCTGGTAGCCGCCAAAGGCGTCGGGCGCCACGGCCATCACATTCTTGCCCGCCAGGTCGGCCAGGTCATGCAAGGGCGACGCGCTGCGCACGACGATGGCCGAACCGATGGCCTGGCGCGGCGAGTCCGTCCACGGCGACTCCAGCGTGGCGATGCGGCTGGCGCCGTCGCTGTGTTCGAGCGCCACGTAATGACCGCTGCTGGTGATGGCGAAGGTGATCGTTTGCGACTGCACGGCGCGCGTCAGGCCCGCCTGGTCGTAGTCGGCCAGGATGAAACGGATGCCGGGTATGCTGGCCTGCAGGTGGCGCGTCACGTAAGACCAGTCCTGCTGCACGGCGTCGCCGCCCTTGTAGGCCAGCACGCCAATGCGGACCTCTGGCAGTGCGTCATCCGCTTGCGCGCCGTGCAGACACAGCGCCGCCAGCGCGAACAGTAAAAAACGCACTAGAACATGCTGCGCTGTGCCGAACGCGCATCGCCGAACAGGTCCAGCAGCAGTTTCTTGATCGGTGCGGGCAGTGGCGCGTCCGCGATTTTCGCGCCGTCGTACCAGACGTGCGTCGCTTCCCCGGCCAGTGCCAGACGGCGCGCCAGCGTGATGCGGCAGGGGACGATGTGCAGCTTGTAGTGAGTGAAGACGTGCGCGATGGGCAGCAGCCGTTCCTGCGATTCGATCTCGCCGAACGGCGCCACGGCGCGCGCCAGCGCATCCTGGTCGATGGCACGGGGAGAGTCTGCATCGGCCAGCACGTGGCCATCGAGTTCGGGCAGGGACAGCAAGCCGCCCCAGATGCCCGAGCCGGGACGCTGTTCCAGCAGCACCTGGCCATCGTCGATGATGACGAGCATGACGGCGTGTTTTTCCGGGCTGGTTTTCTTCGGTTTGCGCACAGGCAGATCCTTGGTGCGGCCGGTGGCGTAGGCCACGCAGCGCGGCTGCAAGGGGCAGCGGCCGCAATCGGGGCTGCTGCGCGTGCACAGGGTGGCGCCGAAGTCCATCAGGCCCTGCGTGTAGGCTTCGATGCCGGTTTCCGGCAGCAGTGCTTCGGCGCGGCGCCACATGGCTTCCTCGACCCGTTTTTCGCCGGGATAGGCATCGATGCCGAAGGTGCGCGCGAATACGCGCTTGACGTTGCCGTCCATGATGGCCGCGCGCGTGCCGCTGGAAAACGCGGAGATGGCGGCCGCCGTCGAACGGCCGATGCCGGGCAGCTCGGCCAGCAGGGCCGGATCGCTGGGGAACACGCCGTCGTATTCGGCCACCACGCGCTGCGCGCACTTGTGCAGGTTGCGCGCCCGCGTGTAGTAACCGAGGCCGCTCCACTGCGCCATCACGTCTTCCACCGGGGCTGCCGCCAGATCGCGCAGGGTGGGGAAGCGTTCGAGAAAGCGCGCGTAGTAGCCGAGTACGGCCGTGACCTGCGTTTGCTGCAGCATGATTTCGGACAGCCAGATCAGGTAGGCGTCGCGCGTGTTTTGCCATGGCAGCGCGTGGCGGCCGTGCTGCTTTTGCCAGGCGATGACGGTGGCGGAAAAAGTCGGGTCGACGTAATCTTCCAAAGGTGCCGCGCCCGTGGCGGGCGAGAGCGGATGCAGCAGACGTTTCATGCAGGGTTCCAGTGTTCTGTTATCTATGTTGCGCTGGCCGCGCGCAAGGCAGCGAGCAACTGTGCCAGCCGCGCCTTGTCGCGTTCGAGCGCCGCCAGGCTGGCCTCGAAGCCGGCGATTTTCTGTTCCAGGCTGCCCGTGGCGTCGTGGATGCGCTGGATCGAGGCAAAGCGCAGTTTCAGCTGTTCCTTGTACTCGACGATCTGCGCTTCGAGCGGCGCCATGATGACTTTCAGCCAGGCGCTGGCGTCGTCGTTGGCGTTGGTGAAACTGCGGCGCACGCGCGAGGCGATAGTGTCGAAGAATTTTTCCATCAGCACGACGCGGCTGGTGGTGAGCAGGGTCGCCGTGCCGAACTGCTTATGGTAGACGGCTTCGATGTCGGCGATCTCCTGGCGGTAGCGGGCCAGCGAGAACGGCATCGGCAAGGCCAGCGCCAGGCCGTGTTCCGAGGCGAATTTGCGGTACATCACGTTCATCATTTCCGTGATCTCGGCCGTCTTGCCTTCCGAGCGGTCCAGGTTGCTGGCGATGCGCTCGAAATACTGGCGCACGGCTTCGCGCAGGCCCGTGAAGAAGCGGCTGCGCTGCATGGCGGCGCGCACGCCATCGATATCGTCGCGCACGATGTCCATGCCCAGGCTTGTGTACAGCTCCGTGGACAGACGGGTAAACACGGCGCGCGTCGCCTGCAGCTTGAACAGGCTGCTGTCGAATTCCTTCTTCTCGATATCGACGCGGCGCATCATGTGCGCGATCACGCTCTGGTTCTTGCCGCGCAGGCTGTGCAGCTCATGCAGCTGCTCGGCGATGCCGCGCGCGCGGGCCGCCGCCTGCACCTGCTGCGCCGCTTCGATGGCGTCCAAGTCGAACGCCAGCTGGCGCCGGATGATCTCCTTGCGCGCCGGGATCAGCTCCTCGAACAGGGCCGTTTCCAGCGCCTGCAGGCGGCTCTTTTCCAGCAGCGCCGCATCGTCGTTGATCTTGCCCACCAGGGCCTTTTGCGCCGAGACGGGAAACACCTGGCCCGCATCCAGCGTCAACAGATGCGCGACGCTGGCCTGCTGGCGTTCGATCGCTTGCGCCACCTCGGCATCGCCGCGCAATTCGTCCCACATGCTGTCGATCTTGTTGAGCACCACCAGGCGCCCCGCGCCGGCGCCGATGTGGTTGCGCCATACCTCGATATCGCTGCGCGTGACGCCCGTGTCGGCCGCCAGGATGAACAGCACCGCGTGCGCATTCGGGATCAGGTTCAGGGTCAGTTCCGGTTCCGTGCCGATGGCGTTCAGACCCGGCGTGTCGAGGATGACCAGGCCCTGTTTCAGCAGCGGATGGGGGAAGTTGATGATGGCGTGGCGCCACATGGAGATTTCCACCTGGCCGTCCTCGTCCAGCATGGCGTGGGCGTCCGCGTCGCCAGCGTCGTACAGGCCGTAGCGCGCCGCTTCCTCGACGCTGACTTTTTTCGTCAGGCTGACCTGGCGGATCGCTTCCTGCATGTCGCCGCCCGCTTCGATGTTCAGGGGCAGGACGGTCCAGGCGGCGGGCAGGTCGCGGTAGTCGCTGGTTGACAGGTTCTGCGCGCGCGTCTCGATGGGCAGCAGCCGGATCGAGGGCGGGCAGGCCGCGTCGTACAGCAGCTCGGTGGGGCACATGGTGGTGCGGCCCGCGCCCGAAGGCAGGATGCGCTGGCCGTAGCCGGCAAAGAAGATGGCGTTGATCAGCTCGGATTTGCCGCGCGAAAATTCCGCCACGAAGGCAACGGATAAACGGTCGTCGAGCAGGCGGGAGCCACAGCGCGCCAGGCGCAGCGCGGACGCGCCGTCAACCAGGCCCGCCGCGCTGGCGGCTTGCCGGTATGCCTGCAAGGCGGCCTGCACGTCCTGCCGCCATGCGCTGTATTGTTCCAAATCTCTGACCATCAGGTCCCCTTTACTTTTGACAGTTCACGCAGTAGAACGTGGAACGCTGTCCCTGCACGATCTGGCGGATAGGCGCGCCGCAGACGCGGCATGGCTTGCCCGCGCGGTTGTACGTGAAATACGTCTGCTGGAAGTAGCCGGACTGGCCGTTCACGCCGATGAAGTCGCGCAGGGTGCTGCCGCCTTGCACGATGGCTTCGGCCAGCACGTCGCGGATCGCTTGCGCCAGTTTTTCGTAGCGGGCCAGGCCGATGCGCCGGGCCGGCGTCTTCGGGTTGATCCCCGCGCGGAACAGGCTTTCGGAACAATAGATATTGCCCACGCCGACGACGATGTCGCCCGCCATCAGCACCTGCTTGATATTGGTGCCCTTGTTGCGCGTTTTTTCGAACAGCAGCTGGCCCGTGAAGCCGCCTTCCAGCGGTTCCGTGCCCAGGCCGCGCAGCAGCGCGTGGCCGTCGAGCGGACCGTCGGCCTCGTCGTGCCACAGCACGGCGCCGAAGCGGCGCGGGTCCGTCATGCGCAGCACCTGGCTGCCCCCTTGCGCGTCTTCCACGACGAGGTCGAAATGGTCGTGCTTCTGCGCTTCCGTCCCCGTTGGCAGCACGCGCAAATGGCCCGACATGCCCAGGTGGATGATCAGGGTGCCGTGGCGGAAGTGGATCAGCAGGTATTTGCCGCGGCGCCCCGTCAGGCCGATGGTTTGCCCCGATAATTGGTCGCCCAGGGCAGGGGGGAAGGGCCAGCGCAGGCCGTCGCGGCGCAGCACGACGGAGCGCACGGCGCGCCCTTCGAGGTGGGGCGCGACACCGCGCCGTGTGACTTCGACTTCTGGCAATTCTGGCATAGGGCTCGAATGGTTGAAAACCGGGTAAAAAACAGGCGGCTTGCTGGCCGAGGGCAGGCCCGGGCAAGTGACGCCGCCACGATGTATATATTTCGTTACATACGTGAAGTACGCGATAGCCGCGTTGGGCGTAGAATCAAACTTTGCCGTTTAGCCAGGATCAGCCTTTGAAAAACGCTTTCGCCATTGTAACCTTGTCCGCCCTGATGGCCACGCATGCCATGGCACAGACGCCTGTCGCCCCTGTCGAGGGGGCGGCCAGCCCCGCTGCGGCCGCGTCCGCAGCGCCGCAGGAAGAGGGCGTCGAGTCCAAGGCAGACGGCTTGCCCAAGGTCGAGTTGAGCAGCGACCTGCTGTACAAGCTGACCAAGGCAGAAATGGAATTCAAGAGCGGCCAGTGGCAAGGGCCTTACGTGACGATGATGGTGGCGGCGCAGCAGACGCGTGATCCCCGCCTGGCGCGCCGCGCGTCCGAAATGGCGCTGGCCGCCAAGCAGGGACCCGAAGCGCTGGCGGCCATCCGCCTGTGGCGCGAACTGGCGCCCGAATCGGACGAGGCAACGCAATTCTTCCTCGGCTTTGTCGTGTTGACGGACAAGATCGAGGAAGCGGAGCCGATCTTCGCCGAACGCCTGGCCAATGCGCCACCGGGTGCGCGTGGCGTGGCCCTGTTCCAGATGCAGCAGATTTTGTCGCGCTCGAATGACAAGCTGTATGCGTATTCGATGGTGACGCGCCTGGTGGAGCCTTACCTCGACATGTTCGAAGCGCACCTGGTGCTGGCGCAGGGCGCCTTGTCGATCGGCGAGCGTGAGCGCGCCATCCGTGAGGCGAACAAGGCGCTGGCCATCAAGCCGAACTCGGAACTGGCCGCGCTGACCCTGGCGCAGGTGACGGGCGAACCCGAGGCGGCAAACAAGGTGCTGGCCGCTTTCCTGCAAAAGAACCCGGACGCCGTCGAGGTGCGCGGCGCGTATGCGCGCCTGCTGGTCGAGCAGAAGCAGCTGGAGCCGGCGCGCGAGCAGTTCCTGCTGCTGCTGAAAAGCCAGCCCGATAACGTGGGCGGCCTGTATGCGCTCGGCATCGTGGCGCTGCAGCTGGAAGACACCAAGGGCGCCGAGCAGTACTTCAAGCGCTTCCTGGCCGTGCTGGAGAAAAATCCCGGCGACACGCGCGATCCGTTCAAGGCCCTGATGATACTGTCGCAGATCGCCGAGACGCGCGGCGACACGGCGGGCGCCATCGCCTGGCTGGACAAGGTCGACAACAGCGCGTCGGCCGGCTATGTCGAGGCGCGCTTGCGCCGCGCCCAGCTGATCGCCCGCGGCGGCAATCTCGATGCGGCACGCAAGGCGCTGACGGAAATTGAAACGGACGATCCGGCCAGCCAGGCGCAGGTACTGCTGGTCGACGCGCAATTCCTGCGCGATGCCGGCTACGTGCAAAGCGCGTACACGGTGCTGGAAAACGCCTTGCTGCGCTTCCCCGACAATCCGGAACTGCTGTACGACTACGCCTTGCTGGCCGAGCGCCTGGACAAATTCGAGCTGATGGAAGCGAGCCTGCGCCGCGTGATGGCGCTGGCGCCGGACAATCAGCACGCGTACAACGCGCTCGGTTATTCGCTGGCCGAGCGGGGCCTGCGCCTGGAGGAAGCCCATGCGCTGATCGAGAAAGCCTTGCAGATGGCGCCGGGCGACCCCTTCATCATGGACAGCATGGGCTGGGTGCAATTCCGCATGGGTAACCTGGCCGCGGCGGAAAACGCGCTGCGCCGCGCCTATGCCGTGCGCAGCGATCCGGAAATCGCCGTCCACCTGGGCGAAGTGCTGTGGCAGAAGGGCGACAAGGCCGAAGCGCAAAAGCTGTGGCGCGAAGCGCAAGGCAAGGACCCGAAAAACGATGCGCTGAAAAGTACCCTGGCGCGCTTGAATGTCAGTTTGTGATTATTGACCCCAAGGACAAATGCCGGGGTCAGACCTTCGGAGTCTGACCTCGGGTTTTGCACTTGGGGTGGACTCAAAAAATTTCCCATGTCAAAAAACCTCTTTGCTCTCACCGCCCTTTGCCTGTCCCTCTCGGCCTGCTCGACCCTGACCTCCCCCTTTTCGTCCGGCGCCGCGCCATCGGCTGCGGCCGTCGCCCCCTACCGCGAGCAGGTCGAACTGACGGGCCGCCTGAACGTCGTGTACCAGAAGGATGACAAGCCGGAATCGGCCACCGTCAATTTCAACTGGCAGCAGACGGCGCAGCGCACGGACGTGACCTTGTATTCGCCCGTCGGCAGCACCCTGGCGACGATCGCCGTCACGCCGCAGCAGGCCGTGCTGACGCAAAGCGGCAAGGCGCCGCGCAGCGCGCCCGATGTCGATACATTGAGCGCGCAGATGCTGGGCTGGTCCTTGCCCGTGTCGGGCTTGCGCGACTGGCTGCAGGGCTATGCCGTGGGCGCCGATGGCAAGCGCTTCGCCGCTTCGCCGGCCAACGACAGCGTGACGACGAAAGACGGCTGGCGCCTGCGCTATGTGTCGTGGCAAGAAGTAGGGCAAAATGCGTCCGACAATACACCGGGCGCCTTGCCCCAACCGCGGCGTATCGATGCCGAACGCAATGCCAGCGCGCAGGCCGATGCCGTGTCGCTGCGCATCGTGCTCGATCCCGCCCCATCCGCTCAAGCACAATGACGTTGACGACCCTGAATAACTGCCCCGCGCCGGCCAAGCTGAACCTCTTTTTGCACGTCAACGGCCGCCGCGCCGACGGCTACCATCTGCTGCAGACGGTGTTCCAGTTGCTCGACCATGGCGACACCCTGCACTTCGCGTTGCGCGACGATACGCTGATCCGCCGCGTGACGGCGCTCGCTGGCGTGCCGCAGGAGCAGGACCTGATCATCCGCGCCGCCAGGCTGCTGCAGGCCGAAGTGCTGCGCCGCACGGGCGCCTTGCCGCGCGGCGTCGATATCGCCATCGACAAGGTGTTGCCGATGGGCGGCGGGCTGGGCGGAGGGTCGTCCGACGCGGCCACGGCCTTGATGGCCTTGAACCGCCTGTGGCAGGCCGGTTTGACGCGCGAGGAATTGATGGCGCTGGGCTTGCCGCTGGGCGCCGATATCCCGTTTTTCATCTTTGGCGAGAATGCCTTTGCCGAAGGCGTGGGCGAGGCCCTGCAGCCCGTCGCCACGCCCGAATGCTGGTATGTGGTGATCGAGCCTGGCGTGCAAGTGCCGACCGCCGCAATTTTTTGTGCGGAAGGCTTGACGAGAAATACCGAACCCGTCACAATAGCGGACTTTTCCAGGCACCTCGCAGAAGAAAACGATGCGGGCGGGTTTGGTAAGAATGATTTACAGCAAGTAGCATGCAGTCTTTTCAAGCCGGTAGCAGATGCGGTAGAATGGCTGGGTGCTTACGGTGAGGCCAGGATGACTGGCTCCGGTGCTTGTGTGTTTGGTGCGTTTGGCAGTCAGGAAGAAGCGGATGCGGTGCTCAGCAATGTGCCATCAGTCTGGATCGCCTGGAAGGCAAAAGCGCTGAGCCGCCACCCGATGCTCACCATGTTGTAGAGAGAAAAAAAAGATTTTGCTTAGCGTCAAATAGTCGGTATAATACTGGCCAACATGACGGCAAGCAGTCAGTAACGTAGGGGAATCGCCAAGCTGGTTAAGGCACTGGATTTTGATTCCAGCATGCGAAGGTTCGAATCCTTCTTCCCCTGCCACCCTTTCACCGTAGTCTGTCGATGCGAAGTTGGCGTCCAGTGCGGGAAAAAGCAGATGTGTCGCCACGCGGCATATTCTAAACAATGACTGACCGGGCCTATGCCCGGTTAGTGCTTTTCAAGACTTCTATATCACCTCTTGGGACTCCCATGGCTTACGAAAACCTGATGGTTTTTACCGGCAACGCGAATCCAGCGTTGGCAGAGGGGGTCGCAAAAAACCTCGGCATCCCTCTCGGTAAAGCAAACGTTTCGAAATTCTCCGACGGCGAAGTAATGGTCGAGATTAACGAAAACGTACGCGGCAAGGATGTTTTTGTTTTGCAATCCACCTGTGCTCCAACCAACGACAGCCTGATGGAAATCATGCTGATGGTTGATGCCTTGAAACGTGCTTCCGCCGGCCGCATCACCGCCGCCATTCCTTACTTCGGCTACGCCCGCCAAGACCGTCGTCCGCGCTCCGCGCGTGTGGCGATTTCGGCCAAGGTGGTGGCGAACATGCTGGAAGAAGCCGGTGTCGAGCGCGTCCTGATCATGGACTTGCACGCCGACCAGATTCAAGGTTTCTTCGATATCCCAGTCGACAATATTTACGCTTCGCCAATTTTGCTGGGCGACCTGCAAAAGAAAAACTACCAGGATCTGCTGGTGGTGTCGCCGGACGTCGGCGGTGTGGTACGTGCGCGCGCCCTGGCAAAACGCCTGGGCTGCGACCTGGCCATCATCGACAAGCGTCGTCCAAAAGCGAACGTGTCCGAAGTGATGAACATCATCGGTGAAGTCGAAGGTCGCAACTGCGTGATCATGGATGACATGGTCGACACGGCAGGCACCCTGACCAAGGCTGCCGAAGTGCTCAAAGAGCGCGGCGCGAAAAAGGTCGTGGCGTATTGCACGCACGCGGTGCTGTCGGGCCCGGCGATCGACCGTATTTCGGCTTCGCCACTCGACGAGCTGGTCGTGACCGACACTATTCCCCTGTCCGAAGCGGCCCTGGCCTGCGGCAAGATCCGTCAATTGACGTGCGCGCCGCTGCTGGCCGAGACGTTCAAACGCATCATCAAGGGTGACTCCGTCATCTCGCTGTTCATCGACTGATTCGATCAGCAGTAACAGACGTAATGCCTGCGGCGCGACCGGCTTTTTGCCTGTTGCGCCGCAGTGTTTTAATTTTCGGGGTGTTTTTGCACCCCATTTTCGAGGATTCCTGGTCGCGGGAATCTTCATAACACAAGGCGCAAGCCTTGTTCTTCTTGGAGTATCACATGAAAGTTATCGCATTCAAACGCGAATTGCAAGGTTCCGGAGCGAGCCGCCGCCTGCGCATTTCCGGCCAAACCCCTGGTATCGTTTACGGCGGCACTGAAGCCCCGGTACTGATCTCGCTGGATCACAACGCCCTGTACCACGCGTTGAAAAAAGAAGTGTTTCACTCGTCGATCCTGGATCTGGAAATCGACGGCGTTTCCCAGCAAGTTCTGCTGCGCGACTTCCAAGTCCACGCATACAAACAACTGGTTCTGCACGCTGACTTCCAGCGCGTTGACGCATCGCAGCCTGTCCACGTGAAAGTTGCCCTGCACTTCACGAACGCTGACGTTTCCCCAGCAGTCAAACTGCACGGCGCGACCATCAGCCACGTTGCCAACGAAATCGAAGTCGCTTGCCTGCCAGGCCAGCTGCCAGAATTCATCAACGTTGACCTGTCGAACATCGACGTTGGTCACTCGCTGCACGTAGGCGACCTGGTCCTGCCAGCTGGCGTGACCGCTGTCACCCACGGCGCCAACCTGACCATCGCTACCGCTTCGGTACCGGCTGGCCACGTTGCTGCTGAAGCCGCTGCTGCTGAAGTTGTTGCTGACAAGAAGTAATTTTGCCGCCGCAGCAATGCGGTAGTCGCAAGGAAAAACCCGCCAGGTTCGCCGCGCGGGTTTTTTTCTGCCTGTTTTCACCGATAATGCTTTCTTTTACATTGCAGACACAGCCATGCCCATACGCCTGATCGTCGGCCTCGGCAATCCGGGACCCGAATACGAACAAACCCGCCACAATGCCGGCTTCTGGCTGGTGGACAATCTTGCCAATAGCTTGCCCGGCACGCGTTTGCAGCGCGACTCGCGCTATAACGCCATGCTGGCGAAAACGTCGATAGGCGGCAAGGAAGTCTGGCTGCTCGAACCGCTGACCTTCATGAACCGCTCGGGCCAGTCCGTGGGTGCGCTGGCGCGCTTCTTCAAGATCGCCGCCGATGAAGTGCTCGTCGTGCACGACGAACTCGACCTGATGCCCGGCATCGCGCGCCTGAAAAAGGGCGGCTCGGCCGGCGGCCACAATGGCTTGAAAGACATCACGGCCGCGCTGGGCACGCAGGATTACTGGCGCTTGCGCCTGGGCATCGGCCACCCGCGCACCCTGAGCCTGCAGCAGCAGGTGGCCGACTTCGTGCTGCACCGCCCGCGCCGCGAAGACCAGGAACTGATCGAGCAAGCGATCGAAAAATCGTTGCAGGTGATGCCGCAGATCGTCGAAGGCAAGTTCGAGGCGGCGACCATGAAACTGCATACGGCCTGAGAACAGGGCCTGATGGCGTCACGATGCGGCTGTTTTGGCGCCATTTGCCCATCATCGGGCTTTTGAAGCGCGCGGGACACGGGTACAATTGACCCCTTGAAACGCAGCACACGCACTATCCCCGGAAAAGGGCGAACCATCGCCCGTTTTCCCTAACAGCACGGCAAGCACGCCGATAGACGGCGCCATGTGCTTTGATTATTAAAGGTTTTCCATGAGTCTCCAATGCGGTATCGTCGGCTTGCCGAACGTCGGCAAGTCCACCCTGTTCAATGCACTGACGAAAGCCGGCATCCCGGCTGAAAACTATCCGTTCTGCACCATCGAGCCGAACGTCGGCGTCGTCGAAGTGCCGGATCCGCGCATGGATGCGCTGGCCGCCATCGTCAAGCCGGAACGCATGGTCAACGCCATCGTGGAATTCGTCGACATCGCCGGCCTGGTGGCGGGCGCATCGAAGGGCGAGGGCCTGGGCAACCAGTTCCTGTCGCACATCCGCGAAACGGACGCCATCGTCAACGTCGTGCGCTGCTTCGAAGATGACAACGTCATCCACGTGGCCGGCAAGATCAACCCGCTCGACGATATCGAAGTCATCCAGACCGAACTGGCGCTGGCCGACATGGGCACCGTGGAAAAAGCCATCCACCGCGAAAACAAGAAAGCCCGCTCGGGCGACAAGGACGCGGCCAAGCTGCTGGCCATCATGGAACGCATGATGCCTTACCTGAACGACGCCAAACCCGTGCGCGCGATGGGCCTGGATGCCGACGAAATGGAACTGATCAAGCCGCTGTGCCTGATCACGGCCAAGCCGGCCATGTTCGTGGCCAACGTGTCCGATTCGGGCTTCACGGACAACCCGCTGCTGGACCAGCTGACGGCCTATGCGCAATCGCAAAACGCCCCCATCGTCGCTATCTGCGCCGCGCTGGAAGCGGAAATCGCCGACCTGGACGACGCCGACAAGGGTGCTTTCCTGGCCGACATGGGCATGGAAGAGCCAGGCCTGGACCGCTTGATCCGCGCCGGCTACAAGCTGCTGGGCCTGCAAACCTACTTCACGGCAGGCGTGAAGGAAGTGCGCGCGTGGACCGTTCCCGTGGGCGCCACGGCGCCGCAAGCGGCCGGCGTGATCCACACCGACTTCGAACGCGGCTTCATCCGCGCGCAAACCATCGCCTATGACGACTTCATCGCCTACAAGGGCGAAGCGGGCGCCAAGGAAGCGGGCAAGATGCGCGCCGAGGGCAAGGAATACGTGGTCAAGGATGGCGACGTGCTGAACTTCCTGTTCAACGTCTAACCCCGACGCGCTCCCGTATGGCGCCACCGAGAACCCTGCAAGTCATTGATTTGCAGGGTTTTTTATTGCCCGCATGGCCAGCATGTCTGCGCTGGGGCGATTTTCTAGTCTTCACGGCCCCGCGCCAGGCTCTCCGAGCGTCGCCACGTCCACATCAGCCCGATGCCGGCCGAGGTTCCGCTGTTCTGGCGCAGCAGGGGGCTGGCGCGGTTGGCGGCACCCGTGTAGTTGTCGTAGCGTACAAAGGCAAAGGCGCGCCAGTCCCGTTGTAGCCGGTACGAAGCACCGAGGCTCAGCCGTGTGAGCATCAGCCCGCTTTTTGCCGCATACGCGGGGCGCTGAGCGGTGGCAAACGCGGGGTCCACGCCATATAAGTAATCGTTGATGGCGGCATTGCCCAGCATGGCGCCCAGGCTGGCGTCGACATGCCAGGCCTGCTGTTCGCCTTGCAGCGCGTAGACGAGGCGCGGCTCGAACGTGGCGCCCTGGCGTCGCAGGCCGCCGCGCGCTTCGATGACGGCGCGCAAGGGCAGTTCCAGCCCCAGGCGGCTGTGCTGCGTGGGTTCGGCCAGCTTGATTTTCAGGCGCGGGCCAAATTCCACCAGGGTGCCCAGGTCCGGCATGCCGCGCCGGGCCGGCACGTCGCTGGAGCGGGCCGGCAAGGACAGGGCAAAACCGATATCGAAGTCGAGGCGCTCCGTGTCGAACAGGCGCGCGCCCACGCCGGAGCGGTCGGCGCGCAAGACTTTGCCGCGATAAATCAGATAGGGCAGGGCCAGGCTGCGCGTCGAGCGTTCGCTGGCGCCCGGATAGGCGGGCGTGACGGCCGTGCCGCCAAACACGCCCGCTTCCCATAATGGCAGCGGTGCTTCGGCGGCGCGGGCCGGCGCCATGGCGAAGCAGAAGGCCGATGCCGCCAGCAATGCGCGCGCGGCGTTCATCGGGGCACGGCGCAAGGTTTGCCGGCGAGCAGCGAGTCCAGCGCCTTGTCGCTGAGGGCGCTCGATTGGCCGCTTTTCTTTGCCAGCGCGATGGCGCTGCGGAAATGAAAGGCGGCCGCGTCGTCGCGGCAGGCGGCGCTGGCGGCCCGTCCCGCCTCGTGGTGCAGCCGCGCCTGCCAAGCGGGATCGCCATGGCCCAGTTCGACATTATCGGCGGCGTCCGCGTAGTTGCGCATGGCTTGCGTCCAGTCGCCCTGGCTGGCCGCTTCCCGCGCGAACTGCTCCTGTTGCGCCGCCGTGCGCAGTTCGATTTGCGTGGCGCAGGCGCCCAGCGCCATCAGGACGAACGGCAGGACGAGGCGAGACCGGATGTGCAGGAGTGTGGACATGGCGCCACTGTAGCGTATGGGAAGGGGCGCACGTTTGCGCAGAACGCGCGAATCGGGGCTTTTTTGTAGCACTGATGACATATAATTTGCACACGACTTTGTTATCTTTGACACATCACCGAACAGGAGCACCATGTTTTCACGTAAATTTCATTCTTGTGCACAGCTGATGCTGGCTACCTTGCTGATGGGTTTTGTCGCAGCCTCCCCTGCGCGCGCGCAACAGGCGGCTGTCAAGTTGCCGAACGTGGTGATCCTGGCAACAGGCGGCACCATCGCCGGCAGCGGCGCCGACAGCACGACCACCGTCGGCTACACCTCGGCCACCGTCGGCGTCGAGCGCCTGATCGCGGCCGTGCCGGAACTGAAGAAAGTGGCAAACGTAAAAGGCGAGCAAGTATTCCAGATCGCCAGTGAAAGCATGGGCAACAGCCACTGGCTGACCCTGGCCAAGCGCATCAACGTGCTGCTGGCCTCGAACGACGTCGACGGCGTGGTCGTCACGCACGGCACGGACACCATCGAAGAAACGGCGTATTTCCTGAACCTGACCGTGAAAAGCCACAAGCCGGTCGTCGTGGTGGGCGCCATGCGTCCATCAACGGCCATCTCGGCTGACGGTCCGATCAACCTGTACAACGCCGTGTTGCTGGCCGGTAGCAAGGAAGCCGTGGGCAAGGGCGTGCTGGTCGCCTTGAACGACCAGATCAACGCCGCGCGTGAAGTGAGCAAAACCAACACTTCGACGACCGACACCTTCAAGTCGCCGGAACTGGGCATGCTCGGTTACATCCAGGGCAGCAAGCCTTACTTCTACCGCCAGTCGACGCGCAAGCACACCCTGGAAACGGAATTTGACATCAGCAAGCTCGATGCCCTGCCGCAAGTGGACATCGTCTATGGCTACGCCAACATGAACCGTGTCGGCATGGACGCCTTCATCGCCGCTGGCGCCAAGGGCATCATCCACGCTGGCGTGGGCGATGGCAGCGTGGCCGCGCAAATGAAGCCGGCCCTGGTGGAAGCGCGCCAGAAGGGCGTGCTGATCGTGCGTTCGAGCCGCGTCGGCCAAGGTATCGTGGCGCGCAATGGCGAAGCGAACGACGATGAACTCGACAGCGTCGTCTCCGACACCCTGAACCCGCAAAAAGCCCGCATCCTGCTGATGCTGGCCCTGACCAAAACGAACAGCACGCAAGAAATCCAGCGTATTTTCTACACGTATTGATCCTTGCCGCGCCAGGCCAGCCTCATCGGCTGGGCCTGGCTGATTTACGCTTGCCCGCTTTGCTGCCATACTTCGCCTCTGAATAACTTCCTGACAGAAGCAGCAACACTGTCTCCGGTTCATGGCCATCCTGTCCGACATCATTCTGTATCCCATCAAATCGTGCGCCGGCATCCATTTGCGCGAGGCGGTCCTGACGCGTTCAGGGCTGATGAGCGAACACGTGTTCGACCGCGAATGGATGGTGGTCGATGAGCAGGGCCGCTTCCTGACCCAGCGCGAATATCCGCGCATGGCGCTGATCGTGCCGTCCATCAAGGCTACCACCCTGGAATTGCGCGCGCCGGGCATGCTGCGCCTGGAAATCGAGCTGGGCTTGCCGCATCCGCAACTGGCGCCCATGCTCGAGGTGCAGGTGTGGGACGATAGCGTGCGCGCCTACGATTGCGACGACGTCACGGCCACCTGGTTTTCCAATGCCATCGGCGTGCCGTGCCGCCTGGCGCGCTTTCACCCGGACGTGGTGCGCGCCACCAGCACCACATGGACCAATGGCGTGGCTGCCGAGACCATGTTTGCCGATGGTTATCCGGTGCTGATCGCGGGCAATGCCTCGCTCGATGACGTGAATGACAAGCTGCGCGCGGCTGGCCGGGAGGCATTGCCGATGAACCGTTTCCGCCCCAACCTCGTCATCGGCGATATCGGCGCCTTCGAGGAAGACTACGCCGACTTCCTGCAATTCGGCGCGACCACCTTGAAACCCGTCAAGCCGTGCTCGCGCTGCCCGATCCCGTCGGTGGACCAGGCCACGGGCGTGCCAGGCCCGGACCCGCTCGACGTCATGCATGGCTATCGCGCCAAGCCCGAGCTCGACGGCGCCATCTGCTTCGGCATGAACGCCATCGTCACCGAAGGCGGCGATGAGCGTATCGTGGTGGGGCAGGACATCGGTTTCGAACTGGCATTTTAAGCATGGCGCCCGCATACAAGGGTTTAAGGTTTCTATGAATCAAGCAATACCGCCGGACCCGCGCATTGCCAGCCTCGAAGCCGAAAACCAGGCCCTGCGCGCGCGCATGGCCTATCTGCTGGAACAGGTCGAGCGCAACCACGACATCATGTGCCGCCACCAGGCGTTCGACCTGGAAATCGTCAGCGCGTCCACGTTTCCCGAGTTGATCGGCACCATCTTCCGCACCTTGCCCGTGATTTCCGACCTCGACGGCGTGACCTTGAGCCTGCTCGACGAAGATGACGATATCGTGCTGGTGATGGAAAAGCTGGGCGTCGATTTCAGCGCCTTCCCGCAATTGCTGTTCGTGCATGCCGTGGCCGAGCTGGGCTTTGCCGCACCACAGCCCGTGGCCGAAGGCGAAGCGGCCTTGCCGCCGCTGCCGCTGCTGGGACAGTTTGACGCGGCCGTGCATGGCCCCCGCTTTCCCGGCATCGATGCGCTGCGCAGCGTGGCGCTGGTGCCCTTGCTGCGCAACAAGCGCCTGATCGGCAGCCTGAACCTGGCCAGCAGCGACGTGACGCGCTTTACGCCTGCGCTGGGCACGGACTTCATCAAGCACATGGCGTCCATCATCGCCATTTGCCTGGAAAACGTGATCAGCAATGAAATGCTCAAATACATCGGCCTGACCGATTCCCTGACGGGCGTCTACAACCGCCGCTATATCGACCGCCGGCTGCTGGAAGAAATCGCCCGCGCGCGGCGCCAGAATTATTGCATCTCATGCATGTATATCGACATCGACCATTTTAAATTGGTCAATGACACGCATGGCCACCAGGGCGGCGATGAGGTGCTGCGCGAAGTGGCCACGCGCATCCGCACGGAATTGCGCCGCTCCGATGCGCTGGGCCGTTTCGGCGGCGAGGAATTCGTCGTGCTGCTGATCGATGCCAGCCTCGACAGCGCAACCTTCGTTGCCGAGCGCATCCGCGCCAGCATTGCCGGCACCATGTTCGACTTGCCTGGCAGCGCGCAGGCGTGGGTCAGCGTGTCGATCGGCGTGGCCAGCCTGGAAGCGGACGCTGCCCTGCTACCGATCGAAACGGTGGCGCAGCAACTGGTGGCGCACGCGGACCAGGCCCTGTACCAGGCCAAGGCGGCCGGGCGCAACAAGGTCGTCAGCTGGCAGGCGCAGCGCAGTTAATTATTTTAAAAGTAAAGTTTCCGCTTTTGCCACGGCGTCGGCCGTGCCGCGCAGCACCACCACGTCGCCGCTGGCCAGCTGCGTTTCGGGCGTGACTTCGAGGCGGCCGCGGCCGCGGCGGATCGCCGTCACAAACGCGCCGCAGCCGGCTACGTCGATCGCACTCAAGGGCAAGTCCACGCAATGCGCGCCGTCGCTGACGGTGACCGTATGCAGGCGCTCCAGCTCGGCATCGTCGCCCGCATCGCTGGTGCCATGGAAATAACCGCGCAAGGAGGCATAGCGTTCCTCGCGCGCCGCCTGCACCCGGTGCACGACGCGGCGCAGGGGCACGCCCATCATGATCAGCGCGTGTGAAGCGAGCATCAGGCTGCCTTCCATCAATTCCGGCACCACTTCGGCCGCGCCCGCCTTTTTGAGTTGGTCGAGGTCGCTATCATCGTGGCTGCGCACGATGACGGGCAAGGTCGGCGCCATTTCATTGAGCAAATGCAATAACCGCAGCGCCGACGGCGTGTTGGCATACGTGATGACCACGGCGCTGGCCCGGTAGATGCCGGCCGCCACCAGGCTTTCGCGCCGGCCCGCGTCGCCATACGAGACGTTGGCGCCGGCCAGCTGCGCTTCCTGCACCCGTTCCGGGTCCAGGTCCAGCGCGTGGTATTCGATCTTTTCTTCCGCCAGCAGGGTGGCCAGGCTTTGCCCGCTGCGCCCGAAGCCGGCGATCAGCACGTGTTTCTGCGACGCCATGGTGCGCGTGGCAATCTTCGTCAGCGCCAGCGATTGCATCATCCAGTCGTTGGCCGCCAGTTTCATGACGATGGCGTCGGACTTGGCGATGAGGAAGGGCGCCACCAGCATCGACAGCACCATCGAGGCCAGCACCACCTGCACGACGAACGGGTCCATCAGCTTGATGCCGCCAGCCAGGTTCAGCAGCACGAAGCCGAACTCGCCCGCCTGCGCCAGCCCCAGACCCGTGCGCAGGGCCACGCCGTTGCTGGACCCGAACAGCCGGGCCAGCCCCGCGATCAGGGCAAATTTCAGCAGCACGGGGCCGCACAGCAGGAGCAGCACGAGCCACCAGTTCTCAAACACGACGCGGATATTGAGCAGCATGCCGACGGTGATGAAGAACAGGCCCAGCAGCACGTCGCGGAACGGTTTGATGTCCTCTTCCACCTGGTGCTTGAATTCCGTCTCGGAAATGAGCATGCCGGCAACAAATGCGCCCAGGGCCAGCGACAGCCCGGCCCGCTCCGTGATCCACGCCGCGCCCAGGGTGATCAAGAGCAGGTTGAGCATGAACAATTCTTGCGAGCGGCGCTTGGCAACGATGGTCAGCCAGCCGCGCACCATCTTCTGGCCGATGAACAGCAGCAAGATCAGCACGACCAGGGCCTTGCCGCCGGCCCAGGCCAGGGTTTCGGCCAGGTTGTCCGAATCGCGCGTGAGGGCGGGAATCAGGATCAGCAGGGGCACGACGGCCAAGTCCTGGAACAGCAAGATGCCGATGATCTTGCGGCCGTGCTCGCTTTCGAGTTCCAGCCGTTCCGTGAGCATTTTCGACACGATGGCCGTCGACGACATGGCCAGCGCGCCACCCAGGGCGAACGCGGCTTGCCAGCTCAGGTGGACGTAGGCGGACAGGTAGCGTCCGACGAACCAGCCGAAGACGACGGTGGCGATGATGGTGGTGACCACCTGCGCCATGCCAAGGCCGAAGACGATGCGCCGCATGGCGAGGAACTTGGGCAGGGAAAATTCGAGTCCGATGGAAAACATCAGAAAGACGACGCCGAACTCGGCCAAGGTATGGCTGGCCTCGTTTTCGGCCGCCAGGCCCAGCGCGTGGGGGCCGATGACGATGCCAACGGCCAGGTAGCCCAGCATGGGCGGCAAATGCAACATTCTGAAAGCGACCACGCCCAGCACGGCGCTGCCGAGTAACATCAGGGTCAGTTCAAGCGAGGAAAACATGGGTTGCCCGGTGCGGTCAATGGAAATCGTTGTTTGTTGTGACTGGCAAGTTTTTTGCTTTCCTAATTCGTTTATACTTTGGGCATGAGTGTAACCCATGAAAAAACAATGCTGAAAGCTTTTGATCGAATTGACATGCAAGCGACGACCGAGCGCGCCGTTGCGCTAGCCCGCACCACCTTGCAGATCGAGTCCGACGCCATCGTTGCGCTGCACGCGCGCCTGGCCACGGACGACAGCGTGGGCCGCGCCGTGGCGCTGTTGCTCCAATGCAAAGGAAGAGTCGTCGTCTCCGGCATCGGCAAGTCCGGCCATATCGCGCGCAAGATTGCCGCCACCCTCGCGTCCACCGGTACGCCGGCCCTGTTCGTGCATCCGGCCGAAGCGGCCCATGGCGACCTGGGCATGGTCACCTCGGACGATGCTTTTATTGCCATATCGTACTCGGGCGAATCGTCCGAGCTGATGGCCATCATGCCCGTCGTCAAGCGCATGGGCGGCGTACTGATTTCCATGACGGGCAAGCCGAATTCCAGCCTGGCCCAGCTGGCCGACGTGCACCTGGATATTTCTGTTGAAAAAGAAGCCTGTCCGCTGAACCTGGCGCCGACGGCCAGCACTACCGTCACCCTGGCCCTGGGCGACGCCATCGCCGTGGCCTTGCTCGACTTGCGCGGCTTCAAGGAAGAAGATTTTGCCCGCTCGCACCCGGGCGGCGCCCTTGGCCGCCGCCTGCTCACGCACGTGCATGACGTCATGCGCAGCGGCGAACGCGTACCCAAGGTGCCCGTTGAGGCATCCCTGCTGCAGGCGCTGGAAGAAATGACGAAGAAGGGCATGGGCATGACGGCCATCGTCGATGCCGACAACCGTCCCGTGGGCGTGTTTACGGATGGCGACTTGCGCCGCATGTTCGAGCGCGTGCAGGACTTCACGCAAGTGGCGATCCGCGACGTCATGCATGCGCAGCCGCGCAGCATCGCGCCCGAACGCCTGGCCGTCGATGCCGTGGCCGTGATGGAGCAGTTCCGCATCAACCAGATGCTCGTCGTCGATGCCGACGGCAAGCTGGTGGGCGCGCTGCATATCCATGACCTGACGCAAGCGAAGGTGATCTGATGGACAGCGTGGCGGACAACCTGGCACGCGCGGCCAAGGTCAAACTGATGATCTTTGACGTCGATGGCGTGCTCACCGACGGCAGCCTGCATTTCGGCCCCGATGGCGAGATGATGAAAACGTTTAATGTGTATGATGGCCTGGGCATCAAGCTGCTGCAGGAATCGGGCGTGCAGACGGCCATCATCAGCGCGCGCCGCTCGGCCATCACGGCGCGCCGCGCGCAGGACCTGGGCATTACCCACGTGCACCAGGGCGGTCACGACAAGCTGACGCCGTTTCGTGAACTGCTGGCGCTGACGGGCTTGACGGAAGAGCAATGCGGCTATATCGGCGACGACGTCATCGATGCGCCCATCCTGAAACGCGTGGGCTTTGCCGTCAGCGTGCCGGGCGGGCGTCCGGAAGCGCAGGGCCTGGCGCACCATGTGACGCAGGCCGGCGGCGGCCGTGGCGCCGTGCGCGAGATCTGCGAATTCCTGCTGCGCGCGCAGGACAACTATACGCGCGTCATGGCGCCGTTCCTGGAGTGAGGCGCGCCGCCTCGCCAGTGACATTTGAAAGAGTAAAGTCCTATGCGTAAGCCAGGAGGCGCCCATCGCTGGCGCATCATTTTCACCGTGCTGGGCGCGGTTGTCGTCGCGCTGGGCAGCTTTTGGCTGCTCGAAGTGATGAACAAGAATGGCCAGGATGCCATGCCCAGCAAGCACTTGGATGAGCCCGACTATTTCATCACCAATTTCAGCCTGGTGCGCATGGACTTGACGGGTAAGCCCAGCTATATCGTGTCGGGCACCAAGCTCACGCATTATCCTGCCGACGATTCGTCCGACATCGACCAGCCCTTCGTGCGCAAGCTCACGCCGGGCATGCCGCCGTTGAACATGAACGCGGAACTGGCGCACATCGACCAGGACAATACCCGGCTGCAACTGCACCGCAATGTCGTGATCGACCGCGTGGCCAGTCCGAAGGCGCAGAACCTGACGATCAAGACGGAAGCGCTGACGGTGTTTCCGGACGAGGAAAGAATGGAAACGGACGTGCCTGTCGATATCCTGACGGGCACCTCGCGCCTCAATGGCATCGGCATGAAAGCCAATAACGCCACCGGCGAGGTGGAAGTGCAGAATGCGCTGCGCATGGTCCTCCCGCCGAAACCGCGCCCGGCCGCGGCGGCAAAATGACAGAATGAAACAAGGAAACCATACTATGAAGAACATCTTGCTGTTGACCGTATTTTCTCTGGGCATCATGGGCGCGGCGCATGCCGAGAAGGCCGATTCCGAGAAGGAAGCCGTCATCACGGCGCGTAGCGGCCACGTCGATGACGTCAAGCAGATCCGCACCCTGACGGGCGACGTCGTGCTGGTCAAGGGCACCCTGACCATGAAGGCGGGCCGGGCCCTGATCACGGAAGACCCGCAAGGCTACCAGTTCATCACCTTCTGGGCCGATCCCGGCAAGCTGGCCACCTTCCGCCAGAAGCGCGATGGCGCGGGCGACCTGTGGATCGAAGGCGAAGCGGAGCGCGTGGAATACGACAACAAGACGGAAGTGGTGAAACTGTTTTCCAAGGCCAAGGTAACGCGCCTGGAAGGCACGAAAGTGACCGACGTGGCCAACGGCGCGTTCATCTCGTATGACAGCCGCAAGGAAGTATTCCAGATGGAAAATACCAACAGCGGCACCAGCACGCCCGATGGCGGCAGCGTGCGCATGGTGATCCAGCCGAAGACCAAGGCGCCGGCGGCGGAGAAAGCGCCGGCCACGCCTGCGCCAGGAACGAAATAATGGACAATACTCGTTGCGGCAGCACCCTGATCGTTCGCGGTCTGCAAAAAACCTATGGCAAGCGGCAAGTCGTGCATGATGTTTCGCTGCAAGTCGAATGCGGTGAAGTGGTGGGGTTGCTGGGCCCGAACGGCGCCGGCAAGACTACCTCGTTCTACATGATCGTCGGCCTGGTGCCGTCGGACGGCGGCAGCATCGACATCAGCGGCGTGGACATTTCCAGCCTGCCGATCCATCGCCGCGCGCAGATGGGCCTGTCCTATCTGCCGCAGGAAGCGTCCGTGTTCCGCAAGCTGACGGTGGAAGACAATATCCGCGCCGTGCTGGAAATCCAGACCGTCGAAGGCCGCCCCCTGAAGAAGGCCGAGATCGAGGAACGTCTGGATAAATTGCTGGCCGACTTGCAGATTGAAAAGTTGCGCGAGAACCAGGCCTTGTCCCTGTCGGGCGGCGAGCGCCGCCGCGTGGAAATCGCCCGCGCGCTGGCCACCGATCCCCGTTTCGTGCTGCTTGACGAGCCGTTCGCCGGTGTCGATCCGATCGCCGTGATCGAGATCCAGCGCATCGTGCGCTTCTTGAAGGAGCGCAATATCGGCGTGCTCATCACCGATCATAATGTGCGCGAGACGCTGGGTATTTGCGACCGTGCCTACATCATCAACCAGGGCTCGGTGCTGGCGTCGGGACGCCCCGACGACATCATCGCGAACGAGTCGGTACGCCGGGTCTATCTGGGCGAACACTTCCGTATGTGAGCCAATGAAACAATCATTGCAGCTGCGCACCTCGCAGCACCTGGCACTGACGCCGCAGTTGCAGCAATCGATACGCCTGTTGCAATTGTCTACCCTGGAATTGCACCAGGAACTAGAGCAACTGCTGACGGACAATCCCCTGCTCGAACGGCTCGACGATCCGCTCGACCGTTCGCTGCGCCTGCTGTCCGATGGCGCCTTGAGTTCGACGGCCGCGCCGGCCGAAGCGCCGCCCCAGCCGCCAGGCCAGGAGGCGCCCGCGGCGCCGGCTGAAGCGGAAACCTTTGACGGCGAGGCGGGCGAGGGCCCGGCCGCCGTGGATGGCGGCGACAGCGACTGGAGCGAGGCGAGCCGGGGCAAGGCGCCCGACGACGAAGATTCCCGTCCGCAACTGGAAGCCCATCACTGCACCCTGCGCGAACACCTGATGGAGCAGATGCGCGTGACGGTGCTCGAATTGCGCGACCGCGCGCTGGTCGAGCTGATCATCGACGCGCTCGACGACAATGGCTACCTGGAAGAGTCGCTCGACGACATCCTGGCGCGCCTGCCGGAAGAGCTGGAAATCGACGCGGACGAGATGCGCACGGCCCTGGCGCTGCTGCAAAGTTTCGATCCGCCCGGCGTGGGCGCGCGCAATGCGTCCGAATGTCTGGCCCTGCAGATCAAGCGCTTGCCGCAGGTTGCCATGGTGACGCGGCGCATGGCCCTCGTCATCGTGGAAAAGCACCTGGCCTGGTTTGCCCAGCGTGATTTCAACAAGCTGAAAAAAGCCCTCGATTGCGACGATGAAGACTTGCGCGAAGCGCAGACGGTGATTCGCCAATGCAACCCGCATCCGGGTGCCGTGTTCGCCTCTGACGTGTCCGATTACGTGGTGCCCGACGTCGTCGTCAAGCGCGCGCGCAATGGCTGGCAAGTGACCCTGAACAACGACGTCATGCCGCGCCTGCGCGTGAACGCCATGTACGCCAACCTGCTCAAGCAGGGCAAGGGCGAAGGTGCCATGGGCGCACAGTTGCAGGAAGCCAAGTGGCTGATCAAGAATATGCGCCAGCGCTTCGACACCATCCTGCGCGTGGCACAGGCGATAGTAGAAAGACAAAAGAACTTTTTCTCGCATGGGGCCGTTGCCATGCGCCCCCTTGTGCTCCGTGAAATAGCTGATACACTGGGTTTACACGAGAGTACTATCTCGCGGGTAACAACTCAAAAGTACATGCTGACCCCGCACGGCATGTTCGAGTTGAAATATTTCTTTGGTAGCCACGTCGCCACCGAAGCGGGGGGCGAAGCGTCATCGACGGCGATACGGGCATTGATCGTGCAACTGACAGGAGCAGAAGACCCTAAAAATCCTTTATCCGACAGTAAGATTGCGGACATGCTGGGGGAACAAGGCATGGTGATTGCGCGACGTACTGTTGCCAAATACCGGGAAGCATTAAAAATTCCGCCAGTGAGCCTGCGTAAGTGTTTGTAAGTTTTTTTCGGTTCCTCTGCGGGCCGGATACGATGGACCGCACGAACCCGATCATCTTTAGGAGTGTGTATGAATCTCACCATCAGCGGACATCATCTCGAAGTGACACCAGCCATCCGTGAATACGTACAAACGAAGCTGGAGCGCGTGAAACGTCATTTCGATCAAGTCATCGATATCGCCGTGATTCTGACCGTGGATAACCTCAAAGAGAAAGAAAAACGTCAAAAGGCCGAAGTCAACCTGCGTCTGAGTGGCAAGACCGTCTATGTGGAAAGCCTGGCGCAAGACTTGTACGCCGCAATCGATGCCCTGATCGACAAGCTCGATAGGCAAGTGATGAAATACAAAACCAAAGTGCAAGGGCACGGTAAAGAGGCGATCAAGCATCTGCCAGACAGCTCGGAAGAAGAATTCGCCCCCGCCTAAGCGGCCTGCGACTTTCAACCGGTTGTGATCAACTAAGGGCGCACATTGCGCCCTTTTTTGCGCCCAGCGGAACGCAATGTTCCCCGCGCAGGCGCTAGAATGTTTGCACTTTCACTTCTTTCCTGCCTGCCATGAGCGACTTCGTCCAGACTGCCATCCGCAACCGCACGGGCCACATCGTGCTCGACCGTCCGAAAGCCTTGAATTCCCTGTCGCTGGACATGGTGCGCGCCCTGAGCGCGGCCCTGCTGGTCTGGCGCGATGATCCCCAGGTGGACGCCGTCGTGATCCGCTCCAGCAGCGAGAAGGGCCTGTGCGCCGGCGGCGACATCCGTTTCTTTTACGATGCGGGCCTGGCCACGCCGCAAGGCGGCAGTGCCTTGCTGGAAGATTTCTTTACGGAAGAATACGCTTTGAATCATTTGATTCATTTCTATCCGAAACCGTATATTGCCGTGATGGATGGCGTGGTGATGGGCGGGGGCATGGGCGTGGCGCAAGCTAGCCCCGGCAACTGCCTGCGCATCGTCACGGGCCGCACGCGCATGGCCATGCCGGAAGTCAATATCGGCCTGTTTCCGGACGTGGGCGGCAGCTATTTCCTGTCCCGCCTGGCTGGACAGCTGGGTCTGTACCTGGGCTTGACGGGCTTGACGATCAACGCGGCCGACGCCCTGTACACGGGCCTGGCCGATGTCTACCTGCCCGAAGCGCAGGTGGGGGCCCTGCTGGACCTGTTCGAATCGACGCCGGGCGAGGCCTTGCCGGTGGCGATCAAGGCCCTGGCGGCGCCGTTCCAGGCCAAGGCGGGCGTTTCTTCCCTGGCCACGGCGCGCGCGGCGCTGGATCGCCATTTCAGCGCTGGCTCCGTGGCAGCCATCATGGCCTCGCTGGCGCAGGACGACGGTGCGTTCGCCAGCAAGGCCTTGGCGGCCATGCGCCTGCGCTCGCCCCTGATGATGTCCGTGACGTTGGAATTGCTGCAGCGGGGCGCCCACCTGGGCGTGGCCGATTGCCTGCGCATGGAACGCACGGTGGTGCGCCACAATTTCGAACATGGCGAAGTGCTCGAGGGCGTGCGCGCGCTGGTGGTCGACAAGGATAATGCGCCGCGCTGGAATCCATCAAGCCTGGACGAGGTCGACGCGGCCATGGTGGCGCGCTTCTTCGCTCCCGTCTGGCCGGCGCAAGCGCATCCGCTGCGCCACCTGAATTAAACTAGGCGCGTTCGCGGTGGCGCAAGACGACGCGTTCGTTGGGCCCGAAGTATTGCGCCAGCCGTTCCGCCATGTACACGGAGCGGTGCTGGCCGCCCGTGCAGCCCAGGGCCACCGTCAGGTAGCTGCGGTTGTCGGACTTGAATGATGGCAACCATTTCTCGATGAAGGCGCGTATGTCGGCCAGCAATTCCAGCGCGCTCGGCTGCGCGTCGAGGAAGGCGATCACGGGCGCGTCGCGTCCGTCGAGGGGGCGCAGGGCCAGGTCGTAATAGGGGTTCGGCAAGGCCCGCACATCGAAGACGAAGTCGGCGTCCAGCGGCACGCCCAGCTTGAAGGCGAACGATTCGAAGAACAGGGTCAGCGGTGCACGCTCGGAGGCGACGATATCCTTGATCCAGGCGCGCAGCTTGTTGGCGCTCAGCTCCGACGTGTCGATCACGTGGCCCAGCTGTTCGATGGCCGACAGGCGCTCGCGTTCTTCCGAGATGCATTCGATCAGGGTGCGGCGGCTGGCCGGATTCTGGTTCGGACGCAGTTCGTGCGACAGCGGATGGCTGCGCCGCGTTTCCGAGAAGCGCGCCACCAGCGAATGCGTGGTAGCCGTCAAGAACATGACCTTGACGTCGTGCCCCTGGTCGCGCAGCAGGGCCACATTGTGCGGCAGGCTGACGAGCGACTCGGCGCTGCGCGCATCGACGGCGACGGCCAGTTGCGGTGTGCCTTCGTCGAGCAGGGTTTGCACCAGGCTGGGCAGCAAGGCCGGTGGCAGGTTGTCGACACAATAGTAGCCGGCATCTTCCAGCACATTGAGCGCGACGGATTTACCGGAGCCGGATATTCCGGTGATAAGGACGATATGCATAGCCCGATCATACAATAAAGACCGGTGCTCTGCTCCCAAGGCAATTATCTTTACAAACTATTGCAATTTCATATGTGTATTTCGTAGGTCGGCTTAGCGCAAAGCGGTGCAGCAGGGAATTCACGCAGCATGGCTGCGTGCCTGCGTAACGGTCCTCGCTTGCAAGCGAGGGCTCCTGCTGACACCCGCTAACAATGTCGTCGGATTACGCTGGGCCTTGCCCCGCTAGTCCGACCTACGTTGCTAATCCCCGCTCATTGCGAGTCGTTGGTGCAGCCGGGAATTCACGCAGCACGGCTGCATGCTTGCGTAACGGTTCGCCCTTGCAAGGGCGAACTCCTTGGCAACATTAATCGCCACTCATGGCGAGTCGTTGGTGCAGCAGGGAATTCACGCAGCACGGCTGCGTGCGTGCGTAACGGTTCGCCCTTGCAAGGGCGAACTCCTTGGCAACATTAATCGCCACTCATGGCGAGTCGTTGCCGTTCCATGAACTCCTGCAAGGTATCGATGCCGCGCAGTTGCAGAATGGTATTGCGCACGGCCGCTTCCAGCAGCACGGCGATGTTGCGGCCGGCGGCGACGGGGATGACGACCTTGCGCACGGGCAGGCCCAGCACGTCTTCCGTGGGGAACAGGAAAGGCAGGCGCTCGACTTCCTCTTCCAGCGCGTTGCGGCGCACGAGGTGCACGATCAGTTTCAGGCGCATCTTGCGGCGCACGGCCGTTTCGCCAAAGATGGCCTTGATGTCGAGCAAGCCCAGGCCCCGTACTTCCAGCAGGTTCTGCAGCAGGGGCGGGCAGCGGCCTTCGATCATGTTCGGTGCGATGCGCGAGAATTCGACGGCGTCGTCGGCCACCAGGCCGTGGCTGCGCGAAATCAGCTCCAGCCCCAGTTCGCTCTTGCCCAGGCCCGAGTCGCCCGTGATCAGCACGCCTACGCCCAGCACGTCCATGAACACGCCATGCATGATGATGCGTTGCGCCAGTTTTTTCGACAGGTAGACGCGCAGGAAGTCGATCACTTGCGCGGCCGGCAGCGGAGTGGAGAACAGGGGAATGTTTTGCTCGTCGCAGATGGCGAGGATGTCGGGCGGCGTTTCCAGCCCTTGCGCGATGATCAGCGCGGGCGGGCCGCCGGCGATCAGTTCGCCGATCACGTGGGTGCGCGTGTTGACCTTCAGGCGCTGGTAGTAATTGATTTCCTGGTGGCCAAAGACCTGGATGCGGCCCGGATGGATCAGGTTCAAGTGGCCCACCTGGTCGGCGGCCGACGAGACGTCGCCCGAGATCAGGCGTTCGCCGCCGGGGAAGCCGGCGAACCAGCCCAGTTGCAGACTTTCACGATTATCGTCGTACAGGCGTTGTATCGTCAGTGGCGTTTGCAACATGGCGGTCTTCTTCAGGAGTGGAGGAATACCTGAAGTTTAACCTGCCGCTTGCAGACTGGGTTGCCAATTGACGATGCGCGAATGCACGGATTTCGGTTCCGGATCCGTGGCCAGCGCCGTGCGGAAGGCGTCATCGGAAAACATTTCGGCGATTTCCGACAGGATTTCCAGATGTTGCTGAGTGACATGATCGGGAATCAGCAGGAAAAACAACAGATTGACGGGCTTGCCATCGGGCGACTCGAAGGGAATCGGTTCGGCCAGGCGCACGAAGGCGCCCAGCGGCGATTTCAGGGTTTTGCTGCCCTTGACTCTGCCATGCGGCACGGCCACGCCATGGCCCAGACCGGTCGAGCCCAGGCGTTCGCGGGCAAACAGATTGTCCGAAACGGTAGAGCGGGCGATGCCGTAATTGTTTTCGAAGATCAGGCCGGCTTGCTCGAAGGCGCGCTTTTTACTGGAGACTTCCAGGTCCAGCAGGACGTTTTCGAGGGATAATATTTTGCTAAGATTAGTCATGACACTCAATGAAATGGTGCAATGCGCAGAGGGCTTGCGAGCCGAATTATAGGCCTGTTTCGGCGGCCTGTAACGCCAATTCTCAACAGTATACGCCCGCTGCGGGCGCAGTAGGCGCTACAGCCCACGTGGCCATCATTTTAGCAAAAAAATAACATCGGCGTGTATCGGCTATTTCTTGATTAAAAACACGCGGTGCGCCGGTTTTTCCGCCGCCGAATGCTGATTTTCCGATTTTTCAGCGTCTTTGACATGCACTGCGGCACTACGACAACGTTGTTTTAAAACACAGCCAACATTCCTGCTGGCATGGTTTTGCGGTGTTGCTCGGTTGTTACTGTCGCGCGTTGCGCAGATTGCCCGGCATCGTACCCGTGCTGTAGTTGCTGCGCCACGGATTGATATCGAGGCCGCCGCGGCGCGTATAGCGCGCATACACGGACAGTTTTTGCGGCTTGCACTGACGCAAGATATCGACAAAGATGCGCTCCACGCATTGCTCGTGGAATTCATTGTGCTCGCGGAAACCGATCAGGTAGCGCAACAGGCTTTCCTGGTCGATCTGCGGCCCCGCATACTCGATCTGCACGCTGCCCCAGTCGGGCTGGCCCGTCACCAGGCAATTCGACTTGAGCAAGTGCGAGACGAGTTTTTCTTCCACGGGCGCTTCATCCAGGGCAGCTTTCAGCAGCAGCGGCGAGGGCGTGTATTGCGTGATTTCCAGGTCCAGGCGGTCCAGCAGCACACCATCGAATTCGCCCATTTTCAGCTTGCCGAAATCGTCCTGCAAGGTCAGTTCGACTTGCACGGGGGCGCCGAAACCGTTCGACAAATCCTGCTTGAGCAGGGCCAGCAGCGCTTCGGGGCTGTCCAGTTTGGTCTGGTTGAACGAGTTCAGGTACAGCTTGAACGATTTCGATTCGATGATGTTCGGCGAATCGGCGGGCGCACTGACCTTGGCGATGGCCACCTGCGGCTTGCCGCGCTGGTTCAGCCACGACAGTTCATACGCATTCCAGATGTCAAGGCCGAAGAAGGGCAAGGTGCCGCGCAGTTCCAGCTCGTCGCGCTTGCCCTGGCGCGGAATCGGAAACAGCAATTCCGGCGCGTAATCGGTGCGGTAGGCGGAGCTTTTGCCCAGGGGGGATTGTTCGGCGAGGTCGTTGGTGGTGGTCATGGTCGTGTGGCTACAAATTCTGTGAAGGGTGAATGGTAGCTTATTTCAACCCAACGGCAAGGACCGGGGTCAGACCCGGCGGGGGAATGCGCCCCGGTGGGACGCATTCCGATCGTGAAGCGACTGACCTGTTATTACCCCAGGAATAATTTGTACACAGGATTGCTGCTCTCATCCCAATAGCGGTACCCCAAGGTATCGAGGAAGCGGGCGAATTCTCCCATCTCATCGGGCGGCACTTGCAGGCCGATCAGGATGCGGCCCACGTCGCCGCCCTGGCTGCGGTAGTGGCACAGGGAAATATTCCAGTTCGGCGCCATGCTGTCGAGAAAGCGCATCAGCGCGCCCGGGCGCTCGGGGAATTCGAAGCGGTACAGCAGCTCGTCCTGGGCCAGGCGGCTCTTGCCGCCCACCAGGTGGCGGATGTGCGACTTGGCCAGCTCGTCGTGGGTCAGGTCCAGGGTCTTGAATTCGTGTTCCTCGAAGGTCTTCGCCAGCACGCTCGATTCATGCCGGTCTGCAATCTGGATGCCGACGAACACGTGCGCGGCTTTTTCATCGCTGATGCGGTAATTAAATTCCGTCACGTTGCGCGCGCCGATGAGCGAGCAGAAGCGCTTGAAGCTGCCCCGCTGTTCGCGCATGGTGACGGCAAACACGGCTTCGCGGAATTCGCCCAGTTCAGCCCGTTCCGCCACGAAGCGCAAGCGGTCGAAATTCATGTTCGCGCCGCTGGCGATGGTGACCAGGGTTTCGTTGTTGACGGGGTGCTTGGTCAGGCTGGCCCGTTCCACATAGGCCTTGGCGCCGGCGATGGCCAGCGCGCCGGACGGTTCCAGGATGGAGCGTGTATCCGTAAACACATCCTTGATGGCGGCGCAGATGGCGTCCGTGTCGACGGTGATGATTTCATCGACATACGCCTGCACGAGGCGGAAGGTTTCCTCGCCGGCCAGGCGCACGGCCGTGCCGTCGGCAAACAGGCCCACGTCGTTCAGGGTCACGCGTTCGCCGGCCTTGAGCGAGCGGGCCATGGCGTTCGAATCGACGCTTTGCACGCCGATGATCTTGATGTCAGGGCGAATCTGTTTCACATAGGCGGCAATGCCGGCGATCAAGCCGCCGCCGCCGATGGGGGCGAAGATGGCGTGGATGGGGCCGGCGTGCTGGCGCAGGATTTCCATGCCGATCGTGCCCTGGCCAGCGATCACGTCCGGGTCGTCGAACGGGTGCACGAAGGTCAGCTTCTGTTCCTTTTCCAGGGTCAGCGCATGGTTGTAGGCATCCGTGTACGACTCGCCGTGCAGCACCACTTCCACGTTCACGCCGCCGCGTCCCTTGACCGCCTCGACCTTTACTAGCGGCGTGGTGGTCGGCATGACGATGACGGCACGGCACCCCATGCGCGCGGCCGACAAGGCCACGCCCTGGGCGTGGTTGCCGGCCGAGGCGCAAATCACGCCGCGCTTGCGTTCCGCTTCGCTCAGTTTGGACATCTTGTTGTAGGCGCCCCGAATCTTGAAGCTGAACACGCTTTGCATGTCTTCGCGCTTGAAGTAAATCTGGTTGTTCAGGCGCTGCGACAGGGCAGGGGCCAGTTCCAGCGGCGTTTCGGTGGCGACGTCATAGACGCGGGCGGTCAGGATTTTCTTGAGGTAGTCGATGTTCATAGTCTGCAAGCAAGTGATTCTGGGCCAGAAAGGGTCTGGAGCGTGTCTGTCGATAGCGGCGGCGCGGCGGCGGATAGCCTGGCGACAATAATGCTCTGTGGAACTGCGGGCGGGTATGCCTTTGCCTGCCGGCGCGGATTGTGCGGCGCCCAGGCTGCTCTTCATTATAATGGAGAGCCTTACCTCATCGTGTAGTGTTCCATGATCGAATCCGCAATCGCCTGGCTGCTGCAGCTGATCGCAGCACCGGAAGTCGGGCTGACATCGGTCTTTCTGATCAGCTTTATTTCCGCCACCTTGTTGCCGCTCGGCTCGGAGCCGGCCGTATTTGCCGTCATCAAGGCCAATCCCGCGCTGTTCTGGGCCGCCATCGGCGTCGCCACCCTGGGCAATACCTTGGGCGGCATCGTCGACTACTGGATGGGCTACCGGGCCAAGCAGGCGTTCGCCAAGGAGCGCGACACGCGCTGGTTCCGCTGGCTGGCCCGCTACGGCGCCAAGACCATGCTGCTGGCCTGGCTGCCCATCGTGGGCGACCCGCTGTGTACCCTGGCGGGCTGGCTCAAGCTGCCGTTCTGGCCCAGCGTCGCCTACATGGCCGTCGGCAAGTGCGCGCGCTACCTGACCATGACGGGCTTGCTGCTGTACGTGCCCGATGGCGTATGGCACCGGATCGGCCAGATGCTGGCCTAAATGGGGCTGCCTGCAACGCCAGTTTGCCCCATTTTTGGGCAGATCGATAGTTTGTAGTAGAGCTCAATTATTGGCATTTTTGCGTCAAAAAATCATGAAAACTGGTTTTTTGTTCATGTAAAGGAAAGCTTTTCCGTATTTGCTATGGCAGTCGATGAGGTGCTTAAACCTTGGGCGGCATAAGGCTGTTCCCGCATGGTGCGGCGCAATAAGATAAAATGTACCTTTAGGGTCCAGTCTACATCGTCACCACACTCCATGAACGCTCCCGCACAAATCCAAGCTTTACTGGCAGAAACGCCGAATGGTCCCGCAGCAAGCCGCCTGCGCGAAATCCCGTATAACTACACGTCGTTTTCCGATCGCGAGATCGTCATACGCCTGTTGGGGGAGGACTCCTGGCGCCTGCTCGACGAGTTGCGCGGCGCCCGCCAGACGGGCCGTTCGGCCCGCATGCTGTACGAGGTGCTGGGCGATATCTGGGTCGTGCGCCGCAATCCCTACCTGCAGGACGACTTGCTCGACAATCCGAAGCGCCGCCAGGGCTTGATCGATGCCTTGCATCACCGCCTGGCCGAAGTCGACAAGCGCCGCCTGTCCATCGATGCGGCCGGCGGCGACGCGCTGGCGGCCGGCGAAGCGCCAGAAGTGGCCAAGGCGCGCAGCGCCAACGTGGAGCTGCTGCTGAAAGCGGCCAGCAAGGCCGTGGCCGACTTTGGCGACGAATTCCGCAAGACCTACGACTTGCGCAAGCGCACGGTCAAGGTGCTGGGCCGCTACACGGAAAAACACAATGTGCGCTTCGACGGCATGACGCGCGTGTCGCACGTGACGGACGCCACCGACTGGCGCGTGGAATACCCGTTCGTCGTGCTCACGCCCGACACGGAAGAGGAAATGGCCGGCCTCGTCAAAGGCTGCATCGAGCTGGGGCTGACCATCATCCCGCGCGGCGGCGGCACCGGCTACACGGGCGGCGCGATTCCCCTGACGCCGATGTCGGCCGTCATCAACACGGAAAAACTCATCACCCTGGGTGCCGTGGAAATGACGGTCTTGCCGGGCCTCACGCACGAATACGCGACGATCAATTCGGGCGCGGGCGTGATCACGAATAAAGTGTCGGAAGCGGCCGAGAAGGCCGGTTTCGTGTTTGCCGTCGATCCGACGTCCGCCCATGCTTCGTGCATCGGCGGCAACGTCGCCATGAATGCGGGCGGCAAGAAGGCCGTGCTGTGGGGCACTGCGCTGGACAACCTGGCTTCGTGGCGCATGGTCGACCCGAACGGCGACTGGCTCGACGTCACGCGTCTCGACCATAACCTGGGCAAGATCCACGATATCGCCTTGGCACGCTTCCAGCTGGAATGGCGTCACCCGAGCACGCGCGACGCGACAAAACCGAACGCGCCGTTCAAGACGGAAATTTTGGAAATTCCTGGCCGCAAGTTCCGCAAGGAAGGCCTGGGCAAGGACGTGACCGATAAATTCCTCGCCGGCTTGCCGGGTATCCAGAAAGAAGGCTGCGACGGCCTGATCACGTCGGCGCGCTGGATTTTGCACAAGATGCCGAAGTTCGCCCGCACCGTCTGCCTGGAATTCTTTGGCCAGGCGCGCGACGCGATCCCGTCGATCGTGGAAATCAAGGATTACCTGGACGGCTTGCCGGCCAAGGGCGAGCAATACACGAGCATCCGCCTGGCGGGCCTGGAGCATCTGGACGAGCGCTACCTGCGCGCCGTCGGCTACGCCACGAAGTCGAAGCGGGGCGTGCTGCCGAAGATGGCCCTGTTTGGCGACATTGTCGGCGACGATGAAAATGCCGTCGCGCAAGCGGCGTCGGAAGTCGTGCGCATCGCCAACACCCGCGTGGGCGAAGGTTTTGTCGCCGTCAGCCCGGAAGCGCGCAAAAAGTTCTGGTTAGATCGTGCCCGCACGGCGGCGATCGCCAAGCACACGAATGCGTTCAAGATCAATGAAGACGTGGTGATTCCCCTGAACCGCATGGGCGAATACACGGATGGCATCGAGCGCATCAATATCGAGCTGTCGATCAAGAACAAGCTGCAACTGGCCGACGCCCTGAGCGAATTCTTTGGCAAGGGTAATTTGCCAGTAGGCAAGAGCGATGATGCGTCCGACGACCGTGTCGACGATGCGGAAATGCTGGGCGACCGTGCCGAGCAGGCGCAGCAGTTGCTGGCGCAAGTCACGGCGCGCTGGACCTATCTGCTGGCCCAGCTCGATCGTCCGCTGGCGGACGTGAAGGGCGAATTGGCCGAACTGGGCCTGGAGCGCTTGCTGCCCGTCTTCGATGCACGCCTGGAAACGCAGCCGGCCGCCACCCTGTTCGACGTGGTGCAGGACCGCACCGTGCGCATCACGTGGAAGCAGGAAATCCGCGCCCAGCTGCGCCAGATCTTCAATGGCGCCGCCTTCAAGCTGATCCTCGACGAAGCGACCGCGATTCACGCGCGCATCCTGCGTAGCCGCGTGTTCGTCGCGCTGCACATGCACGCGGGCGACGGCAACGTGCACACGAACTTGCCCGTCAACTCGGACAATTACGAAATGCTGCAAGACGCCCACGAAGCCGTGGGCCGCATCATGATTTTGGCCCGCTCGCTGAACGGCGTCATTTCCGGCGAGCACGGTATCGGCATTACCAAGCTGGAATTTTTGACGGAAGAAGAGATTGGCGACTTCCGCAGTTACAAGCAGCGCATCGATCCGGAAGGCCGTTTCAACAAGGGCAAACTGCTGAACCTGCCAGGCATGGGTGCCGACTTGCGCAATGCCTACACGCCGTCGTTCGGCCTGATGGGCCATGAATCCTTGATCATGCAGCAAAGCGATATCGGCGCCATCGCGGACAGCGTCAAGGATTGCTTGCGTTGCGGCAAGTGCAAACCCGTGTGCTCGACCCACGTGCCGCGTGCCAACTTGCTGTATTCGCCACGCGACAAGATCTTGGCGACCTCGTCCCTGATCGAAGCCTTCCTGTACGAAGAACAGACGCGCCGCGGTATCTCCATCAAGCATTGGGAAGAGTTCGAGGACGTGGCTGACCACTGCACGGTCTGCCATAAATGCGTGACGCCTTGCCCAGTGAACATCGATTTCGGCGACGTGTCGATGAACATGCGCAACTTGCTGCGCAAGATGGACAAGAAGAGCTTCAATCCGGGCACCAAGGCCACGATGATGTTCCTCAACGCCACCGATCCCGTGACCATCAACGCCACGCGCCAGGTCATGATCGGCTGGGGTTACAAGGCGCAGCGCCTGGGTCACGACTTGCTGAAGAAATTTGCCAAGAAGCAGACCAAGGCGCCGCCGCCATCGACGGGCAAGCCGCCCGTCAAGGCGCAGGTGATCCACTTCATCAACAAGAAAATGCCGGGCAACCTGCCGAAGAAATCGGCGCGCGCGCTGCTCGACATCGAAGACGACAAGGTCATCCCGATCATCCGCAATCCGAAGACGACGACGGCCGATACGGAAGCCGTGTTCTACTTCCCCGGTTGCGGTTCGGAACGTTTGTTCTCGCAAGTGGGCCTGGCCACGCAAGCGATGCTGTGGGAAGTGGGCGTGCAGACGGTCTTGCCGCCGGGCTACCTGTGCTGCGGTTATCCGCAACGCGGTGCTGGCGAGTTCGACAAGGCCGAGAAGATGATGACGGACAACCGCGTCCTGTTCCATCGGATGGCCAACACGCTCAATTACCTGGACATCAAGACGGTGCTCGTCTCGTGCGGCACCTGTTACGACCAGCTGGCAACGTACCAGTTCGAGAAGATTTTCCCCGGCTGCCGCATCATGGATATCCATGAGTATCTGCTGGAAAAACAGGTGAAGCTGGAAGGCGTCAACGGCACGCGCTATATGTACCACGAGCCATGCCACAATCCGATGAAGCTGCAGGAATCGGGCAAGACCATCAATTCCCTGATCAGCACGGTAGACAACGTGAAGATCGAGAAGAATGACCGTTGCTGCGGTGAATCGGGTTCGCTGGCCGTCACGCGTCCCGACATTTCCACGCAAGTGCGTTTCCGCAAGGAAGACGAGATGGTCAAGGGCGCCGACAAGCTGCGCGGCGACGGTTTCACGGGTGACGTGAAAATCCTCACCAGCTGCCCATCGTGCCTGCAAGGCCTCTCGCGCTACAATGACGATTCGGGCACGACGGCCGACTACATCGTCGTCGAGATCGCGAAACACTTGCTGGGAGAGAACTGGATGCCGGATTACGTGAAACGCGCCAATGACGGCGGCATTGAACGGGTGCTGGTGTAATGTCCACGAATTGCGATCTGTGTCAGTTGCTGGACGGCTACGCCAACAAGCAGGGTCTGGAGACCTTGCTGTGGCGCAGCGAGCGCCTGTCCGTCGTGGCCGTCGATGACGCCGCCTATCCCGGCTTTTGCCGCGTGATCTGGAACAAGCACGTCAAGGAAATGACGGATTTGACGCCGGGCGAGCGCAACTACGTCATGGAAGTCGTGTGGCAAGTCGAGCTGGCCGTGCGTGAAGTGATGCAGCCGGAAAAGGTCAACGTGGCCAGTTTCGGCAACATGACGCCGCACGTGCACTGGCACGTGATTCCCCGCTACCTCGACGACGCGCATTTCCCGAACCCCAGCTGGGCCGTGGTCCAGCGCGAGACGGCGCCCGAGGTGCTGGCCGCGCGCCGCGCCCTGCTGCCGGCTCTGCGCGACGCCATCATTCAACGTTTATCCGCATAAAGTATCGTCATGACTGAAAAAGCAGCAACACCGCAACCGACCGGCTTGACCGTGCACAACCAGTCGCGCGTGCTCGACGTGGCTTTCGACGATGGCAGCGAATTTGCGCTGCCGTTCGAATACCTGCGCGTGTACTCGCCGTCGGCCGAAGTGCAGGGCCATGGCAAGGGCCAGGAAACCTTGCAACTGGGCAAACGTCTGGTCGGCATCACGGGCATCGAGCCGGTCGGCAACTACGCCGTGCAGCCCACCTTCAGCGATGGCCACAATTCCGGCCTCTACACCTGGGCCTATCTGTACAAGCTGGGCGCCGAGCAAGCGACTCTGTGGCAGGATTACCTGGACCGCCTGGCGGCAGCCGGCTACCCGGGCGACAGCGGCCGCGACGCCAAGGCGGACATGACGGTCAAGCAGTCGTCCGGCGGCCATGTGCACGGACCGAGCTGCGGGCATAAGCATTAAGCTGAAAAAATAATGCGGTAAGCTTGTCGGATTGCCGCATATCCATTCGTCGTATGAATGCCCGCGCTTGCGGGCATTTTTCTTTTGGAGAAGAGACTATGGAATACCTGATCCTGATCTATGCCGACGAGGCGCGCTATGCCGCCATGGAAGACGGGCAGATGGCCAGCCTGATGGCCGACTTTGCCAGCTATACGCAGGCGCTGGAGGCGGCCGGCGTGTTGCGCGGCGGGGCCGAGCTGGCGCCCGTGGCCAGCGCCACCAGCGTGCGGGTGCGCAATGGCAAGCCCGTCATCACGGATGGGCCGTTCGCGGAAACCAAGGAGCAGTTGGGCGGCTACTATCTGCTAGCCTGCGCCAACCTGGACGAGGCGCTGGCTTGGGCCGGGCGTTGCCCGGTGGCCTCCTTGGGCACCATCGAAGTGCGGCCCGTGACGGCTTGACGATGGCCGGCGACGCCATTGCGGCCGTCGAGCACGTCTTTCGCCAGGAAAGGGGCAGGGTGCTGGCCGGCCTGATGCGGCGTTTCGGCGACCTGGGCCTGGCGGAAGATGTGTTACAGGAAGCGTGCCGCAAGGCGCTGGAACTGTGGCCGCGCACGGGCATCCCCGATAATCCCGTCGCCTGGCTCAGTTCCGTGGCGCGCAATGCGGGCCTCGATCACGTGCGCCGGGCGGGCAAGAGCGTCGGCGAGGCCGAGGCCGTGTTCTCCGGCCTGCCTGCTCCCGTGATTGAAGAAGCGCAGGCCATCGTGGACGATCGCCTGCGCCTGCTGTTCATCTACTGCCATCCCGCGCTGGCGCCCGAGGCGCAGGTGGCGCTGGCCCTGCGCACCCTGTGTGGCCTGTCTACGGGCGAGATCGCGCGCGCTTTCGGCGTGGCGGAAACGGCCCTGTCGCAGCGGCTGTTGCGCGCCAGGCGCAAGATCGCCGAAGCGCGCATCCCCTTCGAGTTGCCACCGGAGCAAGACTGGCCGCAACGGCTGGCGCAAGTGCTGCACGTGATTTACCTGGTGTTCAGCGAAGGCTATTGCGCCAGCGGCGGCGAGACCCTGCTGCGCGCCGACTTGTGCGCGGAAGCGCTGCGCCTGGGGCGGTTGCTGGACAGCCTGCAGCCGGGTCAGCCGGAAGTGCAGGGGCTATTGGCCCTGATGTTGCTGCAGGCGTCGCGCGGCCCGGCCCGTTTGTCGCCCGAGGGGCATTTGCTGACCCTGGAAGAGCAGGACCGCGGCCTGTGGCAGGGCGACCTGATTGCCGAGGGACTGGCCGTGCTGGAGCTGGCCTTGCCGGCGCGCGCGCCAGGGCCATATCAGCTGCAGGCAGCGATTGCCGCCTTGCACGCCAAAGCGCCCGTGGCCGGGCAGACGGACTGGCGCCAGATCAGCGCCCTGTACGGCGCCTTGTTGCGTCACAAGCCGGAACCGTTGATTTTGCTCAACGCCGTCATCGCCTGCGCCATGGCGCATGGGGCCGCACACGGCCTGGCGTGGCTCGATCGCCTGGAAGCCGTGCCCAGCCTGGCGCAATCGCATTATCTGCATGCGGCCCGGGCCGACTTGCTGCGCCGCCAGGGCGACCGGCAGGGGGCGCTGGCCGCGTATGCCCAGGCGGCCATGCTGGCTTCGAATGCAGTGGAAAGGCAATACCTTCTCCGGCGTCACGGGGAAATGCGCCTGCCGCTTGTATAATGCTCCCAAGTTCAAACAGACTGCCTACCATGACCAATACGACCCATTTCGGATACAAAACAGTTGCAGAAGACGACAAAGTGCGCGAAGTCGCCAAGGTGTTCCATTCCGTCGCTGCCAAATACGATGTGATGAACGACTTGATGTCGGGCGGGCTGCACCGTCTGTGGAAGACGTTCACCATTGCCAACGCGGGCGTGCGCCCCGGTTTCAAGGTGCTCGACATCGCCGGCGGCACGGGCGACCTGTCGAAGGCGTTTGCCAAGCAGGCGGGTCCTACCGGCGAAGTCTGGCTGACCGATATCAATGAATCGATGTTGCGCGTGGGCCGCGACCGCCTCTTGAATCGCGGCTTGCTCACCCCCACCATGTTGTGTGACGCGGAAAAACTGCCATTCCCCGACAATTATTTTGACCGTGTCAGCGTGGCCTTTGGCCTGCGCAACATGACGCACAAGGATGTGGCGCTGGCGGAAATGCGCCGCGTGCTGAAACCGGGCGGCAAGCTGCTGGTGCTGGAGTTTTCCAAGGTGGCCGCTCCCCTGCAAAAGCCGTACGACCTGTATTCGTTCTCGGTCTTGCCATGGTTCGGACAGAAAATCGCGGGCGACGCGGAAAGCTACCGCTACCTGGCTGAATCGATCCGCATGCATCCGGACCAGGAAACCCTGAAGACCATGATGGAAACGGCGGGCCTGGAACGCGTGCAGTACTACAATTTGACGGCAGGCATTGCCGCTTTGCACACCGGTATCAAGATGTAATGCATCAACGTTGGTGTTTTTAGGAGATGGAATGAAATTGAAGAAATTTATGGTCGGCATGATGCTGGCCGCGACCACGGTATCCATGCTGGGCGAGGCGCTGGCCCGTCCCATGGGCGGTGGCCGTTCGTTTGGCCGCCAGTCGCAAAACGTGGGCCGCCAGGCTCCCGCACCGGCCCCAGCGCCGGCGCCGGCCGCCGCGCCACGCCAGGCGCAACCTGCGCCGGCTCCCGCGCCGGCCCCTGCCGCCAAGGCACCGAGCCGCTGGAAGGGTTTATTGGGCGGAGCACTGCTGGGCCTGGGCCTGGGCGCCTTGCTGTCGCATTTCGGCCTGGGCGGCGCCCTGGCCAGCATGATCAGCACCCTGCTGATGGTGGCCTTGCTGGCCGGCGTGGCTTTCTTTATCTACCGCATGGTACGTGGCAAGCGCGACAGCAATACCGTCGGCAATGCGCCGTTCGCCGGTTTCGGCAACCAGCCTGCGCCGGCGGGCAACGTGCCTGACATCGGTTCGGCCATCCCGCCACTGCCGCCGCTGCAGCCCGTTTCGTCCGGCGTAGGCCTGGACAAGCCGGCCCCGGCTGCCGCGCCATGGGGCGTGCCAAGCGACTTCGACAAGGATGCCTTCCTGCGCCACGCGAAAAGCAATTTTATCCGCCTGCAAGCGGCCTGGGACAAGGCCGACGTCAACGATATCCGCGAATTCACGTCGCCGGAAGTGTATGCGGAACTGCGCATGCAAATCCAGGAACGGGGCGCGCAGCCGGACTTTACCGATGTCGTCACCATCGATGCCGAACTGCTGGGTATCGAGACGAGCGTCAACGATTACCTGGCCAGCGTGAAGTTCACGGGCCTGATCCGTTCGGCGCCGGGCGCTGCGGCGGAACCGTTCGCGGAAGTGTGGAATATGTCGAAACCCGTCAGCGGCAATAGCGGCTGGGTATTGGCGGGCATCCAGCAATTGAATTAATTGCAAAAACTTGCTGAATATTGGCTTAAGTCCATGCGGAATGCATGATGCTTGACAGATATTTCCTGCTGAACTGGTAAGATCGAAACCGCCCGCGTTGTCATACGGGCGGTTTTTTCTTTTTGGGGGCGCGAAGCGCGCAACATGATGGCACCACTTTCCGATCTTTCTATGATGACGCCCGTCATCGCGACACTCAACCACCTGCTGGCGCAGGAGCCGTGGGCGCGCCAGCAGCTGGCCGTGCATGCGGGCAAGCTGGCCTGCATCGACACGGGTGCCGTGGCCTTGCGCCTGCGCGTCGACAGCGCCGGCATGCTGGAAACGGCGCCGGCCGACATGCCGGCCAGCGTCACCATCCGCGTGAAATTGTCCGACGTGCCGCTGATCCTGCAAAACCGCGAGCGGGCGTTTTCCTACGTCAAGATTGAAGGCGATGCCGAGTTTGCCAATGCGATTTCGCAATTGAGCAAGGGCTTGCGCTGGGAAGCGGAGCACGACCTGGAAAAGGTCGTCGGCCCCATGCTGGCCACGCGCCTCGTTGCCGGTGCGAAGGATGCGGCCGCCTTTGTGCGCACGGGCCAGCAAAAGCTGGCGGAAAACGTGGCCGAATATTTTCTCGACGAACAGCCCATGCTGATCCGTCCTTCTACCCTGCAAGAGTATTCCGCTGGCGTGACGCGCGTGCGCGATGACGTCGAACGCCTGGCCAAGCGCCTTGCCCGGCTGGAAAAGGCGGCCGCCGCCGTCCAGCCGCAGTCCTCCTCACCGGATTTGTCTACATGATATTGAAATTCCTGCGCCTGTTTAAAATCATCCGTGTTTCCATCAAGTACGGTTTGGATGAGATAGCGATTTCTGGTCTGCAAGTTCCCCGCACCGCCAAATTGATCGACACCCTGATTTTCTGGCGCGACCTGTCGTCGCCACGGGGCTTGCGCCTGCGCCTGGCGCTGGAAGAGCTGGGCCCGATCTTCGTCAAGTTCGGCCAGGTGCTGTCGACCCGGCGCGACCTGATGCCGCCCGACATCGCCGAAGAACTGGCGCGCCTGCAAGACCGGGTGCCGCCTTTCGATTCCGACCTGGCCATCGCGCAAATCACCCGGTCGCTCGGCGCCCACCCGGACCAGTTGTTTGCCCGCTTCGAGCGCGAACCGGTGGCGTCCGCTTCAATTGCCCAGGTGCACTTTGCCACCTTGAAGGATGGCAAGGAGGTGGCCGTGAAGGTCTTGCGCCCCGGCATGAAAAAGCTGATCGACGAAGACGTGGCCCTGATGCACATCGCCGCCGGCTGGATCAGCCGCCTGTGGGCCGACAGCAAGCGCTTGAAACCGAAGGAAGTGGTGGGCGAGTTCGACAAATACCTGCACGACGAGCTGGACCTGATGCGCGAGGCGGCCAATGCCAGCCAGCTGCGCCGCAACTTCGCCAACTCGAACTTGCTGCTGGTGCCGGAAATGCACTGGGATTACTGTTCCAGCAGCGTCATCGTGATGGAACGCATGTATGGGATTCCCGTGTCGCAGACCGAGCGCCTGGTGGCGGCCGGCGTGGATTTGCGCAAACTGTCCAGCGATGGCGTGGAAATTTTCTTCACGCAAGTGTTCCGCGATGGCTTTTTCCATGCGGACATGCACCCGGGCAATATTCTCGTGTCCATCGCCCCCGAGTCGTTCGGCCGCTACATCGCGCTCGACTTCGGCATCGTCGGCACGTTGAACGACTATGACAAGGATTATTTGTCGCAAAACTTCCTCGCCTTCTTCCGCCGCGACTACAAACGCGTGGCCGAGGCGCACATCGAATCGGGCTGGGCGCCGAAGGACACGCGCGTCGATGAGCTGGAAGCGGCCGTGCGCGCCTGCTGCGAGCCGATCTTCGACCGTCCGCTCAAAGATATCTCGTTCGGCCAGGTGCTGCTGCGCCTGTTCCAGACCTCGCGCCGCTTCAACGTGGAAGTGCAGCCGCAACTGGTGCTGCTGCAAAAGACCCTGCTCAATATCGAAGGCCTGGGCCGCCAGCTGGATCCGGAACTGGACCTGTGGCAAACGGCCAAGCCCTATCTGGAAAAATGGATGAGCAACCAGGTGGGCCCGCAAGGTTTCATGGAGCGTTTGCGCGCCGAGGCGCCCCGCTATGCGCACATCTTCCCGCAACTGCCGCGCTTGCTGCACCAGGCCTTGACCGTGCATGGCGAGCCGCGTGAAAACGATGTGGAACTGATGAAAACCTTGCTGGCGGAACAACGCCAGACGAACCGCCTGCTGAGCTTTATCGTGTACTTCGTGGGCGCCTTCGCCCTCGGCGCGCTGGGCTTGCAAGTGTTCATGCGCTGGCATCAACTGCCGTTTTAAAGGCTGAGGACGTAAGTGATGGCTGACTTTCACACCCGCGACCCCCTCTCGCCCGCCTTCTGGGACGAGCGTTTCGAAAAGCAATTCACGCCCTGGGACCACGGCGGCGTGCCGTCGCGCCTGCGCAGCTTCGTTGCCAGCAGTCCGGCGCCGCTGCGCTGCCTGATTCCCGGCTGCGGCTCGGCCTATGAGCTGGTCTTCATGCTCGATCACGGCTGGGATGCGACGGCCATCGACTTTTCGCCGGCTGCCGTGGCCGCCGCGCGCGCCGTGGTCGGCGAACGGGCAGGGCAGGTGGTGGAAGCGGATTTCTTTGCCTGGGAACCTGTCGCGCCGCTGGACCTGATCTATGAACGTGCTTTCCTGTGCGCCATGCCGCGCGCCATGTGGCCGCAGGTGGCGGCCCGCTGGGCGCAGTTGCTGGCGCCGGGCGCCATGCTGGCAGGCTACTTTTTCTTTGATGACAATGCCAAGGGACCGCCGTTTGGCATTTCGCGTGAGAAACTGCAGGAATTGCTGGCGCCGCATTTCGACTGTCTTGCCGATGAAGCCGTCGACGATTCCATCGCCGTCTTCGCGGGCAAGGAGCGCTGGATGAGCTGGCGCCGCCGGGCGGACTGAGGCTGGCAAGGAAAGCGGCGGGGCATTTTCCGCTGGGAATGGCGGAAAAGCTTTATAATTCAGGGTTTTTGATGATTTTCTCGGAGTAGAGATGCCGATTTACGCTTACCGTTGTGACGAGTGTGGTTTTGCCAAGGATGTCTTGCAAAAGATCTCCGATCCAGTACTGACGGTGTGCCTGTCGTGCGGCAAGCCCAGTTTCAAGAAACAATTGACGGCCGCCGGTTTCCAATTGAAAGGCACCGGCTGGTACGCGACTGATTTCCGCGGCGGCACGGCGCCCACCACGGCCATTCCGACGGGCCCGGCCGATAATGCCAAACCCGCCCCGGCCGCCGACAGCGCGCCTGCCGCCGCCCCGGCACCCGCCCCGGCTGCCGCTGCGCCAAAAGCGGACTGAGCGCACGCCGCGCCGATACGATCCCTTACCGAGAAACTGATGCGTAAATATTTTATTACCGGATTACTGATTTTGGTGCCTCTGGCCATTACGGCCTGGGTCCTGAATTTGGTCATCAGCACGATGGACCAGTCGCTGCTGCTGGTGCCCGGCAGTACGCAGCCCAGCGTCTGGTTCGGCCACAAGGTTCCCGCGCTGAGCACCATTCCCGGCCTGGGCACGGTATTGACGGTGCTGATCGTGTTCTTCACGGGCTTGCTGACGAATAACCTGGTCGGCAATTACGTGGTGAAACTGTGGGAAAAATTGCTGCAACGCATACCCATCGTCAATTCCCTGTATTCGAGCGTCAAGCAAGTGTCCGATACCCTGTTTTCCCCGTCGGGCAATGCCTTCCGCAAGGCCGTGCTGGTGCCGTATCCGCACCAGAACTCCTGGACCATCGCTTTCCTGACGGGCGTGCCGGGCGGCGATGCGGCGAACCACCTGGTGGGCGACTTTGTCAGCGTGTACGTGCCGACGACGCCGAACCCGACATCGGGCTTTTTCCTGATGATGAAGCGCAGCGACGTTGTCGAACTCGACATGAGCGTCGATGCGGCGCTCAAATATATCGTCTCGATGGGCGTGGTGGCGCCTGCGGAAGTTGTTGCTGTACCGGCCCCGGCAGCCAAAGAATAAAGGCAGGCGTCCCACGTGGGACGTGGCCGGATTGAACACTCACTAACCTGAACTGAGAATTTTATGTCTATGCGTACTGAATACTGCGGCCTCGTTACCGAAGCCATGCTGGGACAAACCGTCAGCCTGTGCGGCTGGGTACATCGCCGCCGCGACCACGGCAGCCTGATTTTCATCGACTTGCGCGACCGTGAAGGCCTGGTGCAAATCGTCTGCAACCCGGAACAAGCGGAAATGTTCAAGGTCGCCGAAGCCGTGCGCAATGAATTCTGCCTGCGCGTGACGGGTGTCGTGACCAACCGTATCGAAGGCACGATCAACAACAACCTGAAGTCCGGCAAGATCGAAGTGGTCTGCTCGGAGCTGGAAGTGCTGAACCCTTCCGTGCCCGTGCCGTTCCAGCTGGACGACGACAACCTGTCGGAAACGACGCGCCTGACGCACCGCGTGCTGGACCTGCGCCGCCCGCAAATGCAGAACAACCTGCGCCTGCGCTACAAGGTGACGATGGAAGTGCGCAAGTACCTCGACGCGCTGGGCTTCATCGACATCGAAACGCCGATGCTGACCAAGTCCACGCCAGAAGGCGCGCGCGATTACCTGGTGCCGTCGCGTGTCAACGCGGGCAGCTTCTTCGCCTTGCCGCAATCGCCACAGTTGTTCAAGCAACTGTTGATGGTCGCCAACTTCGACCGTTACTACCAGATCACCAAGTGCTTCCGCGACGAAGACTTGCGCGCCGACCGCCAGCCTGAATTCACGCAGATCGACTGCGAAACCTCGTTCCTGACGGAACAGGAAATCCGCGACCTGTTCGAAGACATGATACGCGTCGTCTTCAAGAACACCCTGGACATCGACCTGCCGAACCCGTTCCCGGTGATGGATTTCGCCGAAGCGATGGGCTTGTACGGTTCCGACAAGCCGGACATGCGCGTCAAGCTGGCCTTCACGGATTTGACCGAAGTCATGAAGTCGGTCGAATTCAAGGTCTTCAACGGCGCCGCCAACATGAAAGGCGGCCGCGTGGTTGCCCTGCGCGTACCGCAAGGCGGCAGCATGCCCCGTTCGGAAATCGACGCCTACACCCAGTTCGTCGCCATCTACGGCGCCAAGGGCCTCGCTTACATCAAGGTCAACGAGAAAGCCAAGGGTCCTGAAGGCTTGCAGTCGCCGATCGTCAAGTTCCTGCCTGCCGACGTGCTGGCCACGATCCTCGAGCAGACGGGCGCGCAAGACGGCGACCTGATCTTCTTCGGCGCGGACAAGGCCAAGGTCGTCAACGACGCCATCGGCGCGCTGCGCGTGAAAATCGGTCACAGCGAATTCGGCAAGAAAGCCGGCCTGTTCGAAGACGTGTGGAAGCCATTGTGGGTGGTCGACTTCCCGATGTTCGAGCACGACGAAGAAGCGGACCGCTGGACGGCAACCCACCATCCATTCACGGCGCCGAAAGACGGCCATGAAGACATGCTGGAAAGCGATCCGGGCGCCTGCATCGCCAAGGCCTACGACATGGTCTTGAACGGCTGGGAACTGGGTGGCGGTTCGATCCGTATCCACCGCGAAGAAGTGCAGTCGAAAGTGTTCCGCGCGCTGAAGATCGACGCCGAAGAAGCGCAGCTGAAGTTCGGCTTCCTGCTCGACGCCCTGCAATACGGCGCGCCACCGCATGGCGGCCTGGCATTCGGCCTGGACCGTATCGTGACCATGATGACGGGTTCCGAATCGATCCGCGACGTGATCGCCTTCCCGAAAACCCAGCGTGCGCAAGACTTGCTGACCCATGCGCCGTCGGAAGTGGACGAGAAGCAATTGCGTGAACTGCACATCCGTTTGCGCAGCGCCGAGCCAAAAGTAGTGTAATGAAGCATGCGGCTGCCCCGGCGGCCGCTGTTTGATCCACTATGCAAAAAAAAGGCGCTGTCGTGGCGCCTTTTTCATTGTTGATATGACTCATAAAATCCCTGTTTCCGTGCTGGTCGTCATTCATACGGCTGACCTTGACGTCTTGCTGATCGAACGCGCGGGCCAGCCCGGTTTCTGGCAATCGGTGACGGGTTCCGTCGATGCCGTCGAAGAACCGCTGCTGCAGACGGCCGCGCGCGAATTGTGCGAGGAAACCGGCATCGTTGCCGATGGACGCGACATCGTGCTGCGCGACTGGAACTTGTCGAACGTGTACGAGATCTACCCGATCTGGCGCCACCGCTATGCGCCCGGGGTGACGCGCAACACGGAACACGTGTTCAGCGTGCAAGTGCCGCGCGACATCGTCATCACCCTGAGCCCGCGCGAACATCTGCAATACGCGTGGCTGCCTTACTTGGAGGCGGCTGACCGCTGTTTCTCGTCGTCCAACGCGGAAGCGATTCTGCAATTGCCGGCCATGACGGGCCTGGCGCGTCCCACCTGATAGAAAGCATTCCATGTTGAACTGGTTACATTTGACTGCGCAGCAAAAACTGCTGGGCACCCTGGGCATCGTTTTTTGCCTGTGCTTTATCTTCCTGCTGTTCAGCTCCACCGTGCCCGGCCGCACACCGCCGATCGGCATGCCGCTGATGGCGATCGGCTGGCTGCTGCACCCGGGCGCCTTTGCCAAGGGCAAGCGCACCGTGGCCTGGCGCGGCGCACCGTTGCTGGTCAAGATCGTCTGGGCGGCCGGCATCACGGCGCTGATCGTCAGCGTGACGGCGGGCGTGGGACGCATGCTGGCCTGATTGTGTTCGTGATTGTGTCCGTTTAGGTGCGCTCGCGCACCTACGCTGGCGCCGCGCGGGGCCCGTCTGGGAGTAGAATCAATGCATGAAAATCCGCGTAGCAACTTATAATATTCACAAGGGTGTCTCCTCCGTGCGAGGCTTGCCCCGCGTGCATGCTTTAAAACAGGCGATTGCCCTGTTTCATGCCGATGTCGTCTTTTTGCAGGAAGTGCAAGGCAAGCACGACCGCAATGCGGCCCGCTATGGCGCCGAGAACAACGGCCACAAGCATTGGCCGGAAGCGTCGCAGCACGAGTTCTTTGCCGGCGCCGAGCACCATTCCGCGTATGGCATGAATGCCGTGTACGACCATGGCCACCATGGCAATGCCTTGCTCAGCAAATTCCCCATCGCCTCGCAAACCAACCACGACGTGTCCGACCACGCTTATGAACAGCGCGGCATCCTGCATTGCGTGCTCAAGACGCCGCAGACCGACGTGCACTGTTATGTCGTCCACCTGGGTCTGTTCGAATCGGGGCGGGGGCGGCAGACGCAGGCGCTGATCGATGCCGTCATGGAATCGGCGCCGAATGGCGAACCGGTCATCATCGCGGGCGACTTCAACGACTGGCGCAACACGCTCAGCGACAAGCTGCGCAATGCGCTGGGCGTGGTGGAAGTATTCGACCAGCGCGCGTCGAACTCGGCCTTGGGCGACCTGGTGCGTACCCTGGCGCGGCGCCAGAGCAAGACCCCCACGCCCGTGCCGGCGCGCACCTTTCCCGCCGCCTTGCCATGGTTCCGCCTGGACCGCATCTATGTGCGCGGTTTCCACGTGGAAGGCGCGCAAGTGATGCATGGCACCCTGTGGGCAAAATTGTCGGACCATGCGCCGATAGTTGCTGCTTTGAAACTCGCGTAGACTGCCGGCATGCGCACAGTCAATTTCATCGCCCACAACGACATCCAGCTGCTGTATTGCGGCACCGATTACTTTCCCGCGCTGATAGCCGCCATCGACGGCGCGCGCTCGGAAGTCTATTTCGAAACGTATATCTTTGCCGACGACGCCACGGGCACCCTGGTGCTCGACGCCCTGAAGCGTGCCGCCGCGCGCGGCGTGCTCGTGTGCATGATCACGGACTGGTTCGGCACGGGCAACCGCCGGGTCAATGCCATGCATGCGGAGCTGGAAGCGGCCGGCGTGCACCACCGCATCTTCAATCCGTGGTTCCGGCGCGGCATCACGCGCACGCACCGCAAGATTTGCGTGGCTGATGGCGAGATCGCCCTGGTGGGCGGCATCAATATCAACGACGACATGTTTTGCGATTACGACCACAACATCAGCCTGGAAGCGCCGCGCTGGGATTTTGCCGTGCAGGTGAAGGGCCCGCTGGTCGATGCCATCCATGAAGAAGTGCAGGCGCAGTGGGCGCGTTTGGGCAAGATGAATCTGGTGCGGCGTATCAAGCTGTACCGCAAGATGCGCGTCGTCAGCAAGGAGTTGGCGAAGAACCCCGTCGTGGCCGGCTTTGTCGTGCGCGACAATCTGCGCAACCGCCGCACCATCCAGCGCGCCTACCTGCAGGCGCTGGGTCAGGCGCGCAAAAGCGTGATGCTGGCCAACCCGTATTTCGCGCCCGGGCACAAGCTGCGCCGCGCGCTGGCGCAGGCGGCCCAGCGGGGCGTCGACGTGGTGCTGCTGATCGGCGTGGGCGAGTTCCGCATGCAAGACGCCGTGGCGCACTCGTTTTATCCGAAACTGCTGGCCGCCGGCGTGAAAATCGTCGAATACCGCAAGACGCAGCTGCACGCCAAGGTGGCCGTCGTCGACGACGACTGGGCGACGGTCGGTTCCAGCAATATTGACGCGCTGAGCCTGTTCCTGAATCAGGAAGCGAACGTCGTGATCAAGGATGTGGCCTTCGCGCAAAGCCTGCGCCAGCATATCGAGCAGGGCGTGGCCGACGGCATCGTCATCCACCAGGACGATTTCAAGCACATCGGCCGTTTCCGCCGCCTCGGCTACGAAGCCGCCTTCCTCGCGTACCGGCTGGTGATGCGCATTTTTTCAGTAGGCAAGTACGCATGAATGAGATGACCACGGTAAGGCTGGACAAATGGCTGTGGGCGGCGCGCTTCTTCAAGACGCGCTCGCTGGCCAGCGAAGCCGTCGACACGGGTAAGGTCAAGGTGGGCGGCGAGCGCGTGAAACCGGCGCGCAGCGTGCGCGTGGGCGACGAGCTGGCCATCGACAATGGCGCGGAGACGTGGGAAGTGGCCGTGCTGGGCCTGTCCGACAAGCGCGGCGCCGCGCCCGTGGCGCGCTTGCTGTATGGGGAAACGCCGGCCAGCATCGCCCGCCGCGAGCAGCTGGCCGAGGAACGCAAGCTGTTCCGCGAGCCGGGCACCACCATCAAGGGGCGACCGACCAAGCGCGACCGCCGTCAACTGAACAAGGCAGGCGGCCTCGACTGAGGCCATGCGGCAGGGGCGCGCGCCGCTTTTGCCCCCCTGAAATCGCTACAAACACGCGGCCAAGAAATGCTGCGCCGCACCAATAGAACACCGGCTCTAAAGTTCCCGTTTGACTTTTACGTGGTAGTGGATAATAGTACGAGCGTTCGGATTTTTTCGAAGCGTGCTTTTTTTTACCCTCGCTTCAGTCCGCCAAATCGGCAACATCACTTTGAGAACGGACATTTTGAATACTTCAGTCAAATTCATGCGCAAGGGCGAACTGACCCGTGCAGCCATCCTCGACGTGGCGCTGGATCTGTCCAGCCGCGACGGCCTGGAAGGCCTGACCATAGGGCTGCTTGCGGACAAAATGAACATGAGCAAGTCGGGCGTGTTTGCCCACTTTGGCTCGCGCGAAGACTTGCAGATGGAAGTGCTGAAGCTCTACCACTATCGTTTCGAGCAAGAAGTCTTTTTCCCCAGCATGAAAGAACCACGCGGTATCCAGCGCCTGCAATCGATGTTTGCGCGCTGGGTCAAGCGGGTCAGCGTGGAAATCGCTTCCGGCTGCATCTATATCAGCGGCGCCGTCGAGTATGACGACCGTCCCGGTCCCATCCGCGAGGCCCTGGTGGCCATGGTGCGGGCGTGGCAGGGCGCGCTGCTGCGCAGTGTCGAGCAATCGATCGCCACGGGCGACCTGAAAGCGGACACGGACGCCCAGCAGCTGGTGTACGAGATGTATGGCCTGATCCTGGCCCTGCATCACGATGCGCGCTTCCTGCGCGTGCCGGGCAGCATCGAACGGGCGCAAGCGGGCTTTATCCGCCTGCTGGCGTCGTACCAGAATTGCGTCACAAGCAAATAAGCCGTCAGGCAGTATCCGCAACAACGCACACGCACTTACAAGTACAACACTTTAGCTAATCGCCTTCAGGAGAAAATTATGGGTCAATACGTCGCGCCAATCCGGGATATGCAATTCGTCCTGCATGAGTTCCTGCAAGTGGAAGAAGAACTGAAGCAAATGCCGTCGTACGCCGACGTCGACGCCGACATCATCAACCAGGTGCTGGAAGAGGGCGGCAAATTCACCTCCGAAGTACTGTTCCCGCTGAACCACTCCGGCGACCGCGAAGGCTGCCACCACGACCCCGTCACGAAAAGCGTGACCACGCCGAAAGGCTTCAAGGAAGCCTACAAGCAGTACGTCGAAGGCGGCTGGGCGGCTTTGGCCTGCGATCCGGAATACGGCGGCCAGGGCTTGCCGGTCGTGCTGAACAATTCGTTCTATGAAATGCTGAACTCGTCGAACCAGGCCTGGTCCATGTACCCTGGCCTGTCGCACGGCGCCTACGAGTGCCTGAAGGAACACGGCACCGACCACCAGAAGGAAGTGTATCTGCCGAAGCTGGTGTCGGGCGAATGGACGGGCACCATGTGCCTGACCGAACCGCACTGCGGCACCGACCTGGGCCTGCTGCGCTCGAAAGCGCTGCCTGAGGCGGACGGTTCCTGGACCATCACCGGCAACAAGATCTTCATCTCGGCCGGCGAGCACGACATGGCGGAAAACATCCTGCACCTGGTGCTGGCCCGCGTGCCGGACGCACCGGAAGGCTCGAAAGGCATCTCGCTGTTCCTGGTGCCGAAATTCCTGCCGAACGCGGACGGCACGGTCGGCGAACGCAACCCGATCACCTGCGGCGCCATCGAAGAAAAAATGGGCATCCACGGCAATTCGACCTGCCAGATGAACCTGGACGGCGCGAAAGGCTGGATCATCGGCCAGCCGAACAAGGGCCTGAACGCCATGTTCGTCTTCATGAACGCGGCCCGTCTGGGCGTGGGCATGCAGTCGCTGGGCCTGACGGAAATCGCCTACCAGAACGCGCTGATCTACGCCAAGGACCGCACGCAAATGCGTTCGCTGTCCGGCATCAAGAACCCGGAACTGCCGGCCGACCGCATCATCGTGCACCCTGACGTGCGCCGCATGCTGTTGACGGGCAAAGCCTACGCCGAAGGCGCGCGCGCTTTCACCTCGTACGTGGCGCTGCAGATCGACCGCGAACTGCACCACCCCGACGCCGACGTGCGCAAGGAAGCGGCCGACGAAGTGGCGCTGCTGACGCCCGTCATCAAGGCCTTCATCACCGATAACGCCTGGATCGCCACCTCGGACGCGATGCAAGTGTTCGGCGGTCATGGCTACATCTCGGAATGGGGCATGGAACAGTATGTGCGCGACGCGCGCATCAACATGATCTACGAAGGCACGAACACGATCCAGTCGCTGGACCTGCTGGGCCGCAAGATCCTCGGCGACAACGGCGCCAAGCTGCGCAAGTTCGGCGAAAAGATCAAGGCTTTCGTTGAAGACAACGGCACCGATGAAGCGATGAGCGAATTCGTCACCCCACTGGGCGACCTGGGCGACAAAGTCACCAAGCTGACCATGGAAATCGGCATGAAGGCCTTCCAGAATCCTGACGAAGTGGGCGCGGCATGCGTGCCTTACCTGCGCGTCGTCGGCCACATGATCTACAGCTACCTGTTCGCGCAGATGGCCAAGATCGCCCTCGAAAAAGAATCCAGCGGCGACAAGTTCTACACCGCCAAACTGGCTACCGCACGTTTCTACTTCGCCCGCTTGCAGCCTGAAACGGCAACCCTGATCCGTCAGGCGCGTTCCGGTTCGGCCAACCTGATGGCACTCGACGCAGACCTGTTCTAAGACTTGAGGAAAATATGACCAATTTCATCGTTAAAAAAGTAGCCGTCCTCGGCGCCGGCGTGATGGGCGCGCAGATCGCCGCCCATTGCATCAACGCGAAAGTGCCAGTCGTGCTGTTCGACCTGCCGGCAAAGGAAGGTCCAAAGAATGGCATCGTGCTGCGCGCCATCGAGAACCTGAAAAAGCTGTCGCCTGCCCCGCTGGGCAACAAGGACGATGCCGCGCTGATCCAGGTCGCCAACTACGAAGACAACCTGGACCTGCTGGCCGGTTGCGACCTGATCATCGAAGCCATCGCCGAGCGCATGGACTGGAAACACGACCTGTATCAGAAGGTGGCCCCGCACATCGGCCCGAACGCGATCTTCGCCTCGAACACCTCGGGCCTGTCGATCACCAAGCTGGCCGAAGGCTTCGACGCCGACCTGAAATCGCGCTATTGCGGCGTGCACTTCTTCAACCCGCCGCGCTATATGCACCTGGTCGAAATCATCCCGACCGAGTTCACCAAGCCTGAAATCAGCGACCAGCTGGAAGGCTTTTTGACCACCACCCTGGGCAAGGGCGTGGTACGCGCCAAGGATACGCCGAACTTCATCGCCAACCGCGTTGGCGTGTTCGGCATCCTGGCCATCGTGCACGAAGCTGAAAAATTCGGCCTGTCCGTGGACGTCGTCGATGATTTGACGGGCGCCAAGCTGGGCCGCGCCAAGTCGGGCACCTTCCGCACGGCGGACGTGGTCGGCCTGGACACCATGGGCCATGTGATCAAGACCATGCAGGACTACCTGCCGAACGATCCGTTCGCCGCCGTCTACAAGACGCCGGAAGTGCTGGCCAAGCTGGTGGAAAAAGGCGCGCTGGGCCAGAAGAGCGGCGCAGGCTTCTACAAGAAGGTCGGCAAGGAAATTCAACGCCTGGACTTCGCCACCGGTGAATACGTGGCCGGCGGCGCCAAGGCTGCCGACATCATTGCCCGCATCCTGAAAGAAAAGGATCCGGTCAAGAAGATGAAGGCGCTGCGCGAATCGACGAATCCGCAAGGCCAGTTCCTGTGGGCGATCTTCCGCGACGCTTTCCACTATATCGCCATTCACCTCGACACCGTGGCCGACAATGCGCGCGACATCGACTTCGCCATGCGCTGGGGCTTCGGCTGGAACGTCGGTCCGTTTGAAACGTGGCAGGCATCGAACTGGCTGCAAGTGGCCAACTGGGTCAAGGAAGACATCGACGCCGGCCACGCGCTGTGCAACGCGCCGCTGCCAGCCTGGGTCTTCGAAGGCCCGGTCGCTGAAAAAGGCGGCGTGCACACGCCGGAAGGTTCCTACTCCGCCGTGTCGAACAGCTTCGTGCCACGCTCTACCCTGTCCGTGTATGACCGCCAGCCGTTCCGCGCGCCAGTCCTGGGCAGCGGCGCCATCGACGGCAAGACCGCCGGCACCACCGTCTTCGAAGACGAATCCGTGCGCGTCTGGCATACGGGCGACGATGTGTTGATCATCTCGTTCAAGACCAAGATGCACGTGATTGGCGAAGGCGTCATCAATGGCCTGAAACTGGCCCTGGCCGAAGCCGAGAAGAATTTCAAGGGCCTGGTGATCTGGCACGCGGACGCAGCCGAAGGCGGCGCGTTCTCGGCCGGCGCCGACCTGCAATCGGCCCTGCCGGCGTTCATGCAAGGCGGCGTGAAAGCCGTCGATCCGATCATCGCCGAACTGCAGAACACCTTCATGTCGCTGAAATACGCGAACGTGCCGGTGATCGCCGCGGTCGCCGGCCTGGCGCTGGGCGGCGGTTGCGAACTGGCCCTGCACGCATCGAAGCGCGTGGCCTCGATCGAGTCGTATATCGGCCTGGTGGAAGTGGGCGTGGGCCTGATTCCAGCCGGCGGCGGCTTGAAGGAAGCGGCGCAGCGCGCCTACAAGGAAGCCAAGGGTAACGACATCCTGCAATTCCTGAAAACGGGCTTCACCAACGCAGCCACCGCCAACGTGTCGAAATCGGCGCTGGAAGCCAAAAAAATGGGCTACCTGAAGGAAGACGACGTCATCGTGTTCAACGCCTACGAGCTGCTGCATGTGGCCAAGGTCGAAGCGCGCGCCATGTTCGATGCCGGCTTCCGTCCGCAACTGCAGTCGCTGATCCAGGTGACGGGCCGTTACGGCTGGGGCACCATCAAGGCGCAGCTGGTCAACATGCGCGACGGCGGCTTCATTTCGGCGCACGATTTCAAGCTGGGCGAGATGATCGCCGAGATCGTATCGGGCGGCGACGTGGACCAGGGCAGCTTCGTCAGCGAACAGTGGCTGCTGGATATGGAACGCAAGGCATTCCTGGAGCTGTTGAACCATCCGAAAACCCAGGAACGGATCATGGGCATGATGCAAACCGGTAAGCCGGTACGCAACTAAGCCTGACGTCGATGACGATCCTGTCCATTATTTTTAAAGTATTGCTGCGCGTGAGGCCAAGCATGGTGTATGACCGTATCAAACAACAGATGATGGACACCTTGCCCTTCGTGCGGCTGCTGGGGATCAGCATCGACGACATCGGCGCCGGCACCTCGAAGGTGTCGATGCCGGAAGATCCCAAACTGAATAATCACCTGGGCACGCAGCATGCGGGCGCCTTGTTTACCCTGGCCGAAACGGCTTCCGGCGCGGCCATGGCTGGCGGCTTCGCCGAGCTGATACTGGGCTTGCGCCCGGTGGCCAAGGAGTCGCGCATCCAGTACCAGAAGGTGGCCCGGGGCGCGACACGCGCCGAAGGCCGGGTACCGGGCGATCTGGCTGCCTTGAAGGCGCAGCTGGCGCAGGACGGCAAGGTGGCGTTTCCCGTGGAAGTCGACATTTTCGACTCCGAGGGCACGCTGGCGGCACAGGTGACGGTGGACTGGTATTTGTCGCAGAAGCGATAGGCCAGCATTCCGGACATTCGACAGAACACGAACCTCGTTCAACATCTTTGAAAGAACAAAATGAGCAAACAACTTCAAGACGCTTACATCGTCTCTGCAACCCGCACCCCGATCGGCAAGGCGCCGCGCGGCATGTTCAAGAACACCCGCCCGGACGACCTGCTGGTACGCGTGCTGCAATCGGCCCTGGCGCAAGCGCCTGGCCTCGACCCGGCGCTGATCACCGACGCCATCATCGGCTGCTCGTTCCCGGAAGCGGAGCAGGGCTTCAACATCGCGCGTAACTCGGTGCTGCTGGCCGGCTTGCCGAAAACCGTGGGCGGCGTCACCGTCAACCGTTACTGCGCTTCGGGCATCACGGCCATCGCCATGGCCGCCGACCGCATCCGCGTGGGCGAAGCCGACGTCATGATCGCGGGCGGCATCGAATCGATGTCGATGGTGCCGATGATGGGCCACCACCCATCGATGAACCTGGACATGTTCAGCGACGAGAACATCGGCATGGCTTACGGCATGGGCCTGACGGCCGAGAAAGTGGCGCAGCAATGGAAAGTGTCGCGCGAACAGCAGGACGCGTTCTCCGTTGAATCGCACCGTCGCGCCATCGCCGCGCAGCAAGCCGGTTTCTTCAAGGCGGAAACGACGCCAGTGGAAATCATCACGCGCACGCCGAACCTGGCGACCGGCCAAGTCGATGTAACGCGCCGCACCGTCGACACGGACGAAGGCGCACGCGCCGATTCGTCGATGGAATCGCTGGCCAAGCTGAAGCCCGTCTTCGCCGCCAAGGGTTCCGTCACGGCCGCCAACAGCTCGCAGATGTCCGACGGCGCCGGCGCGCTCTTGATCGTCAGCGAAAAAATCCTGCGCGAGCACAACCTGACTCCGCTGGCGAAATTCTCCTCGTTCGCCGTGCGCGGCGTGCCGCCGGAAATCATGGGCATCGGCCCTAAATTCGCCATTCCTGCAGCGTGCGCCGCCGCCGGCATCACGCAAGACCAGCTGGACTGGATCGAGCTGAACGAAGCGTTTGCCGCGCAAGCCCTGGCCGTCATCGGCGACCTGGGCCTGGACCCATCGAAGGTCAACCCGATGGGCGGCGCGATCGCCCTGGGCCACCCGCTGGGCGCGACCGGCGCCATCCGCGCCGCTACCGTGATCCACGCACTGCAGCGCACCAAGCAGAAGTACGGCATGGTCACGATGTGCGTGGGTGCCGGCATGGGCGCAGCCGGAATCTTTGAACGCGTTTAAGTTCGAGGGACTAAAGCAATAAAACAGGGCGCTGCGGGATTACCCGGCGCCCTTTATCTTTTTGGAGACGACATGGATATTTTATGCTGCAAGAGCGAGGGCATTCTGACCCTGGAATTCAACCGCCTGGAACGCAAGAATGCGATCACGGGCGCCATGTACCAGACCCTGGCCGATGCGCTGGTGGCGGCCGAGACGGACGATGCGGTGCGCGCCATCCTGATCTGCGGCAAGCGCGAGATTTTCACGGCCGGCAACGACCTCGATGACTTCATGAAGACGGCGCGCCCGAAGGACGGCTCGCTCGACCATGACCGTCCCGTGTTCCAGTTCATGCGCGCCCTGTACGGCAGCAGCAAGCCCGTGGTGGCGGCCGTTTCCGGCCCGGCCATCGGCATCGGCACGACCTTGCTGATGCACTGCGACCTCGTCTACGCCGCAGACAACGCCAGCTTCTCGATGCCGTTCACGCAGCTGGGCCTGTGCCCGGAATTCGGCTCCAGCCTGCTGCTTACGCAACTGGCCGGCTATCCGCGCGCGGCGGAAAAACTGATGCTGGGCGAGGCGTTCCCCGCCAGCGAAGCTTTGGAGATGGGCCTGGTGTCGAAAGTCGTGCCCCTGTACGACTTGATGACGTACGCGCAAGGCCAGGCCGCCAAGCTGGTGGCCCTGCCGGCCGCCTCCATCCGCGCCACCAAGCGATTGATGAAGCAAAGCCGCATGGAGCCGATGAAGGCGGCCATCGCCGAGGAAAACAAACTGTTCAGCGCCATGCTGGGCGGCGCCGAAGCGAAGGAAGCGTTTACGGCCTTCTTTGAAAAGAGGAAGCCGGATTTCAAGAAGTTTGCATAAGGCGGGGCCTGACATCTCGTCGGGCCCAGCGCCATCTGATTTGGACATGACGATCGGCGATGAGAGTGCGGTGGCCGGTGCCGCCGCAACGCATTGAATGGATTTTTTCTCAGCCCCCGGCCTGCGTAGGAGGATGTGCCTTCAGCGAGGGATGGAAGCGGCCAATTCCGAGCTATCGAGGAAGAATGCGCGGTTGTCAGCGAGTTTCTCGATCATGAAGTCAATAAAAGTCCTCACCCGCAGAGACTGTTCCGCCCGGTGCCCATAGTAGATATAGATGGCGCCGCACTGGCTGACATGCTGCATGAGCAAGGGCACGAGCCGGCCGCTACGGATATGCGGCATGGCCTCGAAACTCCCTAGCTGTCCGATGCCAAGACCCGACAACACCGCCCGTGTCTCCATCGCGGTGTCATTCACGCAAATGACGGCCGGTATGTCCCGATGCACAATCTCGTCGCCGATCTGGAACTGCCATTGGGCGACCTTGCCCGTATTTGCCCACCGATAGCCAGTGCAGCTGTGCTGGCTCAGTTCGTCTATCGTTTGAGGAGCGCCGTGGCGCTCGATGTAGTCCGGCGAAGCACAAACGATCAACTGAATGGGCACGAGCCGCCGCGCAATCGACCCTCCCGAGGGCGGCGGCCCACCCCTGAAACCGACATCGGCGCGTCCGCTCACCAGGTCGGTGAACTGGTCATCGAGCTCGATGTCGAGCTGCACTTTGGGATGGGACTGGTGGAATAATTCGAAAAATTGCCAAAGCACGGACAGCCCCAGCGACTGGGGAGCGTTGATGCGCAATATCCCGTTTACTTCTTCCTTGGACCGGCGCGCTTCGTCCAGAGACGACGACAGTATGGCCAGTGCCGGTTTCACGCTGTCGAACAGGCGCTGGCCTTCTTCCGTCAAACTCAGCTTGCGCGTGGTCCGGTGGAACAGGCGCACGCCAAGTGATTTTTCCAGCTGGATCACCGATTGGCTGGCCGCCTGCGGCGAGATGCCCTGGTCGATGGCCGCGCGCCGCAAACTGCCCAGCGTTGCCGTGCGGACGAAGACGGTAATGGCGCGGATATCGTTCATGGAACAATGATGATTAGCAAGTTTTAGTTGATTATCATTCTAGCATTTGACCACTAGTTCATGCCAATTTTTGCTTCTATCATTCGCCCTTTAAGCACCTCGGGAGCAGAATGATGAGCAACGTTCAACAGCACGAATTCAAGCGCGTCTGGTTGATCACCGGTGCATCCAGGGGCATCGGCGCATTGATTGCAGAGGCGGCACTGGCGGACGGCAATGCGGTGGTCGCAACCGGGCGTAACGCGGCAGCGGTCGTCGAGCGGCTCGGCACGTGCGCCGCGTTGCTGCCGATTGCCCTCGACGTGACGAATGAGGAGCAAATCAGGCTGGGCGTGCGCGTTGCGCTGGAACACTTTGGGCGTATTGACGTGCTCGTCAATAATGCGGGCTTCGGTCTGCTGGCTGCCGTGGAAGAGTCTGGCGACACGGATGTGAGACGGATGTTTGACACGAATGTCTTCGGCTTGCTGAACGTGACGCGCGCCGTGCTGCCCACAATGCGGGCGCAGCGTTCCGGTCACGTGATCAATATTTCATCGATCGGCGGCTATCAGGCCGCGGCAGGTTTCGGGGTGTATTCATCGACAAAATTTGCCGTCGAAGGCATCACGGAAGCCATGCATACCGAACTCAAGCCACTGGGCATTCACGCCACCGTCGTTGAACCAGGTTATTTCCGCACCGACTTCCTCGATGCCTCGTCGCTGCTCGTAGCGCCCGATGAAATTGGCGATTACGCGGCGACTTCGGGCGCCGTGCGCAGACAAGCGTTAGCGCTGAACCACAATCAGCCCGGTGATCCCCAAAAATTGGCGGCCGCGATGCTCCGCGTCGTAGACGCGCCCAATCCGCCACTGCGTCTTCCCATGGGCACCGACACGCTGGCTGCGATTGCCGCAAAAAACGCCTTTGTGGCACAGGAAATGGAGGCGTGGCGCGACCTCTCCGCATCGACGGATTTTCCCGCCTGACAGAGCCCGAGCGGGGGGGGCATGCCTGAATTCACCCATATAAGCGATTCGCAGCTGCATCACCCCCGATGCTTGAAACCATGATTGATATCGTTCGCTGGCAAGGAATAAAGCATGAGCGCACCTGATTCTGTTGGCAAAGTTCTGCACCATCACATACGGCGGATGTCAGGACGCGATCCGCACGAGCTGCACCGTGTCGCATCGTCCCTGGAATTGTTATTCGACCTGACTTTCGTTACATGCTTTGCGTTTGCCGCTGCACAGTTCGCACACGCAATCGCGGCAGGCCATTACGCCAGCGCGCTCATCGGATTTGGCTTTTCGAGCCTGTGTATCTGCTGGGCCTGGTTCAATTTCACGTGGTTTGCATCGGCCTACGACACTGACGACTGGATTTTTCGCATCACGACGATGGTACAGATGACGGGTGTGCTGGTGCTGGCGGTCGGTTTGCCGCGCCTGTTCTCCTCGCTCGAACAGGGCCAGCAGCTCGATAACTCGGTGATGGTACTTGGCTACGTGATCATGCGCGCGGCGATGATATGTCAATGGTTGCGGGCAGCGAGGCAAGACTTTGCACGGCGCCGCGCGTGCCTCACCTATGCCGCTGCCATTGCGATGGCACAGATAGGCTGGATAGCGATTATTCTTTTCCCTTTCTCGATGGGCGTGACCATTGTCCTCGTTGTCCTCTGGTTTCTCATCGAGTTCGCCGGCCCCGTGCTGGCGGAGCGCAAGGATGGCGGTACGCCCTGGCACGCGGAGCACATTGCCGAACGTTACAGCCTGTTCGCCATCCTTGCCTTGGGTGAAGGACTGGTCGGGACGGTCGCGACCTTGTCCGCCGAAATAGAGCACCAGGGCTGGACGCCGGAAACGGCGCTCGCCTGTATTGCAGGCGTCGGACTGACCTTTGGCATGTGGTGGGTGTACTCCATTCTGCCGTCGGCGAATGTGCTGCACGTGCATCGCTCGCGCGCTTTCATCTGGAGCTATGGGCAGATACTGATCATTGCATCTATTGTGGCAACGGGGGCTGGCCTTGACGTCGCGGCGAACCTGATTGAAAACAAGGCCCATATCGGCACACTCCCGGCCCTGCTCGCCACTGCGATTCCCGTGGCCCTTTTCCTCGCCTTGATTTATGCGCTCCACTATTTTCTTGTGCGCCGCTACGACCAACTGCATATGTGGCTTTTGCTTGCAACAGCTGCCGTCATCGCGACGGCGGTCATGGCGGCGACCTTTGGCGCGAATATCGTTGAATGTCTCGGTATTCTGCTCTTTGCACCGGTCATCACCGTCGTCGGCTATGAGGTACTGGGACATCGTCACCAGGACGAAATGCTCACGCGCCGCTAATGCGCGACGCAGTGGGTGAAGCGATTGCAGGCTGTTGATACGGCTGCCGGCAAGCAAACCTGACATTTTTATCTTTTATGATACTTTTCTGAAGAATTTCATTTTTACGCTCATTCATTCATTGATTATGACAATTGTCATTCTCAAATGACGGGATAGTCCGTGGCCATACGCTTTCACAGCCATGACGGCCGGTCAATGCGTATTGTTCGAGTATTGCTGCTGCAGTTAAAACAGGAGGAGCACTCATGATTCGATTGGTGTTGCTGTTATTGGGCGTCGAATATCTACGCAAGCGCTGGCGCAGTATCCTGTTGATCGGATTGATCTGGCTGCTCGCAGGCCTGGTCATATTTATCGACGCACTCGATAACGCGCTGTACTTCCCGATCAATTTCTTTGCTTATCTGTTCCTGGCCGAAGGCCTGGCAACACTGGCGGTGGCATGGACCGGTGTCGGCGGCCAGCGCATCCTGCGATACGTGAAAGGCTGCGCCGTGGTGCTGGCGGCGATGCTGATTTTCGCCGGTCACCACCATGGCAATTTCCTGTTATCGATGATTTTTGGGACGCTGTTTCTCGCCGATGGCCTGATACAGTGCATTTCGGCCTACATGGTCCGCTATCGCCGCTGGCGCGTGGCCTTCTCCTGGGGCGTGGCCGAGATTGCGCTGGCAATTTTCTTTTATCAGCCCTACCCGACGCATTATGTCGGCACACTGCCGTATTGCCTGGGCTTGTTTTTGATGTTTGGCGGCGCCAACTTGATCGCCCTGGCCGCCCGTGTTCGCCGCATGAACGGCAATCCGGCCCTGTCGGAATCGCTGCAGCCCGACGTTCAGCCGGATGAGCACCGTGCTTCCGCATTCACGCAAGTGGAGTGGGAAGGCCCTCCCGCGGACCATGAACAGGCGCTGACGGTGCATGTCTGGACGCCTTCCGGTTCAGCCAAGTCGCCGACGCAAAATTATCCGATCGTCGACCGCTATATCGCCGCGGTCGATGTCAACGGCGTGATCTCCACCGGGCATGCGGCATTGGAGTCGCCGGAGGGTATTTATATCAGCCTGTATCCGAGTGTGGAGATCGACCGTTCGCCCGACGATTTCGGGCGCCTGCTGCGCGCCACCCGCGAGAATGACGTGCCGGGCGTATTCCAGCCCGATTACGCGACTGAATCGAAGACATGGTGCCCGTCCACCGTTCAGGTCCGTATCCGGAATTACGACCCGCGCCAGCTGCAGTCTTTCTGGCGGCAGTATCGCAAGGACGCGACTTACAATCTCACGCATCGTAATTGTTCCAGTACGGTCGCCCGGGCCCTGGAAGCGGCTATCGATGGCGCCGTTGGCCGTCTGTACGGGGAGCGCGCCGGCTGGAGAGTGTTTTTTCGCATCCTGGCGACGCCGGAACTGTGGGTCGCCGCCCAGATCCGCAAGCGTGCGGTGACGATGGCGTGGACGCCCGGGCTGACGCTCGATTATTCCCGAGCGCTCAGCATGCTGGCCGACCCGCGTCCGTTCGCCTGGTGGAAATTGGCGAGGACCGCCTTCAGCCGGATGGCGCAATTGCGCCGCGAATGGCGCGCCCAGGACCATGGCGCCACGGATCTTCTCGAGCAGCCCGAGGAAGGCGCCATGCGTGACAAGCGCGCGTAGTTCGCCGCCGCTGCATTGAAATAGATGGCCCTAGACGACTGGTCTAATTGTGCTACAATGCCTCGCATGAAAGCTGAATACACCGACGTGCGCCAGCACATTATCGACCAGGGCAAGGCCATCATCACGCGCAAGGGCTTTGCCGGCGTGGGGCTGAACGAGATTTTGTCGGCCGCCGACGTGCCCAAGGGTTCGTTCTACCATTACTTCAAGTCCAAGGAGTTGTTTGGCGAGGCAATGCTGGAAGATTACGTCACCGGCTACCTGGCCGAAATGGAAGGCGTGCTGGGCCAGCCTGGCAAGAACGCGGCGCAGTCGCTGATGGCGTATTGGTCCAGCTGGGCCAGCTGGACCAGCGAGAGCCTCGATGGCAGCGCTTGCGATTGCCGCTGCCTGGTGGTCAAGCTCAGCAGCGAAGTGGCGGACATGTCGGAACCGATGCGCGTGGCGCTGCTCGACGGCACCCACCGCATCATCGCCAGGCTGGCCCTGGCCATCGCGCGGGGCAGGGTGGACGATACCCTGCCATCGGTGGCCGATCCGGCGCAGATGGCCGCCACCTTGTACCAGCTGTGGCTGGGTGCGGCCATGCTGACCAAGCTGCGGCGCGACGCCAGCGCCTTGCAGACGGCCTGGCGTGCGACCCTGGCGATGTTGCAGCTGCCGCCGGACAGCGACACATAGGCAGAAAACCAAACAAACAAAGCAAACAAGCGGGCGCACCACGTCCGCGTTTTTTGAACCGCATTCTAGACGACCAGTCTAATAATAAAGGAGCAGCAGTATGAAGAATTTTGAATTCCATAACCCGACCAAGATCGTGTTCGGTGCTGATACCGTCGCCAAATTGTCCACCCTGGTGCCGCACGATGCGCGCGTGCTGATTTTGTACGGCGGCGCCAGCGCGGAAAAGACCGGTACCCTGGCCGAGGTGCGAGCTACTCTTGCGCAGGGCCAGCGCAGCGTGCAGGAGTTTGGCGGCATCGAACCCAATCCCAGCTACGAAACCCTGATGCGCGCCGTCGCCCAGGTACGCAATGAAAAGCTGGACTTCCTGCTGGCCGTCGGTGGCGGCTCCGTGATCGACGGCACCAAGTTCGTCGCCGCTGCCGCCCTGTACGAGGGTGAGCCGTGGGAAATCGCCGAGCGCGGCGGTGCCAATGTGCATTGCGCCCTGCCGTTCGGCACGGTGCTGACCTTGCCGGCCACGGGGTCGGAAATGAACAGCGGCGGCGTGGTGACGAAGAAAGCCACGCATGCCAAGCTGAGTTTTCGCAACCCGCTGCTGTATCCGCAGTTTTCCGTGCTCGACCCCAGCAAGACTTTCACCTTGCCGGCCACGCAGGTGGCCAATGGCCTGGTCGACGCCTTTGTCCACACGACGGAGCAGTATCTGACCTATCCGGTGCAGGCGAAGGTGCAGGACCGCTTTGCCGAAGGCTTGCTGCAAACCCTGGTCGAGATCGCGCCGCAGGCGGTCGCTTCGCCCGACGATTACGATACCCGCGCCAACCTGATGTGGACGGCCACCCTGGCCCTGAATGGCCTGATCGGCGCCGGCGTGCCGCAGGACTGGGCCACCCACATGATCGGCCACGAATTGACGGCCCTGTACGACATCGACCATGCGCGCACCCTGGCCCTGGTGTTGCCGGCCCTGCTGGACGTACAGCGCGAGCAGAAACGCGGCAAATTGCTACAGTATGGCGAACGTGTCTGGAACATCACGGAAGGCGGCGACGACGAGCGCATCGATGCCGCCATCGCCCGCACGCGCACCTTCTTTGAAGGCCTGGGCATCCCGACCCGTTTGTCGGCCTATCAGCTGGGCCAGGAAGCGGTGGAAGCGGTACTGAAGCAGCTGGAAGCACATGGCATGACCTCACTCGGCGAACACCGCGATATCGACCTCGCGCGCAGCCGCCGTATCCTCGAAGCAGCACTGTAACCCTGACATAAAAGGATACAATATGAACATCCTGATGGTACTGACCTCGCACGACCAACTCGGTAACACCGGCAAGAAAACCGGCTTCTGGCTGGAAGAATTCGCCGCTCCCTACTACGTCTTGCAAGAAGCGGGCGCGAAGCTGACGGTAGTGTCGCCCAACGGCGGCCAGCCGCCGCTGGACCCGAAAAGCGACGAGCCGGAGTCGCAAACGGACGCCACGCGCCGCTTCAAGCAGGACGCCGCTGCGCAAGCCGTGCTGGCCAACACGGGCAAGCTGGCCGACGTGAAAGCGGCAGACTTTGACGCCGTGTTCTACCCGGGCGGCCATGGCCCGCTGTGGGACCTGGCAGAAGACCCGCACTCGATCGCGCTGATCGAGCAGATGATCGCCGCTGGCAAGCCCGTCGCCGCCGTCTGCCACGCGCCCGGCGTGCTGCGCCACGTGAAAGCGCTTGATGGCACGCCGCTGGTGCGCGGCAAGCAGGTGACGGGCTTTACGAATACCGAGGAAGATGCCGTCGGCTTGACGGCCATCGTGCCTTTCCTCGTCGAGGACATGCTCAAGGAAAACGGCGGCGTGTACTCGAAGCTGGGCGACTGGCAGCCGTACGCCGTCACCGACGGCTTGCTGGTCACGGGCCAGAATCCCGCATCGTCGGAAGCGGCCGCGCAGGCGCTGCTCAAGCTGCTGGGCTGATACCCCGGTAGCGCATCCGCCGCTGGTCGTCACGCCACAGTGCGTCCGGCGGCCATGCCCGCCAGGATCAGGCCGACCGAGGCGTGCCATTGCGTCTCGTTGGCGGGCCTGCCCGCCAGCGCATAGCCGTGCAGGAAATCGACGAGCGCATCGCGCCCGCGCAGCCGGGTTTTCTTGTCCAGCTCGAGACCGTCGACGGCCAGTTCGAACAGCGCCGTGAACCGCTGTGCCACGTCGGCTTGCTCCACCAGCCCGCGCGCCATCAGGCGCACGAAGTAGGGCGTGGCGCTGACCAGTTCCAGATACAGCGCGCACAGCGCCAGCAGGCGTCGTGGCGCTGTCTGGCGCCGCGTAAATGGCGGCTGCTGCGGATCGAGCGCGGCAAAGCGCTGTGCCATCAGGGCCAGCAATAATTCCTCTTTTCCCGCGTAGTAGTGATACACGGCCATGGCGTCGACGCCCAGGTGTTGCGCCAGCGCGCGCATGGAAAACGCCTCGCCTTTTTCTTCCAGCAGCGCCAGGGCCGCCTGCAGGATGCTGGCGCTGTCCAGTGCGGGCAGCGCGCGGCGCGGACGCCCGGCGCGGCGCACGGGAGATTCCTTGGCTTGAAGTTTTGGGGTTTTCATGGGCATAATTCTACACTGTAGAATTAAATCAAGGAAAACCCATGCAAAAACCTTTTGTCAGCGTTTTTCTCGGCATCAGCCTCGATGGCTGCATCGCGGGAGAGAATGGCGACCTGTCCTGGCTGGCCGAACTGGCGCCCGACTCGCCCGACGCCACCGGCTACACGGCATTGATGGAGCAGGTCGATACCTTGCTGATCGGCCGCACCACGTATGACGCCGTGCTGGGGTTCGAACCGTGGCCGTATGCGGGCAAGCGCGTGCAGGTATTGAGCCACCGCGGCTTCGCGCCGCGCCATGGTGAACAGCGCCGCGAAGGCAGCGTGCGGGACGTGCTGGAAGCGCTGGCGGAAGAGGGGCGCCGCCACGTGTATCTCGATGGCGGCGCCGTTATCCGCGCCGGTTTGCGCGAGGGCGTCATCGACAGCCTGACCTTGTCCGTGCTGCCCGTGGTGCTGGGCAAGGGCGTGCGCCTGTTCGAGGACGGCTTGCCGCGCAGCGACTGGCGCCTGGACGGCACGCGCCAGCTGCCTAGCGGCGTGGTGCAGCTGCGCTATCGGAAAAATTAACCCGCGCTGGCGATGTCGACGATGAAGCCGGGATCGTAGCGTTCATTTTCCGGCGTGCCGTCGGGCCGCTTGTAGCCGCAAGGGTTGCACACGACGCGGCAATCCTGCACGCGATAGTCGAGCGAGGCGTGCATGTGGCCATGCACCCACAGGTCCGCCTGCGCCACCAGTTCATCGAGCTGCGAGGCAAACGCCGGCGAGCCGAGATTGGTCGCGTATTGCGCTTCCACCGACAGCATCGAGGGCGCCATGTGCGTAATGACGACCGTCTTGCCCTCGAAGGGTTGCGCCAGCTGCCGCTCCAGCCAGGCGCGGTGCTGCGCGTGCAGCTGCGCCGTGTCGGCGGCGCACAAGAGACGCGGCGTGTCGCCGCCCGTGCTGATGCGCTTGTAGTCGGGCATGTAGGCTTGCGCCGCGCTCAATGCTTCGTCCCGGCGCTCCTCGCCGAACAGCAGGAAATCCGTCCACAGCGTAATGCCGAGAAAACGCACGCCGCCGAGCGTCACCGCGTCGCCGTCGAGCAGGCTGATGTTCGCGCCGTGCGCATTGGCGCTGGCGCAGGCGTCGCGCACGGCATCCTGCATGTGCTCGAGCTGGTGGCCATAGCCCTCGTGATTGCCGTGCACGTACAGCACGGGCAGGGCGCCGAAAGTGCGCGCGGCCCAGGCGATGGCGTTGCTGCCCGTGTCGATGTCGCCGGCCAGGATCACCGCGTCGGGGCGGCAGGCGGCAAGGTCGATGGCGGGCGTGTCGTCACCCCAGACTTCCAGGTGCAGGTCGGACAGGATCAGCAGACGCATGGCGATAGGAGAGCAGTGAATGGGCCTCTATCGTAGCGCAAACGGCTTGCCTTGCGGCGGCGTGCTTGACCGCGCACCGCAGGCGACGTTACCCTGTGGCATCGATTACCGCAACTTACCCTGGAGCCGCATGCCGCCTTTCTTCCTTCCCAAGACCTTGCTCAGTATCGCGCTGGCCGCCATGGCGCTGCCGTTGACGGCGCATGGCGCCACGCCCGCCGCCGATCCATTGACGCAGCCGATCGCCTCGCCGTATGCGGCGCAGTGGAACCGTCCGCAGCAGCCTGCGCGCATCCACGGGGACACGTATTACGTGGGTGTGGGTGGCTTGAGCGTGGTGCTGATCGATACGCGCGACGGCTTGATCCTGATCGACGGCGCGCTGCCGCAATCGGTGGCCGCCATCAAGGAGCATATCCTCGAGCTGGGCTTTCGTCTGGAAGACATCAAGTTCATCCTGAATACGGAAGCGCATTTCGACCATTCGGGCGGCATCGCCGCCCTGGCCCGCGACAGTGGCGCGCAAGTGGTCGCCAGTCCGCTGGGAGCGCAGGCGCTGCGCGCGGGATCGGTGCTCGCTGCGGATCCGCAGGCGGGCGAAATCGAGCCCATGCCGGCCGTGGAAAATGTGCGTGAGATCGCCGACGGCGAAACCCTGCAGCTGGGTGACGTGACCGTCACGGCGCGCTACACGCCCGGTCATACGCCGGGCAGCACCAGCTGGACCTGGGTGTCGTGCGAGGATGCGGAGCGCACGGACTGCCTGAACGTGGTGTTTGGCGCCAGCCTCACGCCGGTGGGTGCCGACGATTTTCACTTCATCGGCGATGCGGGCCATGCCGACCTGACGCCGGCCTTCCGCCGTACCATGCGGGACTTCGCCAAGCTGCCGTGCGACATCCTGATCTCGGCCCACCCCGACCATTCCGGCGGCGACCGCAAGCTGACGCAATTGCTGGAAGGCGTCACGCCGAATCCCTTCATCGATGCGCAGGCGTGCGGCAGTTACGCAGCCAAGAATGAAGCGAAGCTCGATGCCCGCATCGCCAAGGAAAAAGCCATGGCTGGCGAGACTGCGACAAAATAACAACGTTGTCGCCTTCACCATGAAAAGCGGTTGACGCACTGCAGCATCCGGTGCAGAATCAGCGTTCGCAATTCAGATTAACCAACAAAAGAAAGGAACCCCATGTTCGAGCAGGCTGGCAGCAAGTCGTACCTCCACTAGCCCCGCGCATGACGCTCGGGGCCATCGGCATCTTGCCGATCCCGAGCCGGTGTCCTTGAAAACCCCGGTGAGGAAACTCGCCGGGGTTTTTTGGTTTACCAGTACCCCGGCATAACGCAGACATCAGGAACACCGTTATGCCCATTCATCAGACACTGCGCGGCGCCCATGTGCCCGTGCATATTTTTACCGACGATATCGACGCGCAGGCATTGCGCCAGCTGCACAATATCGCCAGCCTGCCCATCGTCCATCCGTATGTGGCGGCCATGCCCGACGTGCATGCCGGCATCGGCGCCACCGTCGGCAGCGTGATTCCCACGCGCGGCGCCGTCATTCCGGCCGCCGTGGGCGTGGACATCGGCTGCGGCATGAACGCCGTGCGTACCACCCTGACGGCCAGCGACTTGCCCGACAACCTGGCGCGCCTGCGCAGCGCCATCGAAGCGGAGGTGCCCGTCGGCTTCGAGCAGCACGACTGGAGCCGCGTGCAGGGTTCGCGCCATGCGCGCGCCGTGCGCCCCCTCGCCGGCCGCCTGGAGCACATCGTCGAGCGCCACCGCGGCATCGCCAAGATGCTGCGCCAGTGCGAACGCACGTGGATCTGCCAGGCCGGCACCCTCGGCGGCGGCAACCATTTCATCGAGATCTGCCTCGACGAGGAACAGCGCGTGTGGATCATGCTGCATTCGGGCTCGCGCGGCATCGGCAACGCCATCGGCCGCTACTTCATCGCCGCCGCGCAGAAGGACATGCGTCGCCACCAGCTGCAGCTGCCGGACGCGGACCTGGCCTATCTGAGTGCAGGCTCCACGGTGTTCGACGACTATGTGGAAGCGGTGGACTGGGCGCAGGATTACGCGCTGCTCAACCGCAGCGAGATGATGCGCCGCGTGCTCGACGTGCTGGCGAAGTTCGCGCCGCCGTTTCAGCTCGACGGGGAAGCGATCAACTGCCACCACAACTACATCGCGCGCGAAACGCATGGCAATGCCGATTTGTACGTGACGCGCAAGGGCGCCATTTCGGCGCGGCAGGGAGAGCTGGGCATCATCCCCGGCAGCATGGGCGCGCGCAGCTTCATCGTGCGCGGCAAGGGCAATCCGCAGTCGTTGTGTTCCTGCTCGCACGGAGCGGGGCGCAGCATGAGCCGCAGCGAGGCGAAGCGCCGCTATGACCGCTTCGACCTGGCCGAGCAGACTGCCGGCATCGAATGCCGCAAGGATGGCGGCGTGGTCGACGAGATTCCGGCCGCCTATAAAAATATCGACGCCGTGATGGCGCACCAGAGCGACCTGGTGGAAATGGTGCATACCTTGCGCCAGGTCGTCTGCATCAAGGGTTGAAGGGGAGCATATGAAAATCAAAGTGAAAGCCACGTCCAAGCCGCGCAATCCGCTGGTGGCGGCAGCGAAACTGCGCGGCGGCGCCGGCGCGCACCAGTCGGAAGTGTCGCCGCGCGCGGCGCGCAGGGCCGGCAAGCACCGCCTGCAGCAAATGCTTGCGGGCCGCCTCAAAGCTGACGATTAGCGCGCCGGATTAACGCGACGGCAGCTCGATGATGAAGTTCGGATCAAAAGCGGGATTTTGCGGCGCGCCGCTGCGCGCCTTGTAGCCGCAGGGATTCGATACGACGCGGCAGTGGCCGATGCGGTAGTCGCGCGAGATGTGCAGGTGGCCATGCACCCACAGGTCCGCCTGCGCTGCCAGGTCGTCCAGGCGCGAAGCGTAGGCGGGCGAACACCCTTCGCTGCCGTAGGCATCGTCGACCGACTGCAAGGAGGGCGCCATGTGGCTGATGACCACCGTGCGGCCATCGAAGGGCTGCGCCAGCTCGCGCGCCAGCCACGCTTTTTGCTGCGCGTGGAACATGGCCGTGTCGGCCGCGCGCAGCTTGCGAAAGCCCATGCCGGCCAGACGGATGCGCTTGTAGTCGTTCATGACGGGCATGGCCGCTTGCCGCGTGTCGTCGCCCAGCAGGCGGAAACCCGTCCACAGGGTGGCGCCCAGGAAGCGCACGGCGTTGCCTGCCTGGTCGGTGATGACGTGGGTGTCGGCGGCGAGAAAATGCACGTTGGGCGTGGCGGCGCAGGCCGCGCGCAGCTCCTGGCGCACCTTGTCCAGATGGTGGCCATAGCCTTCGTGGTTGCGTGCACGTACAGCACGGGCAGGCCCGCAAACGTGGTGGCGGCCCAGGCGACGGCGCGGGTGCCCGTGTCGATGTCGCCGGCCAGGATGACGGCGTCGGGACGGCTGAGCGCGAGGTCGCCCTGCGGCGCTTCGTCGCGCCACAGCTCGTGGTGCAGGTCCGACAGTATCAATAAACGCATGCTGTTTTCATGCCTGTTGAAAGGGCGCCATCGCATCTGAAAACCTTCACTCTTCCGGCAGCGCGGCGAAGCTGTGCGCCAGGTAGTCGATCAGCGCGCGCACGGCCGGCAGCAGGCCGCGTCGCGACGGAAACACGGCGTGGATGATTTCGCGCTGCGGCCGCCATTGCTCCATCAGCGGCAGCAGGCTGCCATTGGCCACCTGTTCGGTGATCATCATGGTTGGCAGCTGCACCACGCCCACGCCGGCCACGGCCGCGTCGCGCAAGGTCAGCATGTCGCCCGTGACGAAGCGCGGCGTATGGCGCAGCTGGGCGCGCGCGCCATTGGGGCCATGCAAATCCCATTGGTAGTGCTGTTGCGGCATGCCCAGGGCCAGGGTGGGCCAGTCTGCCAGGTCGGCCGGCGCCTTCGGCATGGGCGCGCCGGCAAACAGCAAGGGACTGCCCACCATGCACTGGCCTCGTTCGGCCAGCACGCGCAGCACCAGGTCGCTGTCGGGCAGTGGCGGCGGGCGCACGCGGATGGCCACGTCGATACCTTCGGCCACCAGGTCGACGCGGCGGTTGCTCGCTTCGAGCAGCAGGGTCACTTGCGGATGCGCGCGCATGAAACCGGCCAGCATGGGCGCGACCAGCGACTGCAGCAGGGCGATGGGGCAGGACAGGCGCACCGTGCCGCGTGGCGCGGCCCGCGTCAGTTCGATCGCTTCCTGTGCCGCTTCCGCTTCCACCAGCATCGCCTTGCAATGCTCGTAAAACGTCTGCCCCACGTCGGTGACGGAGAAATGCCGCGTCGTGCGCTGCAGCAGGCGCGCGCCGAGGCGCTCTTCCAGCAGCGCGATGCGCCGGCTCAGTTTGGATTTCGGCATGCCCAGCGCGCGCCCGGCCGGCGCGAAGCCGCCATGGTCGACCACCTGCACGAAGTAATACAAGTCATTCAAATCCTGCATGCCGCCTCCTGGATTGTTCTATTTTCGGAACGCTGATGGCCTATTTTACCGTCTACCCGCTTCATCGTTGCAAGCGTATTCTGTCTCCATCGTAATGCAAACCCCCAACAGGAGATCGAGATGAACAAAGTCACAGGTATCTACAGCGCACCGCGCCAGCACTGGGTAGGCGATGGTTTTCCCGTGCGCTCGATGTTTTCGTACGGTAGCCATGGCAAGCAGCTGAGCCCCTTCCTGCTGCTCGACTATGCCGGCCCCGCCGAGTTTGCGCCCGGCACGCGTCCGCCCGGCGTCGGCTCGCACCCGCACCGCGGCTTTGAAACGGTGACCATCGTCTACAAGGGCGAAGTGGCGCACCGCGATTCGACGGGCCAGGGCGGCGTGATCGGCCCCGGCGACGTGCAATGGATGACGGCCGGCGCCGGCATCCTGCATGAAGAGTTTCACTCGCCTGCCTTCACGCAGTCGGGCGGCACCCTGGACATGGTGCAGCTGTGGGTGAACCTGCCGGCGAAAAACAAGATGACGGCGCCCGGCTACCAGGCCATCACCAGCGACACGATTCCCACGGTGGCGCTGCCGGACGGTGGCGGCTCGGTGCGCGTGATCGCGGGCGACTTCGCTGGCCAGCATGGCCCGGCCCGCACGTTCTCGCCGATGCAGGTGTGGGACGTGCGCCTGGCCCAGGGCAAGCTGACGGAGCTGCCCGTGGCCAAGGGCTGGAGCACGGCGCTGATCGTGCTGCATGGCACGGTGCTGGTCAATGGCGAGAGCGTGGTGCGCGAAGCGCAGATGGCGCTGTTCGAGCGCGATGGCGACAGCATCACCGTCGAGGCGAACAACGACGCCGTGGTGCTGCTGCTGAGCGGCGAGCCGATCGACGAGCCCATCGTCGGCCATGGCCCCTTCGTCATGAACACCGAAGCGGAAATCGCGCAGGCGTTCGAGGATTTCAACAGCGGCCGCTTCGCCCGCATCGCAAAATAATTTGTGCAGTCAATTTGTGTAGTACCTGTGCCGCATTCCGCGGCACGGTTTTTCAGGAGACCACCATGAGCACCCCCGCCAACTTCCAAGGTTTGCCACCGATGATCGATCCCGACGACGCCGTCATGCTGCTGATCGACCACCAGAGCGGCTTGTTCCAGCTGGTGCGCGACATCGAGCAGCACGTGCTGCGCGGCCACGTCACGGCGCTGGCCAAGCTGTCGCGCCTGGCCAAGATGCCGACGTTTACCACCGCTTCCGTGCCCGATGGCCCGAACGGCCCCTTGATCCCGGAAATCCACCATTTCAATCCGGAAGCCGTCTACATCCCGCGCACGGGCCAGATCAATGCCTGGGACAATCCGGCCTGGGTCGAGGCCATCGAAAGACGGGCCGCAAGACCCTGCTGATCGCCGGCACGCTCACCAGCGTATGCATGGCTTTCCCGACCATCAGCGCGCTGGCGGCCGGTTATAAAGTGTTTGCCATCATCGACGCCTCGGGCAACTGGTCGAAGATGGCCACCGACATCACTATGGCGCGCGTGACGCAGGCGGGCGCCGTGCCGATCGACACGTATGCCGTGCTGGCTGAAGTGATGAGCACCTGGAACCGCGCCGATGCAATGGAATTTGCCGCCATCATGACCGACCACATCGTGCCGCCATACCGCGCGCTGATCGAAAGCTACGACAAGGCGCAGGGCGTGCAAAAGAATGGCCGCGAAACCAAGCTGGAAATCCTCGAGGCGGCATCCAAGGGCTGATCGGCGCTACGGCGCTTCGTAGTTGTTGCGTATCGCCGCCAGCACGCCGCGCTGTTCCAGGCGCGTGATGGCGGCGTTCAGGCGCGCCAGGTCGGCGGCGTTGGTCGTGCGGGCATTGAGCATCAGGTGCACGGGCGCGCGCAAGGCGAGGAAGGGCAGGGCGGCCAGGGCCACGCCCTGCTGGCGCGCTTCGTGGCGCACGGCCAGCACGTCACCCAGCAGCAGGTCGGCGCGGCCCGCGTCGAGCATGAGGATGCCTTGCCGGAAGCTGCCGAAGGTATTCAGGCGGCCATCCTTTTCCAGCGCCGGACGGGTCGCCGCATAGTCTGCCCCGTACCAGCCCACCTTGGGCGCCAGCAGGCTGGCCTTGCCGCGCGCGAGCTGCGCGAAGCTGGCGACCTGGCGCTGCACGACGGGCGCGCCGGCCTTGCCGAAGATGCCCACGGTTTCATCGCGGTAGCTGACGCTGAAACGCGCATACGCGTGGCGTTCCGACGTGTCGGAGGCGGCAGGCATCAGGTCCAGTCCCCCTTTCTGGAACAGCAACTGGCGCCGCGCCGTCGGCAGTTCCGGCAAGGTCACGAGCGTGCAGCGCGCTTCCCTGAAGATGGCGCGCAGCAGTTCCAGGTCCAGGCCCGTATAGCTGCCCTGCGCATCGCGGTAGACATATGGCGGCCATTGCTCGAGCGCCATCGTCATGCGGCAGGCCTGGGTGGGCAGGACGCTGCCGGACAGCGTTGCCGCAAGCAGCACGTGGCGCAAGCGCATGGAACATCTCCGCAGTGGTTCAAGGGTAGTACTGAGCAATTTGCCAGAATGGCCACGGAAGTCAAGCGGTGCATGGCCGGTTGCGGATATCAAATGGGCTATAGTGGCGGCTGTCTTCATCCAAAGGAAATCCGCTTGACTCCCCCGCTCGAGATCGCCGCCAACGTGCTGATGACCGTTTCCATTGTCCTGGCCGGACGCAACAACATTCATTCCTGGTGGATCGGCATCGTCGGCTGCGTGCTGTTTGCCGTGCTGTTTTTCCAGGTCAACCTGTACGCCGACGTGATGCTGCAGCTGTTTTTCATCGTCACCTGCGTCATCGGCTGGCTGCAATGGCGGCGCGGCGCCGGTGGCAAGCCCTTGCCGATCACGCGCACGGGCTGGCGCAGCCTGGCTTGGGTGGTGCCGGCCGGCATCGCTTCCGTGGTGATCTACGGCATGCTGCTGCACCGCTTTACGAATGCCTACGCGCCTTTCATCGATTCGGCGGTGTTGGTATTTAGCATCATCGCGCAATTCCTGTTGATGAGCCGGCGCATCGAAACGTGGGCCTTCTGGCTGCTCGTCAACACCGTGGCCGTGCCGCTCTACTACAGCCGTGGCCTGTACCTGACGGCCGTCCTGTATGCGGCCTACTGGGTCAACGCCCTCATTTCCTGGTACTGGTGGAGCGTGCAGGCACGCCGCGCGGCGGCCGTGCCGCAGGAGATGGCCGACGCCTGATATTTCCATATACCAAGTCCTTAGATTCAAATCATATATACAATCAATTTTTAATTCGTTCACGCGCTAAAGACACCGGGATATAGTGGCCTTTCCCCGCTTACCGGTGTTTTTTATGTTGCGTTTTACCCTTTCTGCCTGTTTTTACGCCGCCCGGCACCAGCTGACCATGCAATGCATGGCGCAGTGGATGCCGGTGCGTGCCCGTCCACGCATCCCCTGAGTCACCCATCCGTTTCATTGCCGTTTGCCCGCTGGCCCACCCGGTCCGCGTGCCCCTGCTCGGCCTTTTTTACTGAAAAAGGCTGCAATCCCAATAAGAGGAAACCATGTTCAAACCACTCGCCATCAGTCTTGCCATCGCCGCCGCCTTTCCCGCCGTCTCCACCATCGCCCATGCCGAAGAGGACATGCTGCGCGTCAACGTCACCGGATCGAATATCCGCGTCAGCGAAAAAGAGGGCGCCAGCGCCGTGCAAGTCATCACGGCCAAGGAATTGAAAGCCAGCGGCAAGACCAGCGTGTCGGACGTGCTGCGCTCGATTTCCGCCAACAGCGGCAACAGCTACAACGAGCAATATACGGGCAGTTTCTCGGCCGGCACGTCGGGCCTGTCGCTGCGCGGCATCGGCCAGAAAAATACCCTGATCCTGGTGAACGGCAAGCGCGTGGCCAGCTATGCGACGGCGCAAAACCTGCAGGAAACCTTTGTCGACCTGAACAGCCTGCCGATGGCGGCCGTGCAGCGCATCGAGGTGCTCAAGGATGGCGCCTCGTCCATCTACGGTTCCGACGCCGTGGCCGGCGTCGTCAACATCATCCTGTACAAGGAATTCACGGGCACGGACATCACGGCGCAGTGGGGCGGCTCGACGGAAGGCACGGGCCAGCATGAAAAGAGCGCGGCGCTGCAGACGGGTTTCGGCAAGCTCGAGGAAGACGGCTACAGCCTGGTCTTCTCGATCGACGCGCAGCAGCGCGACAAGCTGCAGCAAGGCGACGTGGCGTGGATGCGCGATGCGGATTTCCGCAAGCAGCAGCGTGGCGCGCTGGGCTGGGTCGCCACCAATTATGCGGGCAGCGATCCCACGCGGAGCCTGGGCGGCGTGCGCAGCCCGTTGCAACTGGTCAATTATGGCGACATCACGCCCGACAAGACGGGGCAAGTGCTCGCGTATAACCCGTCGCCATATAAAACCCTGATTCCCGGCATCCAGCGCGTGCACACGGCCGCGCGCGCCACCTTCAAGCTGAACGCGGACACGGAAGCGTACGTCGACCTGCTGCACAGTTATTCGCGCGCCGACCAGACCTTCAGCGCGCCGCTCACCGTCAACAATGCCACGCGCGTGTGGAACAACGCCACCCAGGCGCTCGACACGATCCCCGTCGTGCTGCCTGTCGGCCACCCGAACAATCCGGGCGCCACGCCCCTGCCGTTCACGGCCACCCTGTTCGACCTGGGACCGCGCCTGAAGCAGGACCGGGTCACCTTCTACCGCGCGCTGGCGGGCGTCAAGGGGACGCTGGCAGGCTGGGCCTGGGATGCGGCCGTGGGCCACTCGAGCAGCAAGCTGGAAGAAACCGTGCAGAACTTCGTCAACCGCTACGAATTCCAGAAGGTGCTGGCCGACGGCAGCTATAACTTCTTCGACCAGTCGCAAAACAGCGAAGCGGTGCGCAACCGCCTGCGCCTGTCGACCCTGCGTCCGGCCGAATCGACCCTCGACACCGTCGATTTCTCGGCTTCGAAAGACCTGTGGCAATTGCCGGCCGGTCCGCTGGGCTTTGCCGCCGGTGCCCAGTGGCGCCGCGAAAAGATGGATTCGCAAACCTCGACGGCCGTGCTGTCGGGCACGGAGCTGCGCCCGGCCATCAACATCATCAACGGCTCGCGCAGCGTGTCGGCCCTGTTTGCCGAATTCAACGTGCCCGTCGTGAAAGACCTGTCCGTCAACCTGGCGGGCCGCGCCGACCATTACAGCGATTTCGGCAACGCGTTTTCGCCGAAAGCCAGCGCGCGCTACCAGGCCGCGCCATGGCTGCTGTTGCGCGGCACCGTGTCGCGCGGCTTCCGCGCGCCGTCGCTGCCGGAAATCACGCAAAGCACGGCCGTCAGCTATGTCAGCGTGCTTGATCCGCGCGACCCGATCACGCCCACGCAGACGCGCGGCGTGACGGCCATTACCATCGCCAATACGGCGCTGCGTCCGGAACGGTCGAACAACCTGAACCTGGGCGTGGTGGTGTCGCCGACCAGCAGTTCGAGCATCGGCCTCGATTACTATCGCATCAAGCAAGATGGCGTGATCGGCACGGAAAGCGCCACCACCACTCTCGCCAACGAAGCGTCGGCGCCGCAGAAGATCACGCGCGATGCCGATGGCCGCCTCACGACCCTGTACCGCCAGTATCGCAACCAGGGACAGCGCGAAGTGTCGGGCATCGACCTCGACCTGCGCCAGCGCTTCGTCGACAGGGACTGGGGCAAGCTGACCCTGGCCGGCCAGCTGAGCCGCGTGCTGCGCTTTGCCGAACCGCTGTCGGACGGCGCGCCGCTCACGGACGGCGCCGGCACCAATTACTTCGGCTCGATCCCGAAATGGCGCGGCGTCACGTCGGCCACCTGGGAGCAGGGAAAGTGGACGTCCACGCTCACCTGGAATTACGTGGGCAGCTATGCGCAAAACACGCACCTCGATGAATCCGTGGCCGCCTTCAGCACCTTCGACGTGACCACCAGCTGGCAGGTGACGCCAGCGGCGAACGTCACCTTCATCGTGCAAAACCTGGCCAACAAGCGCGCGCCGTGGGATTACTCGGCATCGGGCTTCGACTATACGCAAGCGGACCCGCGCGGCCGCTTCGCGTCGTTAAAACTGAACTACAAGTTCTAGTGACCGTTTGACACCTGCCGCCCCGTCTGCTCATGCAGGCGCTGGCGGTAGGCGCTGGGCGTGACGCCCATGCGTTCGCGAAAGGCCGTGGCAAAGTTGCCCGCGTTGTGAAAACCGATCAGCAGGGCGATATCCTGCACGTCGATGTCCGTCTGCTGCAGCAATTCCACGCCGCGGGCGATGCGCGCTTCGCGGATGAAGGCGAAGACGGTCATGCCAGTCTGCTCGCGGAACATCAGGGTCAGCTTTTCGCGGTAGGTGCCCACGCTGCGGGCGATGTCGGACAAGTTGGGCAAGCTGCCCAGGTTGTCGAGGATCAGCTGCTTGACGGCATTGACGAAGACGAGGTCCGGATGCTGCTGTCGCTCGCTGATCGGCGCCGCTGCCGGCAGGGTACTGTTGCTTCTACGCATCAATCCCAGGTGGATATGGATGCGCGCGGCCAGTTCTTCCGGCAGGAAGGGCTTGGAAATGTAGTCGACGCCGCCCACCTGCAAGCCCATGATGCGCTCCTTGGCGGCATCGGCGCCGCTGAGAAAGATCACGGGTATCGGTTCCGTCTCGGGATTGGCCTTGAGCAAACGGCACGCCGTGTAGCCATCCATTTCGGGCATGCGCACGTCGAGCAGGATCAGGTCGGGATGCGTGGCCAATGCCAGCTGGTAGCCCTGGTAGCCATTGAAGGCAATGCTGAAACGGTAGGGCTGCTCGCTGAGCAGCTCCATCAGCATGCGCTGCTCGAACGCGGAATCGTCCACGATCAGGATATTCTTTTTGATGGTTTCGCTGGTCAATGGCATGGCATGGATGACTTAACCAAATAGCAAGTTGTAGCTTATTATGCCTCGCTTTTTCTTTTTTTTCCGCTTTTCTCTTGTTTCAAAAGATGTTTCTCCGCCAGAAGAAGCGCGGATTTCCCAGATCGCCAATAATTCAATCATGCATTGATTTTAAGCAATGTCGCTTGCCAAAAAATCTGTTTTGCACATGCTGCAAACAATGCCGGAGTCCCCGGGTTCCTGACTCTCGGCACCAGTATGTTGTCGTCCTGGTTTGCGTGCCCAAGAAAACGCCGGCAATACCGTGACTATCCTCGATGCCCCTCATATTGGTGGGCTCATTAATGATGTTCCATCATCAGGAGGTATCATGTTGCGAGTTATTCCCCCCCGCCTTATCGTTGCCGCCAGCGTGGCCGTGGCCGCCGCAGCCCTCCTGCCTCGCGATGCGGACGCCGCCGTGTATCTGAATGGCAGCGCCACCATCAACTTTGACGTCACCCTGAAAATCATCGCCAATTGCACCATCGGCGCGGCCAATCTCGACTTTGGTCAAAGTCAGGGTGTACTGGCTACTGCCGTTAACGTCAATACGACCGTGAACGTCACCTGCACCAATACCACGTTGTACAACGTGGGCTTGACGGCCGGCACGGGCGCGGGCTCGAGCGGCACCACGCGCTATATGAGTGGCACGGGCGGCAATACGGGGACGGTGCAGTTCAACCTGTACCAGACGGCTGGCAGCACCTTGTGGGGCGATACGCAGGGCACGAATACCGTCGGCGGCACCGGCAATGGCTCATCGCAGCCGATCACCGTGTACGGCAATATTCCACCGCAGGCGACACCGGCGCCCGATACCTACAAGTCGACCATCACGGCCACCGTTTACTTTTAAGCCAGGCGCTGCGTGAAGGCCGCCGCCGCCTCCCTGATGAAAAGCGTGCTGGCGCTGCTGGCCTGTTGCGCCGCGGGCGCACATGGCGCCAATCTGCAGATTTCGCCGGTGACGCTCAATTTGCGCGCCGCACAGAATGCAGCCGGCATCAACCTGCAAAACCTCGGCGACCAGCCCATCTACGGGCAGGTGCGGGTGTTCGCCTGGGAACAGCGCGATGGCGAGGAAACCCTGGCGCCCACGCAGGAACTGGTGGCCAGTCCGCCCATCGTCGAAATCGCCGCCAACAGCCGGCAAACCATCCGCCTCGTGCGTGCCCAGGCTGGCCCCGTCGCGCAGGAAAAGACGTATCGCGTGCTCATCGATGAAGTCAGCCGCGAGGATGATGGCGGGCGCAGCGGCGTCGATATCCGCCTGCGCTACTCGGTGCCCGTGTTCGTGCTGCCGGCCGGTGCGCCGGGCAAGGAAATACTCGACTGGCAAGTCTTTCGCGAGCGGGGCGAGTGGATGTTGCGCGTCAAGAACAGCGGCAATTTCCATGCGCAGATCGGCGCGATGACGTTGACGAACCAGGCGGGCAAGGAATTTGTCATCAGCAAGGGCCTGTTTGGCTATGTCCTGGCGGCACGCATGCGCGTATGGCGCCTGCCCGTCGCCAGGGAGGCCGAACTGGATGGACCGTTGAGTATTGCGGTGAACGTGAATGCAAAGGCGCTCGTTGCCACGAATTCGACACCTTGAACCGGGCCGCCATGGCGCGCAGGCATCCTTGCTGTTGCTGCTGCTGGCCATGGTACCGGTGGCCAGGGCCGATGGATCGGCCGGCGAGACGGGCGCCGATCCGGGACCGGCCAGCTTGCCCAGTGATCCGATGGCGCCGAATGAACTGTATCTGGAGGTGATTGTGAATGCTGAATCAACCGGGCTGATCTTGCGCTTTACCCAGGTGGGCAAAGGCTTGCGCAGCAGTGTCGCGAATTTGCAGCAGCTGGGGCTGGACCCGGCGCGCCTGTCCGCACCCGGTCAGACCGAGGTGGCGCTCGATGCGATTCCCGGACTCAGCTATGAATATGATGCGGCGCGCCAGAGCGTGTCGCTGCAGGTGGCGGACGACTTGCGCTCGCCGTACCGCATCGATGCGCGCCTGGCCCCGCAGACGCCGCCGTCGCGCGTCACGCCCGGCGCCGTCCTCAATTACGAAGCCTATGCGGAATTGGGCCGGACGCGGCGCGCCGCCATCTTCAACGACTTGCGCTATTTCAATGACAGCGGCGTGTTCAGCAATACCGGCACCGTGAACCTGGGCTCGGACCAGCGCAAGTACATGCGCTTTGACACCTTCTGGAGCCACGCCTATCCCGACACCCTGCAAACGTGGCAAGTGGGCGACCTGATTTCCTCGTCGCTGAGCTGGAGCCGCGCCGTGCGCGTGGGCGGCGTGCAGTGGCGCAAGAATTTCCAGCTGCGTCCCGACCTGCTGACCTTTCCCGTCGCCTCCGTCGATGGCACGGCGCTCGTGCCCTCGTCGCTGAGCCTGTACGTCAATGGCGTGCAGCAATATGCTGCCAGCGTGCCCAGCGGTCCGTTCGTGCTGAACCAGGTGGCCGGCATCAATGGCGCCGGGCAAGCCACCCTCATCACGCGCGACGCCCTGGGACGCAGCGTGACGACCGTGCTGCCCCTGTACGTCGATACGCGCATGCTCGCTGGCGGCCTGAGCGATTATTCGGTCGAGGCGGGCGCCGTGCGGCGCGACTATGGCCGCCGTCTGTTCGGCTATGCGCGGCAGTTCGTGGCCAGCGCTTCCGTCCGCCATGGCGTCAGCGACAGCCTCACCATCGAGGGCCATGCGGAACTGGCCGCCGGCCTGTACCAGGCGGGGGCGGGCGCGCTGGTGCGGCTGGGCCAGGCGGGCGTGCTCAGCGGTTCGCTGTCGGCCAGCGCGGGGCACAGCCGTGGCGCGCAGCTGGGCGCCGGCTATCAGTACGTGGGCCCGCGCTTCAGCGTCGATGCGCAAAGCGTGCGCGCCAGCGCCGGGTTTGGCGACCTGGCCTCGCGCGACGGCAGTCCCGTGGTGCGCGCGGCGGACCGCGTCACCGTCAGCCTGCCTTTGCCGGCAGGAAGCAGCATCAGCAGCAGCTACATCAGCTACCGCACACCGGGCGCGCCGTCCTCGAAGCTGGCCACCCTGGGCTATTCGGCCACCCTGTTTCACGGCCTGTTCCTGAACGCCAGCCTGTTCCAGGACTTGCGGCAACGCGAGAAGCGGGGGTTTTATATCGGCCTGAGCATGGCCTTCGACAACAACCTGGCCATCAGCACGAGCGTCAGCCGGCAAAACGGCGAGAGCGGCCGCAGCGTCAGCGCGCAGCGTGCGGCGGACTTTGGCGGCGGCTTCGGCTGGAATTTGCAGGCCGGCACCGTGGGCGGCAATACCTACCGGCAGGCGCAAGTGGAATACCTGGGCAATGATGGCCGCGTGAGCGCGCGCACGCAAAGCGGTGGCATGGGCAATGCCTCGTCGCTGGGCGCGTCCGGCGCACTGGTGCTGATGGATGGCCATGTCGAGACGACGCGCCAGGTGGGCAACGGTTTTGCGCTCGTGTCCACGGGCGGCGTGAGTGATATTCCTGTGCTGCATGAAAACCGCCGGATCGGCGTGACGGGCAGGAACGGCTATCTGCTGGTGCCGAATTTGAATCCCTATGGCAATAACCAGATCAGCATCTCCACGGATGAACTCGACGTCGACGCGCGCGTGCCCGTGACCAATATGACGGTCGTGCCGCAACAGCTGGCTGGCGTGCTGGCGGCCTTTCCCGTCGAACGCTACAGCGCCGCCACCGTCATCGTGCAAGGCGCCGACGGCAAGCCGCTGGCCACGGGCTTGCCCGTGCTGCATGTGCAAAGCGGCAAGCAGACGGTCGTGGGCTTTGACGGCATCATTTTCGTCGACGACCTGCGCGAGCAGAATCAGTTGCAAGTGGGCGAGGGCGACAGCGCGTGCACGGTCGGCTTTGCGTACGTGCGTCCTGCCGCGGGCGGCTTGCCCGTGATCGGCCCGCTGCGCTGCGCTGTCACTGCCTCCGCCGGAGGAGGCCGCTGATGCGCCGCCTGCTGTTATGGCTGACCCTGCTGCTGGGCTGCGCCTGGGGCAGCGTGGCGCAGGCTGCCGACACCTGCACGGTCAGCATGACGAATATCGATTTCGGTTCCGTCAGCCCGATTTCCGGCACCGATTACGTGGCGCAGGCCACGGGCACCTTCAGTTGCCTGTTTTCATCGCTGAACCTGGGACAGTTGCTCACGCCCAATGCGCAAGTGTGCATTTCGCTGGGGCTGGGCACGAATTCCACGTCGGCCCTGCCGCGCAAGCTGGGCAATGGCAGCAACCGCATGGATTACAACGTGTACGTGGACAACTCGTATGCGACGGCGAAGATCTGGGGAGGTGCCGGCGTGGCGGGCGCACCGTCGACATTTGGCATGACCCTGTCGGCCGGTTTGCTGGCCCCGCCCGGCACGTATTCCACCACCTTTACCGTGTACGCCAAGATTCCTGCCGGCGCGGCCCTGGCCGCCGTGCCCACGGTCGCCAATGCCAATACCGTCTATACGTCGAGTTTTGCGGGCGCGGGCACCTACACCTACACCACGTATGGCCTCGTCAACCTGCAAGGGTGCACGGCCACCAGCGGCAGTTTCGGCTTCACGGTCAATGCCACGGCCATCAACGATTGCACCATCGCGGCCACGCCGATGGCGTTCGCGAACGCCTCCATTCTGACGGGCAACTTGCGCAGCACCAGCACCTTGTCCGTGCGCTGCGTGAATAACAACGCCTACCAGATTGCCCTGAACGGCGGCAGCGTGGCGGCCAATGTGGCCAACCGGCAAATGAAAAATCTCTTAACGACGGACAAGGTCAGCTACCTGCTGTCGTCCACCCTCGATGGCCCGCTCTGGGGCGATGGCACGGCGGGCACGAGCATGGTGACGGGCACGGGGACGGGCTCCAGCGTGCCGCTGACGATATACGGCCGCGTGCCGGCGCAGGTGTCGCCGCGTCCCGGCGACTACAAGGACACGGTGACGGCAACGATTTATTTTTAGAACGTGACGGTGACGAGGCCGGCGCCCGATGGCGTCGCCTGCTGGTGCAGCAGGTAGGGCGTGTTGTGCTGGCAGCGTACCTGGGTGCTGTTGCGTTGCGAGACGACAGTGCACGCTTCCTGCACGACGAAGGTGGCCTGCAGCGTCGCGGAAGCGGTGGTACCGGCGGTGGTGGTCTGGCAGAGGGACAGGGCGAGCAGGGCAGGCAATACGGCAAGCTTCAAAGGGGTCATCGTGAACGCATCGAGTGAAAAACGGGCGTGGACAGCAGCGCCGCAAGGCGTGGCTGGTACCGTTTTCGCACCGGGATTGGGGGAGCAGAACCAGCCATGATTGTACTTGAACAAGGAAAGTGTGAGTTTTCGTGTATTTTCAGCCCGCCGCAAGGGCAAGCACCTCACTTTCAAAATGATAGTAACTAAGTTTCCGTGTTGCAACTGAAATTTTTTTCGATTGTTGTGTTGGATCAATGTGAGGAGATGGCCATGAAACATACCAACTTTAATAATTTGCCTTGCCCGATTGCGCGCAGCCTGGGCAAGGTGGGCGAATGGTGGAGCATCCTCATCCTGCGCGAAGCGTTTTATGGCAAGACGCGCTTCGACGAATTTGAAAAAAGCCTCAAGATCGCGCCCACCATCCTGACGCGCCGCCTGGCCGACCTGGTGGAGGGCGGCTTGATGACGCGCCGCCTGTATTGCGCCAAGCCGCCCCGCTACGACTATGTGCTGACCAAGTCCGGGCGCGCCTTCAAGCCCGTCCTGCTGGCGTTTATCGCCTGGGGCAATGAAAACTTCGCGCCGGAAGGCGCCAGCCTCGTCATCGCCAGCCGCGACACGGGCCTGGCCGCCGATCCTGTGCTGGTCGACGCGACGACGGGCTTGCCCATCAATGACGAGTATTACGCGTTCGCGCCAGGGCCTGCCGCCAGCGACAGCATGCGCAGCATCATCCTCGATGCGGAAAAAAGCAGCGGCATTGCGCCCAAGCCGAAGGCGCCGGCGGCCAACCGTGGCTGGGTGGCGGAAGGGCATCTGGCCTGAGGACGCGCTGGCGGAGGTGCGCAGAGTTTGGCGCAAAGCAAGACGGACTGCACGGCATGGCCTTACCGTCGCACTATGCAATGCAAGTGCGGCGCAGGCCCGGTTGTGCAGGGCATGGCGCCATCCGTGACCCGATGTCCGTTGAAGGAGTATTCCGATGAGCACACTGCAACAACATGTCTGCCGCGCCGCCACCGTGCTGGCGCTGGCCGCCCTGCTGGGCGCCTGTAGCCATGGCCCGCATCACCCGGGCGGCCATGACGTCACCTTGACGGGCGCGCAGGAAGTGCCGGCCAACACCAGCACGGCCAGCGGCAGCAGCTCCATCCGCGTCGACCGCGACCGCAGTGTCAGCGGCGGCGTGCGCTATACGGGCATGGTGGCCACCGTCGCGCATATCCATGAAGCGCCGGCGGGCGCCAACGGCCCCGTCATCGTGCCGCTCGTGAAAACGGCCGAAGGCATGTTTGCCGTGCCGCCGAACACCATGCTCACGCCGCCCCAGTACGCGAGCTACCAGGCCGGCAACCTGTACGTGAACGTGCACAGCGCCGCCTACCCGGCCGGCGAGATCCGCGCCCAGCTCAAGCCCTAGCCGACGACGCTTTTCAGAAACCTCCTTGGGCCGCGCGAGCGGCCTTTTTTTGCGCCAGGCGGCCAGCCGGCAACGCGCGCTACAATGGCGTTTCATGCTGACCATCCTCGCCATCACCTTTCCCTTCTTCGCCCTGGTGCTGTGCGGCTACCTGGCCGTGCGGCGCACGCTGCTGCCGCTGGCCGCCATCGGCGGCTTGAACAGTTTTGTCCTGTACTTCGCGCTTCCCTGCATGCTGTACCGCTTCGGCGCCGCCACGCCCATCGCGCAACTGCTTAATGCCAGCGTGTTCGGCGTGTATCTGCTGTGCGCCCTGATCATGGTCGGCGTCACCACGGCCATGACCCTGAGCCACCGCATCGACTGGAACAACGCCGCCTTCGGTGCGCTGGTGGCGGCCTTCCCGAACACGGGCTTCATGGGCGTGCCCCTGCTATTGACCTTGCTCGGGCCCCGTTCTTCCGGCCCCGTCATCGTCACCATCGTCGTCGACATGTTGATTACCAGCTCACTGTGCATCGCCCTGTCGCGTATCGGCAGCGGCGGCGCGCACGGCAGCCGCGCCGCCATCGTCAACGCCATGAAGGGCATGGCCGGCAACCCGATGCCGTGGGCGATCGTGCTGGGCGCGCTGTCGTCGTGGCTGGAGCTGGCCTTGCCCAAGCCGTTGATGCAGACGGTGGGCTTGCTGGCCGACGCCGCCTCTCCGGTTGCCCTGTTTACCATCGGCGCCGTGCTGGCCCGTTCGCAAATGAGTACGGCCGACCCGGCGCCGCCGGGAGAATATGTGCCCGTGGCGCTGAAAAAACTGCTGCTGCATCCGCTGCTGGTGTGGGGCACCGGCCACGCGGCCATCGCGCTGGGCGCGCCGCTCGATCCGTTCGCGCTGACCTGCATGGTGCTGGTGGCTTGCCTGCCCAGCGCCAGCAACGTCTCGCTGCTGTCCGAACGCTTCGGCGCGAACACGGCGCGCATCGCCCGCATTATTTTAGTCTCGACGGCGCTGTCTTTTTTGACGTTTTCGGCGGCCGTCAGCTGGCTGGCGTGACGTTGGCGGCGATCAGCGCGCCGAGCGCCTGCGCCGCTCCCGGCTGCGTATCCAGCGCCAGGCCGTGCGCCATGGTGGCCTGGTCCTGCATGCTGCGGTTCTGTCCCAGCTTCCATTTGCCCGTGATGCGCGTGAGGGGAATCTCGATGCCGACGATGGCTTTGAGCATCTTGTCGATATAGTCGGCCGGGGCATCGCTCACCTGCCACGGCGCGGCGAGCCCCGCCTCATGGCGCGCCGTCAGCCGCGTTACCAGTCCCAGCAGCCACGCCCCGTCGTCGATGGCGCGCAGGGGGCCGTGGGCGTGCACCACCGCGTAATTAAAGGTCGGCACTTCCTTGCCGCTGCGCTGCTTTTCCGCATACCAGGCGGGCGTGATGTAGGCGTGCGGGCCCTGGAAGATCACCATGCAGTCGGCACCTGCGGCGCGCCACAGCGGGTTGGCGCGCGCCACGTGGGCGCGCAGGGTGCCGAACGGAGCGTCAGATGTGGGCGCGGCGATCTCGAACGGCAGGTGGTCGGCGCACAAGCCATCGGCACCGTGGAGCACCAGCGCCCCCAGCGGATGCGCGGCCATCAAGCCATGCAGCACGTCGAGGCGTTCTTCGCGAAAGCTGGCAGGCGAGTACATTTATTCGGCTCCTTCCACGACCACGTCGGCCGTCAGCGAATTGGCGATGTAGCAGCGCTCGTGCGCGTCATGGTGCAGGGCCGCCAGCGCCTCGGGCGATGGCGGCGTTCCCGCAAAGACGATGCGCGGACGTAGCACGATGCGCGTCATGGCCAGGCGGCCTGCCGCATTTTTTCCCAGGTCGCCGACGGCGGCGTCGCGGTAGCCGTCGATGACGTAGCCGCGCTGCGCTGCCAGCGACAGGAAGAACAGCATGTGGCAGCTCGACGTGGCCGCCACCAGCGCTTCTTCCGGATCGATGTTTGCTTCCACCGACATGGGCAGTGGCACGGACAGGGGCGACGACGAGGCGGCTACGGTCAGGCCGCCGTCGAACTGCCATTCATGGCCACGGCTGTAGCGCTGGCCGGCAAAATCCTGGCCGTCGCGCTGCCAGGCCACGGTGGCGAAAAACTGATGCATGGATGCTCCGCAAGAGTAAAGGGGATGCGCCATCTTAGCGCCAGTTTTGGCTATTTAAAACAGCCAATAAGTGCTATCTTGAAGCTACCAATTCAAGAGCCCTCCACCATGCCAGCTTCCCATTTGCACCAGATCATCGCCGCCTTGCCGCTGCAGCGCGACGCCAGCGAGCCGCTGTTTCGCCAGCTGTATGCGGTCATCAAGGCGGCCATCCTCGACGGCCACATAAGTCCCGGCATGCAGCTGCCGCCCACGCGCGATTTTTGCCGCCTGCTGGACGTGTCGCGCCAGACGGTGCTCAATGCGTATGCGTTGTTGACGGCGGAAGGTTATCTCGATGGCGCCGTGGGGCGCGGCACCTTCGTCAGCCGCGACGTTCCGCTGCCGGCGCCTGTCCCTGCCGCGGCGCCCGGCCTGCTGCGCCCCCTGTCGGCGCGCGGCCAGGGCGTGGTGGCGGCCATGCGCCAGGTGGCGGTGCACCGTGGCCCGCTGCGCGCCTTCCGCGTCGGCATGCCGCGCATCGACCATTTTCCGTTCGACGTATGGAACCGCCTGGAAGCGCGGCGCTGGCGCCGGCCCGACCACCATTTCGGCTACAGCGACCCGGCCGGCTATCTGCCGCTGCGCGAGCTGCTGTGCGTGTATCTGAAGGCGTCGCGCGGCGTCCAGTGCACGCCGCAGCAAATTGTGATTACCTCCGGTTCGCAGCAGGCGCTGTTCCTGCTGTCGACCATTTTACTGGCGCCGGGCGATGCGGCCTGGATGGAGTCGCCCGGCTACCGGGGCGCCAGTGGTCCCTTGCGCGCGGCCGGCGCGCGGGTCTTTCCCGTCCCCGTCGATGCGCAGGGGCTGGATGTGGCGTATGGCGTGGCGCACTGTCCGCAGGCGAAGCTGGCGTACGTGACGCCATCGCACCAGATGCCGCTGGGCATGAGCATGAGCTTGCCCCGCCGTCTGGCCTTGCTGGCCTGGGCCGCGCAGCACAAGGCGTGGCTGGTGGAAGACGATTACGACAGCGAATACCGCTACACGGGCGCGCCGCTCGCTTCCCTGCAAAGTCTGGACCGGGCCGGCTGCGTGGTCTACGTCGGCACTCTGTCGAAGGTGCTGTTTCCCGGGCTGCGCTTGGGCTATATGGTGGCGCCGCCCGCGCTGGCCGAGGCGCTGGTGCAGGCCAAGGCCGTGATGGACCGGCACACGGCCATCGTGCCGCAGATGGCGCTGGCCGACTTCATCGCCGAGGGCCACTTTGGCCGCCATATCCGCCGCACGCGCGACAGCAATGCCGAACGGCGCGACCTGCTGGTGCGCGGCATCGCGCGCGAACTGGACGACCAGCTGGCGTGCGGTCCGACCGACAGCGGCCTGGAACTGTGCGCGTATTTTCGCGCCGGCCACGATGAAGAAACGGTCTCGCGCGCGGGGCTGGCACGGGGTATCGAACTGCGTCCGCTGGGCCACTATGCCGATCCGGCGGCCGGGCCCGAGTGCGCCACGCCGCCCGGGCTGCTACTGGGCTTTGCGGCCATTCCCCCGGACGAGATGGCGCACGGCTTGCAGGAACTGGGGCGCATCCTGCGCGGCCGATAAACTATACTGGCACTTGCCTGCACACGAAGAACACGACCATGAATATTACCCGCTGCGCCTGGGCCAATCCGGCCAATCCCCGCTATCTCGACTACCACGACACGGAGTGGGGCGTGCCCTGCCACGACGAGCGCCGGCTGTTCGAAATGCTGAACCTGGAAGGCGCGCAGGCTGGCCTGAGCTGGGAAACCATCCTCAACAAACGCGACACCTACCGCGCCGCGTTCGATGACTGGGACGCGGAAAAGATCGCCGCGTATTGCCCGGACAAGGTGGCGCAGCTGCTGGCGGACCCCGGCATCGTGCGCAACCGCCTGAAGGTGGCGGCCGCCATCACGAATGCGCAAGCCTATCTGCGCCTGCGCGCGCAAGGGCAGACCCTCGACAGCTTCCTGTGGGCCTACGTCGATGGCCAGCCCATCGTCAACAGCTGGCAGCTGGGCGAGTTTCCCGCCAAGACGGCCCTGTCCGACAAATTGTCGAAAGACTTGCTCAAGCTGGGCTTCAAGTTCGTCGGTTCGACCATCATCTACGCCTACATGCAGGGCATCGGCATGGTCAACGATCATGCGCCCGCCTGCTTTTGCCGCGCGGGGCGCTGATGCGCCGCGCGCTCGTCGTGCTCGACACGGATTTTGACGGCGCCCGCCTGCATGCCGCCTGCGTGGCGCATGGCGGGCGCCGCCTGCATTACATCGCGCTGGCACCGCGTCCCGTCGACGCGCGCCACTTGCCCGAAGAGTGGCGCGCGCAGTGGCCCCTTTGCGTGCCGGGCCTGCACCGCATGGTCTCGCACGATGGTCTCGTCACGCTCGACGTGCTGATCGGCGAGCCCGATGCCTGCCTGGCGCAATTGTCGGCGCGCGTCGATGCAGTCCACCTGGCCTGGGTGCCGGCGGCCACGCCGGTGCTGGCCCGTCTGATGATGGACGGCGCCCGCCTGCAGGCCGTGCACCTGGACGAAGCGCAGCGCGCGGCACTGCAAAAGAACGGCTTTGTTTTTGACGAGAGCCGGCTGCGCGCCGTGTTTTATGCGCGGCGGGCGGAGCACACGACCGTCACCGCGCCCGAGAGGCGCGCCATCGTCATCGGCGCGGGCGTGGCCGGCGCGGCCGCCTGCGAACGGCTGGCCGCGCGCGGCTGGAAAGTGACCCTGGTTGAACGCCACGCGCAGCCGGCCAGCGAGGCGTCGGGCAACCTGGCCGGCATCTTCATGCCGCAGCTGTCGAAGGACGACAACATCGCCACGCGCCTCGTGCGCGCCGCCTACCTGTACGCGCTGCGCTACTGGCAAGACCTGGGCGGCATCGGCAATGCTTTTGACGGCGCACAATGCGGCGTGTTGCAGCTGGCGCGCGATGCCGAACACGCGTTCGTGCAGCGGCAGATCGCCGCCAGCGGCCTGTATCCGCGCCAATTTGCCCATTGGCTGGAAGCGCCGGAAGCTGCCGCCATGCTGGGCGCGCCGGCGCCCGATGGCGCCTGGTGGTTCGAACAGGGCGGCTGGGCGCGCCCGTCCTCCGTCTGCGCGGCCATGCTCGACGCCTGCGGCAGTTTGCTCACGCGGCGCTTTTCCAGCAGCGCCCTGCGCCTGGAGCGTGGCGATCAGGAATGGCTGGTGCGCGATGCGGACGGCACCCTGGTCGCGGCCGCGCCCACGGTGATTCTGGCCGCCGGCACGGGCGCCGTGCGGTTCGAGCAGGCGGCGGGCTTGCCGCTGGACGCCGTGCGTGGCCAGGTCACGCACCTGGCCGAGGGCAGCTTGCCCTCTTTGCCCTTCGTCGTCTGCCGCGAAGCCTACATGACGCCGGCGCACGAGGGCGTCGTGTGCGTGGGCGCCAGCTACGATGCGGACGCGGACGCCAGCTTGCGCCCATCGAGCCAGGAAGACAATATCGCGAAGATCGCCGACATCCTCGGCATGGCCCCGTTCGAGGCGCCGCTGGCGGGCCGCACGGGCTTTCGCTGCGTGGCGCCGGACCGCCTGCCGCTGGCCGGCGCCTTGCCCGACCCCGGCGCGCCGGGCCGCTGCGAACGCCTGCGCGACGTGCCGCGCTGGCCCGGCCTGCATGGCTTGCTCGGATACGCCTCGCGCGGCCTGATCTGGGCGCCGCTGGCGGCCGAACTGCTGGCTTGCCAGCTGGAGGGGGAGCCGCTGCCGCTGGAACGTCAGTTGGCAGAGGCGCTTGATCCTGCGCGTTTTCTACTTCGCGAACGCCGCCGCGTTTCCTGATGACACCCAAAGGCAAATTCTGGGGTCGGACCCTCAGGGTCCGACCCCGGCGTCTGCTCTTGGGTTAACAATCAAGAGATGGCGCCAACGCGCGTGAACGTTTGACCCCATATACGTTTTTCAGCTTTCCAAACTCTTTTTAATTTGTTTTCCGAACAACATAAGTTCGCTACAGTGAACTCGTGCTGGTTTTTGACGACGGAATAAAGAGGTGGAAAGATGGCTGCTGCAGAACTGATTTTCGATCCCCGCGCCGCGCACGGCGAGGCGGCTTTTGACGAAGTGCTCAATCTCGCGCGCACCCAGGCGCAGGCGCAGGGCTTGCCGTATGCGGGCATCGTCAGCGCGCAGGATGCGTGGCAGCTGGTGCAGGCCGGCAAAGCCGTGCTGGTCGACGTGCGCACGCATGAAGAGCGCACGTTCGTCGGCTACGTGCCCGCCTCGCTGCACGTGGCGTGGGCCACCGGCACGGCCATGAACCGCAATCCCCGCTTTGTGCGCGAACTGGAAGCGAAGGTGGGCGGCAAGGATGCCGTCGTGGTGCTGCTGTGCCGCAGCGGCAAGCGCTCGGCCGCGGCTGCCGAAGCGGCGGCCAAGGCCGGTTTCACGCACGTCTTCAATATCGCGCAAGGCTTCGAGGGTGACCTCGACGAGCAGCAGCAGCGCGGCCACAGCGGTGGCTGGCGCTGGCATGCGCTGCCCTGGCTGCAAGATTAATTCTCTTCCGGGACCACCATGAACCAGCGAGCCATTCCCCCCGTCTCCCTTGCCGCGCAGCCGCAATGGGAGCTGCACCAGATCGTCGATGAATTGCGCGCCGTGCGCGAGCAGTGGCGCGAAGGACTGGCCAGCAACCAGGAGTGCGGCGCGCGCGAATTCCCGTCGCGCCAGCATTTGCACGACATCATCAAAGCCCTGTGTGCGGCCCTGTTCCCCATGCGCCTGGGCCCCCTCGACCTGCAGCAGGAGAGCGAGGATTTCTTCGTCGGCCACACGCTCGACACGACCCTGACGGGCTTGCACGAACAGGTGCGGCGCGAACTCAGTTACCACGCGCGCCAGCACGGCTTGCAGCAGACGGTGCCCATCGAACAGCAGGCGCTGGCCATCGTGCAGCGCTTCGCCCGCGCGCTGCCGCGCATCCGCGCCCAGCTCGACACGGACGTGGCGGCCGCCTTCCATGGCGACCCGGCCGCGCACAGCGTCGATGAAGTGCTGCTGTGCTATCCGGGCATCCTGGCCGTCATCCATCACCGCCTGGCGCACACCCTGTATGCACTGGGCGCGCCGCTGGTGGCGCGCATCATCGCCGAAGTGGCCCATTCGCAGACGGGCATCGACATCCACCCGGGCGCCATCATCGGCAGCAGTTTTTTCATCGACCATGGCACGGGCGTGGTGATCGGCGAGACGGCCATCATCGGCGAAAGGGTGCGCATTTACCAGGCCGTCACGCTGGGCGCCAAGCGCTTTCCCGCCGGCTTTGATGGCGTGCTGAAAAAGGGCCTGGCGCGCCACCCCATCGTGCAGGACGACGTGGTCATTTATGCGGGCGCGACAATTCTCGGGCGCGTGACCATCGGCCAGGGTTCCGTCATCGGCGGCAATGTCTGGCTGACCCGCAGCGTGGCGCCCGGCAGCCATGTCACGCAAGCGCACAACCAGCAGGAAGCACAGGAGTTGCCGGAGTCGCCGGCGCCACAGCCCGCTTTTGCCCACCACCCATGAGGACAGCATGTTGATCAAACAGTTTGGACTGGCCGTGCGCCAGTTGCGCGAAGGGCATGGCTGGTCGCAGGAGCGGCTGGCCGAAGCGGCCGACTTGAACCGCTCGTTCATCGGCGAAATCGAACGGGGCGCCGCCACGCCGTCGCTGCTGACGGTGGAAAAACTGGCCGTCGCGCTGGGCATCGGCCTGGCCGGATTGATGGCCCGCTGCGAACCGGAGCTGGTGGATTAGCGCCAGCACTGATGGCGATAGCATGTTGAGTAAAAGAGAGGGGCGCTCGATACTTTATTCGTTTTTCAGATAAGCATATTCACTTTTCTCATCAGGAGTAGTCATGACAGTAGCAACAGAGAGCCAGTTCGCGCTGGGCGATAACGCCGCGCGCCAGCTGGCCAATGCAAGCAAGAGCGTCCCCCAGTTATCCACGATCACGCCGCGCTGGCTCGTGCACCTGCTGCAATGGCTGCCCGTGGAAGCGGGTATCTACCGCCTCAACCGCGTAAAAAATCCGAAGGACGTGCGCGTGGCCTGCTCGCAGCGCGACGAGTCGGAACTGCCGCAAACCTTCGTCGACTACGACGAGCAGCCGCGCGAATATTTTCTCAACGCCGTCAGCACGGTGCTCGACGTGCACACGCGCGTGTCGGACCTGTACAGCAGTCCGCACGACCAGATCAAGGAGCAGCTGCGCCTGACCATCGAGACGATCAAGGAGCGCCAGGAAAGCGAGTTGATCAACAATCCCGATTACGGCCTGCTGGCCAGCGTGCACGATGACCAGCGCATCTTTACCCTGACGGGCGCGCCCACGCCGGACGACCTCGACGAACTGCTGACGAAAGTGTGGAAGGAGCCGGGCTTTTTCCTCGCCCATCCGCTGGCCATTGCCGCCTTTGGCCGCGAATGCACGCGCCGTGGCGTGCCGCCGCCGACGGTCAGCCTGTTCGGTTCCCAGTTCCTCACGTGGCGCGGCGTGCCGCTGGTGCCGTCCGACAAACTGCCGATCGAAGACGGCAAGACGAAGATCATCTTGCTGCGCGCGGGCGAGCAGCGCCAGGGCGTGATCGGCCTGTTCCAGCCTGGCCTGGCGGGCGAGCAAAGCCCCGGCCTGTCCGTGCGTTTCATGGGCATCAACCGCCACGCGATTTCGTCTTATCTGATTTCGCTGTATTGCTCGCTGGCCGTGCTGACCGACGATGCGCTGGCTGTACTGGAAGACGTGGAGATCGGTAAATACCATGACTACCCAGACACCTACAAGTGATGGCGCGGCGGGCTTGCCTGCCGTCCCGTTCTTGCCCGACGAAGCGACCTTGAACCGCCTGGCGGGCGAGTTTTTTGCGCGTCTGCCCGGGTTAGATAAATCGCCCAGCCTCGGCGGTTCCGGCAGCGTGCTCGATGCGGCGCCCCGCTATGCGAACCGCCCGCCGCCACAGCCCGGCCCTTCCTTCGCCGCCATCGCTCCCGGCGTGGCGACGGCGCAAGTGCCGCCCGTGACGGCGCCGCCGGAGGCACCGATTGCGCCGGCGCCGGCTTCCGTGCCGACGCCGCGTGCATCAAGCATTGGTGTGCCGTCACCTTATTATTTTGTCGGCGGCGCGCATGGCTATCCGGCGTCGGACGGCAAGCTCGATGGCCTGGCGCAGCAGGGGCTGGGGCAGGCCGCGCCGCAGCAGGCACCCGCGCGCCAGCTGCCCGTATCGCCGGCGAACAGCCAGCCCGTGTTCTATTTCCAGACTGAGCTGCCCTCGGCGACGAAGCCCGGTCAACACCAGACGCAGGCGCCATTCGACGTGCATGCCGTGCGGCGCGACTTTCCCGTGCTGGCCGAACGGGTCAACGGCAAGCCGCTGGCCTGGTTCGACAATGCGGCCACCACGCACAAGCCGCAGGCGGTGATCGACCGCGTGTCGTATTTCTATGCGCACGAGAATTCGAACATCCACCGCGCGGCGCACGCATTGGCGGCGCGTGCCAGCGATGCCTATGAAGCGGCGCGCGCCAGGGTGGCCAATTTCCTCGGCGCCGCCTCGGCCAATGAAATCATTTTCGTGCGTGGCGCCACGGAAGGCATCAACCTGATCGCCAACACGTTCGGGCGCAAATACATCGGCAGCGGCGACGAGATCATCGTCTCGCAGCTCGAGCACCACGCCAATATCGTGCCGTGGCAGCAGCTGGCGGCGGAGAAGGGTGCGACCCTGCGCGTGATTCCCGTCGACGACAGCGGGCAGATCATCCTCGATGAATTCCGCAAGCTGCTCAACGGGCGCACGAAACTGGTGTCCGTGACGCAGGTGTCGAATGCATTGGGTACCGTGACGCCCGTGGCGCAGATCATCGCGCTGGCGCATGCGGCCGGCGTGCGCGTGCTGGTCGACGGCGCGCAAGCCGTGTCGCATCTGCGCGTGGACGTGCAGGCGCTGGGTGCCGATTTCTATGTCTTCTCGGGCCACAAGGTATTTGGCCCGACGGGCATCGGCGCCGTGTATGGCAAGGCCGACTTGCTCGAGCAACTGCCGCCATGGCAGGGCGGCGGCAACATGATCGCCGACGTCACGTTCGAGCGCACCGTCTACCAGGGCGTGCCGAACCGTTTCGAGGCGGGCACGGGCAATATCGCCGATGCCGTGGGGCTCGGTGCGGCCATCGATTACGTGCAGCGCATCGGCCTGGAAAACATCGCCGCCTACGAGCACGCGCTGCTCGAATATGCGACGCACCAGCTGCAGGCGATTCCCGGCGTGCGCCTGATCGGCACGGCGGTTGAAAAGGCGAGCGTGGCTTCGTTCGTGCTGGCCGGTTACGAGCCGGCGGAAGTGGGGCGCGCCCTGAACGACGAGGGCATCGCCGTGCGCTCGGGCCACCATTGCGCCCAGCCGATCCTGCGCCGTTTCGGCGTGGAAGCGACCGTGCGTCCCTCGTTCGCCTTCTACAACACGTACGAGGAAATCGACCGCATGATCGTCGTGGTCAAGCGCCTGGCGGGCGCGCGCCGCTGACCGTGTCAGTTTGTCAGCCTGATGCCGCCCCTGCGCCAGCGGGGGCGGCATTGTTGCGTCATGTCACGGACTTTGCGCGCGGCTGGCTGGCGTCCGCAGGCTGGCGGTATAATTTATCCTTGGCAATACTCAAGCTGCGGCCCCAAGGAGATATCGCGTGGAAGATCAACACAGCTCGCCCGAGCTTTTCCTGTTCCTGGCGTCGACCGTGCACGACATGAAAAACTCGATCAGCGTGGTCAGCGGCACTTTGGAGTCGCTGCTGGCGGCCGAGCAGGCGAAAACAGCTCCCCAGGCCGATCCCGCCTACCTGCAGATGGCGCAGATGCTGTACCAGACCAAGCGCCTCAACGATAACCTGATCCAGCTGCTGGCCCTGTACAAGGAAGTGGGCAAGCCCGGCTACCCGTTTGACGTGCAGCCGCAGCTGGTCAGCCAGGTGATCGACCAGGTGGTGGACCAGGAAAAGATCCTGCTGGCCTCGAAAGGCATCCGGCTCGAGACGGCTTGTGCGCCGGAACTGATCTGGACCCTCGATGAAGACCTGGTCATCGGCGTGCTTGCGCATGCGATCAACAACGCCATCCGCTACACGAAGGACACGATACGCCTGTCCGTGCGCGAGCACGGCGGCATGCTCGAGCTGCGCGTGGAAGACAATGGCGATGGCTATACGCAGGCCTTGCTCGACGCGGGCAGCGCGGCCATGGACGGCATGGCGGCGGGCGTGAACTTTTCCACCAACAGCACGGGCCTGGGCCTGTATTTTTCCAGCGAAGTGGCAAAGATGCACAAGCACCGGGGCAGCAGCGGCAGCATCGCCCTGGAAAACGGCGGCGCCCTGGGCGGCGGCTGTTTCATCCTGCGCCTGCCCTGAACGAGGATGCCATGACGACAGACAGCCACGCCACCGCCGCCGAAGCGGGCAGCACCGACTGGGCCGACAAGCATTATCTGCTGGTCGACGATTTCATCGGCATCCGCATCCTGCTGCGCGAATCGCTGCGCAACCTGGGCGCGCGCCATATCGACCAGGCGGCCAGCGGCGGCGAAGCCATGAAGCTGCTGGCCAAGACGCGCTACGACGTGGTGCTGTGCGATTACAACCTGGGCGAAGGCAAGAATGGCCAGCAAGTGCTGGAAGAGACGCGCGTGCGCAACCTGACGGCACCGTCCAGCGTATGGCTGATGGTGTCGGCCGAGAAAAGCGTGGAATCCGTGATGGGCGCGGCCGAGCACCAGCCCGACGCCTACCTAATCAAGCCGATCACGGAAGGCGTGCTGCTGACGCGCCTGAACCGCGTGTGGCACAAGAAGCAGGTGTTCCGCGAAATCGACCAGGCTTGCATGGAAAAAGACTACTTGCGTGCGGCCAAATTGTGCGACGCGCAGATCGAGCTCAACAAGCTGCACGAGCTGGAACTGCTACGTATGAAAGCCACTTTGCTGCTGAAAAGCGGCGAGCCGGAAAAGGCCCGCGCCGTGTACGAAAAAGTGCTGGCCGACCGCGATTACAGCTGGGCGAGGGCGGGCCTGGGCAAGATCCGCATGAATAACGGCGAACACGAGGCGGCGCGGCAAATCTTCCAGGGCGTGATCGTCGAAAACAAGTACTACATCGACGCCTACGACCAGATGGCCGTCGCCTACCAGCTGATGGGCCAGCACGAGGAAGCGTGCGGCGTGCTGGAAAAGGCGGCGCGCCTGTCGCCCAATTCCGTGCCGCGTCAGCGCAACCTGGGATTGGCGGCCCTGAAGGTCGGCAATGTCAGCATGGCGGAAAAAGCGTTTCGCAAGTGTATTTCCATCGGCGAGTTTTCCGTCATGAAGACGCCGGACGCCTACCTGGGCCTGGCGCGCGTGTGCGGCCTCAAAAAGGATGCCAAGGAGGCGCTGCAATGGCTGCTGCTGGCGCAGCGCGAATTCTCGCCCGAGCAGATCGGGCTGCGCGCGAAGATCACGGAAGGCATGGTGCACCACGAAACGGGCGACTACCGGCGCGCGCGCAAGTGCGGCGACGAACTCGAAGCCATGCTGCTTGACGACCCGGCGCGGCCCGAGAAAAGCATTTGCATGGAACTGGCGACCCTGCTGTTCGCAGTCGGCGTCAAGGATGCGCCGGCCGGCCTGCTGTGCTACGTGGTCAAGAACAACCACGACAATCAGGTGGTGCAGGACGAAGTGCAAAAGATATTCGACAAGGCGAAGATGGGCGACGAGGGCACCAGCCTGATCATCGCTTCGCGCAAGGAAGCATCGGACCTGATGAACAAAGGCGTGCTGCTGTGGAAGACGGACAAGCTCAACGAAGCGGTGGCCTGGATGCGCACGGCGCGCGAAAAGCTGCCGAACAACCTGCGCATCCTGTTCAACTCCGCGCAAATCATCGTGTCCTTCCTGGAACAGCGGGGCTACCAGGCGGAATTGGCGGCCGAGGCCATGGAAGTGTTGTTGTATGTGGACAAAATTGCACCGGGGCAGCAGCGCTTCGCGCAATTGATGGAGCAGCTGGTGCAACTGACGCCGCCGCCCGGGCCGGAAGAGGCCGTCGAGACGCCGGAAAAAACGCCGCCGGCAGCGGAAAAAGGGGGAAAAGCCGTGCGTGAGCGTGCCGGATGATAAACTAGGGGCCAGCGTGGGTTCGCCTGCGCTTGAGTTGCTCTACAACAATAAGGAAGAAACTATGCGTGATGTGGTCAATGAAGTATACAAAAAGATGAAAGTCGGCGCCGTTGCCTGGGTACGCCCGGTGGCCGCCAAGGGAGACACGCTGGAAACATTCCAGTCTTCGTACGAGCACGCCAAGGCGCTGGCCGACGAAGGCCTGATCACGATCGGTGACGTAAAACGCCAGGCCGACAACATGATCGAGGCGATCCGCATTCATCGTATCGCCTGATCATATCGTTGACTTGCAGTGCTAGGCCTTGCCTGGCGCTTTGGCCTTGGGGGCCGCGCGTTTCGCGGGCGCCTTGCGCAGCGGGGCCTTGGCTGCCGTGCCTGCCTCCGCCGGCTTGGCGGATTTGCCGGCAGCCGGCTTGGCGCTGGCGCCACCGCCGAAACTGGCGGCCGCCGCATCGGGCGACATGGCCGTCGACACGGCTTGCTTGAACTGATCTTGTAACAAATTCCACCAGGCACTTGGATTGGCCAGCTGGGCTGCGGCCTGGCTGCCGGCATCGCTTGGCGTCGCCGCGGCCGGTTCCGGCGCGGGCGCAGGCGCCGGTTTCGGTGCAGGCGCTGGCGCCGCAGCTGCGGGTGCCGCTTGCTGGAAAAACGCGGAAGCGTAGGGCACGGATTCAAACACGGATTTCTCGCTGGCGCCGGGCTGGGTGATGGCTGCCGCCAGCGAGGCGCCCATCGATTTCAGGGTGGCGATGGTGCCGCGCTGCACTTCCAGCGCCTGGATACTGCCGCGCAGCATGCTGGTATTGAGGTTCAGCCACGCTTCGACGGCTTTCAAGTCATTGATTTTCTTGTCCAGCTCTTCCACCGACATGGTGGGCGCCGTGATGCCGGGCACGCCCATGCCGGGCACGCTCATGCTGCCCCACAGGTTCTTGACGAAGTCGAGGGTGTCGGTCACAACTGCTGCGCCCGGCATTTGGGGCATTTGCGGGTTTGCCATGCGAAATCTCCTGGTAGGTGGATGTGCCTAGCGTAGCAGATATCAGCTTGCAACTGACGCAAAGCCGCCAACATTTTCTTACATAAAACAGCAAGAGTTGAGTACGGGCAAGAAACAGGAAGTGGGGGGAAGGCGGTACACTACGGCCTATGATGCCTGACTCCTTCTTTTCGCCACCGCGCCGCCGCACCGTCATTTTTGTCGCGGTCATTGGCGCACTGCATTACTTGGCACTGGAATGGCTCACCTCGCGCGCCAGCATGGTGCCGCTGCGGCAGGATCATGCGCAGGTGGTCAGCATGGCGCTGATCGCCGAGCCGCCCAAACCCGTGCCGGTGGCGCCGCCGCCGCCACCACCGAAGCTGCGGCCCCTGCCCGAACCCCGCTTGCCGCCACCGCCGCCGCCGACGGACCTGCCGTCGAGCGACACGGCCCAGTTCACGGCGCCCGCCAGCGACGCGCCGGAAGGGCCGGTCACGCCAGCGGCCCCGGCGGCCAGCGCGCCAGCCATCACGGCGCCCGCCCCGGCCGTGACGGAGGCGGCGGCGCCGCCCAGCCCGCCGCCGCCCGTCGAGCAGGCACGGCGCTACAAGACGAATGCGCCTGCCTCGGCCCAGTTCGACCTGCACGTGGACCGGCGCGACGCCGACGGCACCAAGTGGCAGGGCGTGGCTTCCATGGCGTGGGACAACCGCGGCGACACCTACCAGCTGAAACTGGAAGTGGGCTTGAGCATGCTGATCACGCGCATCAACCTGCTGGTGCTGACCAGCGAAGGTGTGATCGATGGCAGCGGCATCGTGCCCGTCACGGCGACGGAAAAGCGCAAGGGCCGCGCGCAAACGGCCACGCATTTCAACCGCGACGCCAAGGCCATCACGTTTTCGGCCACGACGGCCACGGTGCCATGGCAGGAGGGGGCGCAGGACAAGGCGACGGTGCCGTTCCAGCTGGCCGCCATCGGCCGCGCCGACGTCAACCAGCTGGCGGGCAATATCGACATCCTCGTCGGCGAGGAAAAGGAAGCGACCGTGTTCCGTTTCCAGCTGGTGGGCGAGGAAGAACTGGAGACCAAAATGGGCCGCCTGGTGACCTGGCATTTGCGCCGGCCGCCGAAGCCCGGCACGTATTCGTCGCAGCTCGATATCTGGCTGGCGCCGTCCATGCAATGGTATCCGGTACAAATACGCAATACAGAAGCGAACGGGGCGCTGACCACGCAAACCGTGACCCAAATTCGCGTCAATGACGCTACAGGAAAATAAATGATGACTCTGACTACTTTGAAACACTTGCTGGCCGCCGGCATGCTGGCGGCCACCTTCGCTCCCGCCATGGCGGACGCGCCCGTGGGCCATCCCGTGATCAAGCGGCCGTACAAACTGGCGCCGTCGGCCGATCTCGTCTATTCGATCAAGGCGAAACAGCGCGGCATTGCGCTGTCCGGCGAATCGGTCAGCAACTGGCGCGTGGGCGATGGCAAGTATTCGCTGCTGGCCGAAACCAAGGCTGCCCTGTTCGGCAAGATCCTCGAGCAGCGCAGCGAAGGCACGGTCGACGACTACGGCCTGGCGCCGGCCCAGTTCGTGGAAAAGCGCTTCCGCAAGGAAGCGGCCACGACCACCTTCAAGCGCGACAGCAAGACCATCGTCTTCAGCGAAGGCGATGACAGCTATCCGCTGAAAGGCGGCGAGCAGGACCGTAACAGCACCGTCTGGCAACTGGTCAGCATAGCGCGCGCCACGCCCGAGAAATTCACGCCCGGCTCGGAATGGAGCTTCTTCGTTGCCGGCCGCCACGACGCCGAGCCGTGGACCTTCAAGGTCGTCAAGCAGGAAACCGTCGCCACCGGCCAGGGTCTGGTCGAAGCCGTGCACCTGGTCAAGGCGCCGCCGCCGGACAAGAAGGGCCAGCAAGTGGACCTGTGGCTGGCGCCGTCGCTGGAATGGTATCCCGTGAAGGTGACGTTTGCCGATGAAGACGGTGATTACGTGGAGCAAACCTTGCAAAAGATTATCCAGAAGTAAGTGCTTGCTGTTGTTGTGGGGTCAGACCCGCCGGGGGGAGGTGCCCAATGGGCGCATCCCGATTCCAAAGGAACTGACCCTTGTCCGCCCGTTTTCGCCATCAGGAGTCTTGATAAGCAGGCGCCAGCGTTGCGCCGTGTCCGCACCTCCCCCTCCCACGCGCTAAATTGCATGTCAGAACTGATATACTGACGCCCCCGCCCCGCAGCGCCGCGTTAGCCCGCTGCGCCGCCCGCTGAACACTCATCCGGAAAAGAATGATTGATATAATGGCAAGTGCAGCCGTGGCTACGGATGCAAATCAGACAGAGCAAGAGCATCACGATTCCTTGCAGGCGCATTTCCAGCCCAATATTTCGGCCGACGAGATCGAGCAAGTTTTTCACTTGAAGCGGGCGCAGCCCCTGCTGCAAGTGTTTACGGCCCTGTTCCACGGCGGTTTCGATGGCGTGCTGGTGCGTCTGCTCGTGTTGCGCGAGCTGGCGTCCGATGCGGCCACGTCGGCCTATACGCGCGCCGATATCAACACGAAACTCGCCTATCTGTTGCCGGAAAGCCTGGAAACGGTCTTGCTGCGCCTGCGCTCGAACCAGTTGCTGGCCTGGGATGCGCAGCAGGGCGTGTACCGCGTCACGCCGATGGCGCGCAACGTGCTGTCGGCCATCGACAGCTTGCTGGGCCTGGGCCAGACGGAAGACGAAGCGGAAATGGGTTTTCTGCTGTCGCAGGTAGCGGGCGCGCAAGCCGTCGGCGGCGTATCGGTCGAGCAATTGCAGCACTTGCTGGGCCGCCTGGTGGACTTGACGGAGGAATTTTCCGACGCGATTGCCTCCGGTTCCGAATTCCGGCTGCGCACGGCGCAGGCGAAGTGGAACATGGCCTGCGACTGGGTGGAAAAGGGTTCCGAGATTCTCGTGGCGATTACTTCCGATGAAAACGCGGACAGCGCCACGCACAAGGCGGCGCAGGCGATCGGCCGCGCGCAAAGTAAATTGCTCAACATGCAAGGCATGTTTTCGCGCGCCCTGAACCAGATCGAGCGCCAGCGCGTGCACCTGGGCCAGTCGGGCCTGTCGACCACGGACATCAAGCGCTGGCTCTTGCTGCATGAAGACCTGGCCAGCCTGGCCGAAGGCGCCATCGACCAGCCCGTCGTGCCGCTGTTCTCCACGCCGGCCGAAATGATCGACGTGGCCGAAACGGAACTGCTGTCCGAACGGGCGGCAGGCGTGACCAATACGGGCCTGCCCAGCGGAGAGGATGCGCCCACCACCATCAGCGACGGACCCGCCATGCAGCTTGAACTCGATGACCTGTTGGACCGCCTGTCGAACTTCGCCAGCCTGGGCAATTTCCCCAGCATAGTCGAGGAAGGGCCGAAGTCCGTGCCCGTGCAGGATTCCTTGCTGCCGGCCAGCTTTGCCGTGGCGTCGTACCGCGCCTCGATGCTGCCGCTCTTGGGCGACGTCTCCGAAGCGAGCTTGCAAGGCTCGACGGCCGAACTGGCCCGCTTGCCGATTACCTTTACACCGACCGACGAGATGGTCCAACTAACCGACCCCCACGTGGCGGCCATGTCGATCGCCTCGCTTTCACTGAATGTTTCACTTGATTTAGATGGCGCCACCTTTGATGAATGACGATTCCCAAATCCTGATTGCGCGCCTGCTCACGCATCAAACCCTGCGCCGCGACGACAAGCTCGTCAAGCGCGTGCTGTCCGACGAGCTGTTCCGCGCCGAGATCGATGCGCGATTGCTGGCCTGCGGCTTGAAGCTGCTCGACAACGTGTATGCGGACCACGTGACTTTGGCCCTGACGCGCACCATCGAGCCGAAGATTTTCGGCGCGCGCGACGTGTGGCAAAACAATAATTTCGGCCTGGCGCGCGATGGCGTGGCCTTGCTGGTGGTGCTGTGGGCGCAGATCATCCTGCCCAAGCGCGAACGCCAGGAAACGCACCAGCACGCGGACGACGACCAGAACGACATGTTCGGCACGGAAAAGCCGCTGCCGCGCGCGGAAGACGCGTCGATCGGCATTTCCTACAAGGCGCTGCTGTCGGACTTCGGCGACAAGCTGGGCAAGAAGACGCGCATGGACATGAACCTGGGCACCCTGGCCAAGCTGGGCTTCATCGAGCGGCGCGGCGATTTCATCCTGGAAGGCCCGCTGCTGGACCTGATGATGGATACCGACGTGCTCAAGGAACGCATCATCAACGGCGCCCTGGCCGACGTGTTCAAGCGGGCGCCGGCGCGCCTGGTGGCCGTCAGCGATGATCCACTGCTTGACGCCGACCTGGCAGACGACTTGTCCGCCGATATCGGCGACCTGCCTGACGCTGGCGACGAGCCCGCGTCCGACCTTCCTCACTGAAAGCGCCCATGTTTCATATCAAATCACTTGAACTGGTGCACTGGGATTACTGGCAGCGCATCAAGAACATCCCGCTCGACGCGAAGATCATCACCATCGCGGGGCAGAACGGTTCCGGCAAGACCACCTTGCTCGACGCCTTGCGCACCCTGTTCGGCCTCGACTGCTCGATGGGCCGCACGTACAAGCACTATGCGCGCCATTCGGGCCAGCAGACGGCCTGGTTGCGCGCCGTGGTCGACAACAAGAACGTGGGCAAGCAGCTGTCGAACCGCCCGTTCCGCAGTTCCGGCTTCTTCAGCGACGATGAAGTGACCCTGTTTTGCCAGATCCAGAAAAATGGCGGCGACTGGAAGCGCCAGTATCTGATGCGTCCGGGCAATGTGCAGATCGAAGACATCACGGATGCCAACGACTGGCTCGGTGTGGAAAACTACCGCAAGCGCCTGGCCAATGCGGGCTTGTCGCCAGCCATGTCGAAAGTGCTGGCGCTGGAGCAGGGCGAGACGGACAAATTGTGCGAATATGCGCCGCGCCAGCTGCTCGACCTCGTGTTCCAGGTGTTTGGCGACAAGGAAGTGCTGGACGCCTACGACGAAGCCAAGCGCCACCAGCGCGACACGGAAGTGGAACTGAAACGCTTCGAGACGGAACTCGAGGCGTCGAAGACCAACCTGGAAGGCTTGCGCCTGCGCGTGGCCAATTACCACCAGTGGGAAGGCTTGCACAAGGAACGCCGCAACCTGCTGGAAGAAGTGCTGCCCAGCCTGCAGTACCACGAGGCGCGCGAAAAAGCCGCCATCGCCAGCCGGCAATTGCGCGATGCGCGCAAACCGATGGCGCAGGCGGACCAGCAACTGACGGATAAACGCAACGCGCTGGCGGCACAGGCAAAGGCCCTGTCCGACGCGCAGATGAACGAAACCCTGCTGGAGCAGGAATCGATCGGCCTGCAGAGCCGCCTTTCCCTGATCAATGCCAAGCTGAAACCGCTGGACAGCCTGCTGGAACAGAAGGAGCGTCTGCACAAGCTGGCGGCCGATTCGGGCAGCGACATCGCCGAAGTGGCGGCCCAGCTGGAACAGAAGGAAGCGGAACTGCTGCGCCAGCGCCAGCAGCGCGATGCCTTGTCGGCCCGCATCGCGGGCGAGCAGGCGACGATTGCCGCGCTGCAAGGCAAGACGGCCATGCCGGAGCCGGACAATGTGCGCGGCATGCGCCGCGCGCTGCGCGACGCAGGCATTCCCCACGCGATGCTGTCGGACATCGTCGAAGTGACGGACAGCCGCTGGCAGGGCGCCGTCGAAGGCGTGCTGGGCGGTTACGCCTCGGTCGTCCTGCTCGACAAGGCCAAGGATGCGGCCGCCGCCTACCGCCTGGCCGAGAAGGAGCGCTACCGCCACTTCATCGTGCCCGACCTGGTCACGGCGCCCGTGGCGAAGGACGAGAGCTTGCTGGCCGTGGTGAAATTTTCCGCGCCCGTGCCCAGCTGGCTGATCGAGCAGCTGTCGCGCATTGCGCGCGTCGATTCCGTCGAAGCGGGCTTTAAATTGGGCAATCACGAAGAGTGGATCACGCCCGAGGCCTACCACCGTGAACGCCGCGGCGGACGCTCGCTGTTCGTCGAAGCATCGCGCTACCGCTTCGGCCAGGCTGGCCGCAGCGGCCGCCTGGAAGCGCTGCTGCGCTCCTTGCCGGGCCTGGAAGGCCAGGAAGACACCTTGACCCTGGCGATCTCGAAGCTGGCGGCGGAAGTGGGTGCTTTAAAAGCGCGCATCGCCGGCGTCGACGCGGCCAAGGAACTCAGTGCACGCCAGGAAGAATTCGCCGAAGCGCTGCGCAATTCGAAGCCGCTCAAGGAAGAGCGCCTGGAAGTGGGCGGCCGTCTGGGCGAGCTGCAAAACCTGACGAAGAACGCCACCGTGGCGCGCACGCGTGCCGATACGGTGTGGCAAAACGCGCGCCTGGCCTTGTCGGAAGCGGAAGCCGGTTCGCGCCTCGGCTACAAGAAGCAGATTGAACAGCGCGCCGAGCATGCGCGCGCCTTGCTGGCTCTGCGCCATGCGTGGCGCCACCTGCCGAAAAGCTGGCGCCGTCCCGCGCGCCGCGCGGCGCTCGTGGCCGAGCACCAGAATGCGCACCAGGTCGATCTGCGCGTGGCCAGCCTGCAAAACAGCCTGGCGCGCGACGACTGGGAACTGGACGCGACCGTCATCGACCAGCACCACCGCCTGTCGGAGCAGCTGCACGGCCGCCAGTCGGAAACGGACGAGCGCCGCTACCAGAACAACCGCGCCATCGAAGCGACGGGCAATGCCCGCGGCGCCTACATGGAGCGCTTGCGCTACACCATCAAGACCTACAGCAAGAACATCAAGGAACTGGGCGAATTGGCCGGCATCGAAGTCCATGCCGACCCCGTGCGCCTGGAAAACGACGACGTGCAGCTGTCGCAGGCGGGCTTGCACGTGCGCTTCAAGTTCGACGGCAAGGGCGTCATCGGCATGAACGATGGCGAAGCGTCGGGCGGCCAGCAGGTGATGAAGTCGCTGGTGCTGCTGATCGGCTTGCTGAAATCGGAAGACGGTTCCGGCGGCTTCGTCTTCATCGACGAACCGTTTGCCCACCTCGATATCCGCAACATTCAACTGGTTGGCGAATTCCTGAAAAACACGGAAGCGCAATACCTGATGACGACGCCGTTGACGCACAACACGGACGTCTACGATCCGTCGGAACTCACTTTGATCACCAGCAAGAAGAAAAAGGATACCCAATGGGCGCAACCGATTTTCGTGCTGCAGCGCCGGGTCGATCCCGTATCGGGCAAGGCGGCATGATGATCGCGCGCAAGCTCCTTCTGGCCGCGGCCCTGTCGCTGTCGTTGGCAGGCACGGCCGTGGCCAACGACGGCATCGGTTCCGTCAGCGCGGGCGGCATCCTGTTCGGCAAGACGGATGCCGTGGCCATGAAAAAGGAAGTGCTCAGCGTGAGCACGGACTTGATCAAGGTCGAGTATGAATTCCTCAACGAGTCGGCCAGGGATGTGGAAGAGACGATCTTCTTCCCCTTGCCCGAATACTCGGCCGGCTACCATGGCTCGCCCACATATTACGGCCAGCCGCAGCAGTTTACCGTCGACGTCGATGGCCGGCGCAAGGACTATAAAACCACCTTCGTCGCCAAGCTCGATAGCGCCGACGTGACGGCCCGCTTGCGCCAGCTGGGCTTGTCCGACGCGCAAATTGCGTATTTCCCTTCGCACACGCCGTTCGACAAGAAGGTGGCGCCGCTGACGGCCGCGCAAAGCAAGATCATGATACGCGAAGGCTTGCTGGCCCAGCTGTACGACGAGGAATGGGTGCCGGCCTGGACCGTCAAAGTCATCTACCTGTGGCAGCAGAAATTCCCCGCCGGCAAAGTCGTGCGCGTGCGCCATCAATATGCGCCATTCGTCGCGGCCGGCCCGGGTGCGTCCTACCTGGGCGATGGCAATACATTTGAAAAGAAATACTGCGGCGACAAGGCCTTCTACAAGACGTGGAACCGCCTGGCGGCCCAGCAGGGCGAAAGCGGCTTCGTCAATGCCGTGTGGGTGTCGTACATTTTGACGACCGGTAACACCTGGAAGAATGGCATCGAAGACTTTACCTTGAACCTGATCAAGGGCAAGCCGGACGAACTGGTCAGCCTGTGCTTCCCCGGCACGTTCACCAAGATCAACCCCACCACCTTGCAAGTCAAGCTGCGCAACTTCCATCCGAAGCAGGACTTGGACGTGTACTTCGGCAATGTCGAAGGCATGGTGAGCAACGACGGTGTGGCGCCGCAGATACGGCCATAGGAACGAGCACGCAGGACGCGCTGGCCGCGCGTCACCATCATTGCTTAGGTGATATTGCTGTAAGAGCAATTAAATACACTATGGATACAAATTGCCTATAATTGCCAATTATCCAATAGTGTTCTGCCGATTCCATGTCCCTGTCCATTTCCATGCCGCTGCGCCGCCTCGGCCGTTTGTTCTGCCTTTCCTCCTCCCTCGTGGCGCCCGCCGCCTTCGCCGATAGCTACAGCGATTTCCAGCAAGCCAGCGGCCAGCTGGAAGCGCTGATGGCCAAGGCGACGCCGCAAGGCGGCTTGCCGCGCTTGGGCGATCCTGCCGTGGCGCAGCTGTTTGCCCATATCGCCGACGGCCCGCGCCTGTTCCAGGCGCCTGTCGCGGCGCTGCAGGACGTCAACCAGAGCGTGGCCGTGTGCGAGCAGGCCATGCGGCTGGGAAAAACATACTATGCGTTTGGCCTCGAACGGCCCTTGCCCATGTCCGGCACCGAATTGCAGCTGGCGCGCAGGGAACAAATGACGCAGAACCTGGCCAGCTACGGCGATGAAATGAGCACCTTGTTTGCTTTCAGCATGCATTGCCATGGCCATTTGATTGGGCTGATGGAGCAGGAATTCAGCGCCCGGCCGGCCGATGCGGTGAGCGGACCCGAGCGTCTGCGCGCGCGGGCGTTCAGCAAGAATACGGCCATTGTTTACACTGGCGTGTTGCAGTTCATGCAGGTGCCGCTGTGGAGCATGGCGCAAAAGAAAAGGATGCTGGAAGCGGCCGCGCAGCACGCCACGGCGAATGCAAATCTGATGGCGCCGCCCTTGCGCGAGCGCCTGCTGAGCAGTCTGGCCGGTGCGGACAAGGACCTCGATCCTGCCCTGGCGCCGGCCTTGGCGACGATACGCCAGGCGCTGTCGGTGACGACGTGTACGGGCCTGTGCCAGTACTACTGATTTACTCTGCTGCCTGCAGCGGCTTGTTGCGCTGGCGCCAGCGCAGCAGGCCCCACGCATACACGGCGTAGTAGCCGATGACGAGGCCGTAGGCGGCCATGGTCAGCGGGCTCTGGCCGAACGGGGGCGGCGGCACGGGCACGTCCAGGCGCGTGTTCATATAGATTTGCATGCCGCGGTACAGCAGGCGGGCGATGAACAGCATCGTGATGGTTAAGCCCAGGTAGCGGTGCTGGGTAAAGAAGAAATCCTTGCCGACCTGCTCGAAGCGCGTCAGCTTCAATCCCAGCACGCCGAGCCAGCCGCCGGCCAGTGCACCCGCGCCCAGGCTGGACAGGGGCAGGAGCTCGAATTTCGTCGTCGTCGCCAGGAACAGCAGCAGCGCGGGAAACGCGATGGCCACCAGCCAGTGGCGCCACAGCTGCGACTTCTGGCGCGCCACCAGTTTCTTCAGGCGCGAATAAATGCGCCAGACCAGCAGCGGGACCAGGAACAGCAGGGCGAGGGTAGTGGTTTCCATGTAGACATTCGGGTGCGGGTAAAACAGCGATTGTAAGCCAGATGGGGATGGGCGGCGATGCTTGTCAAACGGTAAAAGTTGCTTGTTGACATTTACATGGCATGAACGCACTATGCCCTGTCACACAGCGCCGCCATGAGCGGTGCGGTGCGCCCGCTTGTTGTCGCCACCTTCATACACTGGAGTTTCATGTCTACTCGTTTGCCTTTGCTGCCCATCACTGTCGGCCTGATGGCCTCGTCTTCCCTGGCCATGGCGCAAGATGGCGCGTATCAAGCCCCGCCCGCGCCCCTGCAAGCCATCGTCGATGCGCCGCGCGCGCCAACCCTGAGCCTGAGCCCGAAACGCAACCTGGCCGCCGTGCTGCCCACGCCATCCCTGCCCAGCATCAGCGAAGTGGCGCAGCCGGAACTGAAGCTGGCGGGCTTGCGCATCAACCCGCGCACGTATTCGGCCAGCCGTTTCAGTTTTCACACGGGACTGGGTTTGCTCGACATCGATACGCAGAAGGAAATCAAGGTCAGCGGCCTGCCCGCATCGCCCCGCATCGCCGACCTGGCCTGGTCGCCGGACCAGCGCTACCTGGCGTTTACGCACATCGCCTTCGCCGATCCCGCCAGGGGCGTGAAGGAATCGGGCGTGGAACTGTGGCTGCTCGACGTGCAGACCAAAGCGGCGCGCAAGCTGGGCAATCAATCCTTGTCGACCGTGTATGGCCGCGGCTTTTCCTGGCTGCCAGACAGCAAGACCTTGCTGGTGCAACTGAAACCGGCCAAGCTGGGCGCGGCACCCGTGGCCAGCGGCATCCCGACGGGCCCGTCCATCCAGGACAGCGTGCCGGGCGGCGGCGTCAAGCAATTGCGCACCTATCCCGACCTGCTGAAAAACGAACAGGATGCGCAGCTGTTCGAACACTACATCACCGTGCAGCTGGCCTTGCTGGACGTGGCGGGCAAGCAGCGCCTCGTCGGCCAGCCGGGCCAGTTCTCGCGCGTATCGGCCTCGCCCGATGGCAAGCACCTGCTGACGACCAGCATCGTGCGTCCATATTCGTACATCGTGCCGGCGCACGACTTTGCCCACAAGATCGACGTGCGCGACCTGAATGGCAAGGTGGTGCATGCGGTGGCGGCCTTGCCGCTGGAGGAAGGGCTGCCGCCAGGCAATGATGCCGTCTCGGCCGGCGTGCGTTCCGTCAGCTGGCGCGTTGACGCGCCCGCGACGTTGGTGTGGGCCGAGGCGCAGGATGGCGGCGATCCGGCCAAGGCGGCGGAGATCCGCGACATCGTCTACACGCAGGCGGCGCCGTTTAGCAGCAAGCCGGCCGTGCTGGCCAAGCTCGGTTCGCGCTATGCCGGCATCGCATGGGGCCGTGGCGACCTGGCCCTGCTCGGCGAAGCGTGGTACAAGACGCGCGCCGTCAAGCAGTGGAAGATTTCACCGGATCAACCTTCCGCGCCGGCCGACCTCGTGTATGCGGGATCGTTCGAAGACCGCTACAACGACCCGGGCCAGCCCGTCATGCGCGCGGACGCTGCCGGCTTGCCGCGCCTGCTGATCGCCGCGGACGGTTCCATCCTGCTCGACGGCCAGGGCGCCTCGAAGGACGGCGACCGTCCCTTCATCGACCGCCTGAACCTGGCGACGAAACAGAAGGAGCGCCTGTTCCAGAGCGCCGCGCCGTATTATGAAAACGTGGTGGCCGTGCTGGACGAGGATGGCAGCCGCTTGCTGTCCACGCGCGAATCGCCGACCGAGCAGCCGAACTACTATGTGCGCAACCTGAAGCAGCAGGGCGCGGCGCAACTGACGGCCCTCACGCATTTCCCCCATCCGCTGCCGCAATTGAAGGACGTGCAGAAAGAGCTGATCCGCTACAAGCGCGCGGACGGCGTGGACTTGACGGCGACATTGATGCTGCCGCCGAACTACGACGTGAAACGCGACGGTCCGCTGCCGACCCTGATGTGGGCGTACCCGCAGGAGTTCAAGACGGCCAGCGCCGCCAGCCAGACCAAGGGCTCGCCGTACAAATTCAATGCCGTCAGCTACTGGGGGCCGGCCGCCTTCCTGTCCATGGGTTATGCCGTGCTCGACAATCCATCGTTCCCCATCGTCGGCAATGGCGAGCAGGAACCGAACGACACCTATCTGCCGCAGCTGGTGGCCGATGCCGAGGCGGCCGTCGATGAAGTGGTGCGCCGTGGCGTGAGCGACCGCAACCGCATCGCCATCGGCGGCCACTCGTATGGCGCTTTCATGACGGGCAATCTGCTGGCGCACACGCGTCTGTTCCGTGCCGGCATCGCCCGCAGCGGCGCCTACAACCGCACCTTGACGCCGTTCGGCTTCCAGGCGGAGGAGCGCTCGTTCTGGCAGGCGCCGGCCGTCTACCAGGCCATGTCGCCGTTTAATTACGCGGACAAGATCAAGGATGCGCTGCTGATGATCCATGGCGAGCAGGACAACAACTCGGGTACCTTCCCCATCCAGAGCGAGCGCATGTTCCAGGCCGTCAAGGGACTGGGCGGCACGGCGCGCCTGGTGATGCTGCCGAACGAGAGCCACGGCTATCGCGCGCGTGAATCGATCATGCAGATGCTGTATGAAAGCAACAACTGGCTGGAGAAATATGTGAAGAACGCGGCGCCGCCCGCCGCCGACGCCAAGCCGGCAAGCAAATAAGAGCAGCGGCGCGCATCTCGTGGTATGGTCTTCCTTTGCCCGCAGGGAGGCCAGCCATGCAAGTCATCCATGCCCACCGCGCGCCCGACCCGGCGCCCGTCGATGAACCCATGCCGGCGCCGGAGCCGCAAGAAGCGCCCGGGCGCCACCCGGGGCCCGTGCACCCGGTGCCGCAGGACGACCCCGTGCCGCACCCGCATCCCAGTTAATCTCGTCAAGAAAGGCTGTTTTAGATGGCAATTGTCAAGGAAGTCTACACACGCAAGGTCAGCGGAGAATCGTTCGACTATGAACTCGACTACACCCAGGGCGCGGACGTGGCCTGGATTGCGCGCGTGTACCACGACGGCGTGCTGAAAGGCTCGCCGCACGGCGCGCTGACGGCCAACGTGCTGTCCGGCCCCGCGCTGGAACAGTATCTGCGCGCCTACGTCGAAGGCATGATCGAGCGGGGGCTCGACGTGGCCGAGTAAGCTGTTTGCAGCAGTCAAACAAAAGGGCGCCGTGGCGCCCTTTGTTGTTTCTGGTGGTGGTGTCGGATTACGCGGCTGCGCCGCTAATCCGACCTACGCGCATGCACATGGAGCGTAGGTCGGATTAGCGGGGCAACGCCCCGCGTAATCCGACAACAGTGTTGGCCGCCAATCTAATCAAACGCCCACGTGTACAGCACGTCCAAGGCATTGTTCGTGCCCGTCTGGAATTGCAGGGTGATGCGGCGGTTCAGCTTATAACGCAGCTTGACCAGGCTCGTCGCCGTGCTCGTGCCTTGCTCGAACGTCAGGTAGGCGCGCGAGGATAGCCGTTTGCCGACGGTGACGACCGTGCTTTCCAGCCCCTTCGCCTGCGACAGTCCCACTTCGTCCAGGCCCAGCGAATTGGCCAGCTTGCCTTGCAAGCCGCCGCCGGAGCCGCCGAAGAGGGCGCCGGCCGCCGTCGTCAAGAGGGCCATTTCATCGCCGGCCGCCGTTTCCGCGCCGTGGCCGAGGATCAGCCAGGCCAGCTTGTCGCTGTCCGACACGCTCGGCGTGGACACGAGCTTGGCCGTGGGCGCCTGCGCCGTGCCGCGCACTTCCACGCCCGCCTCCACGTTCGTTTCCGACAAGGCTTCGCCTTCGGGACGCTTGCGCACGGCCAGGATATTCAGGGACGGATTGTCGTAGGCGCCCGTGAAGGCGATCAAGCCCCGTTCGATCGACAGCTTCTGCCCGTAGGCCGCGTACTGGCCGCTGGTGACCTTGATGCTGCCCGTCACGCGCGGCGCGGCGCGGTTGATGACCCTGGCGCGCACATTGCCCGCCAGGTCCGCGTCGATGCCCATGCCGCGCAGGTGGAAGGCGTTGCCCAGGTCGAACTCGAGGTCGATATTCAGGGGTAGTGCAGGCGCGTCCTTGCCGCCCTTGACTTCCTTGCCCAGCACCACGACGTCGCTGCTTTGCGTCGGCGTGTCTTGCGGCGCCAGTTCGATCAGCGCGCGGTTGGCCTTGAACTTGCCCTCGAAGCTGAAGCGCTTGTCGTTGCGCACGAGGGTGCTGTTACCCGACAGGATCAAGGTGCGGTCGGGGCGCGACAGCGCTTGCAGGCGGTCGGCCATCAATTTCAGTTCCAGGCTCGCCTCGCCATTCGCAAAGCGTACCCAGCCATCGGCCTGCACCTTGCCATCGCCGCCGTCAAAGCTCAGGCGCTGCAGTTGCAATTGGTCGCCGGCCAGCTTGGCTTGCAGTACGCCGTTGCGCAATTTCAAGCCCTGGTCGGCCCAGTTCACGAGCAGCTTGCTGCCGTTGATGTCGCCATTCAATTGCGGCGCGCCGATGGTGCCGCTGCCAGCCAGCGCGATTTTCAGGGCGCCGCCCAGTTCCAGGCCCGGCTGGCCCGTCAGCGGCGCCAGCCACGCCAGTGTATCGATATTGGTGGTGCCCGTCAGCGAGAGGGCGCTGTCGTTGCTGATGCGCCCGCCCAGCATTTGCACGGTGGCATTGATGTCGCTCTGGCCCGCGCGCGCACCGTCGAGTTTCACGGCCAGGCGCAATTGCTGGTTGGCCACGTCGATGCGTGCATCGAGGGTGCGCAAGCCCAGCGCCAGCGGCTGTTCCACGCCGACCGTCACGTCGCCTTTTTCTCGGTAGATGTGCAGCATGCCGGCCAAAGACGGGTCTTTCTGTTTGGCCGTCGGCACCTGCATGTCGAGCGACCATTGCGCGCCCAGGGTCAGGTCGCTGCGCGCATTGGCTTGCAGCGCGGGGACCACTTGCGCCAGATACGTCAGCGCCACGCCGGCCGCCTGGCCGGAACTGGTCCAGCGGGGACCGTTCTTGACGAGGCTTTGCATGGTGATGCTGCCCGCCGGCAGCTTGATGACGGTATTGCCCACACTGATCTGCTCGGGCTGGCCCAGGCCCGCCACGCCGCTGCCGGCAGGACCGGCCACTTTCACGGGCACGGGCGCTTGCAGCACGAGCGCATAGCGGCCCTTGTTTTGCAGGCTGTCGATGGTGCCCGTCCAGCTGGCGCCGCTCTGGCTGCCGCGCACTTGCACGGTGGCGTCGAAATCGTCATTGCGCGCCGCCAGGCTCACCGTATGGCTGCCGCGCGTGCCCGTCGTGCCCAGGCGGGCGCTGGCCAGTTTGAAGGTGGGCGTGCTGTAGCCCGTGATCTCCAGGCTGCTGACCATGGGGTCGAGCGTGCCCTGGCCGGCGCCCACGCTGGCGCTGCCTTTGACGGCTTTCAATTGCTGGTCGCCAAAGAAGGTCAAGTCCTTGCCATCCAGGGTCAGCTGCGCGGCGGGCGCGTCCATCTTGCCCGAGACGGAACCGGCCGCATGCAGCACGCCGGCAAAGCGGGGGCCCAGGGTCGACAGTTGCGGCGCATCGAGTTTCCACGTCAGCTGGTCCGTGGCGCCACCGAGCGCGCCCTTTGCCAGCAGGCTGTTCGGCCCCAGGCGCAATTCCGTATCCACGCTGTCGATGCGTTTCGCGTTGGCCGACAGCTTGGCGTAGCCGGCCAGCGGCGCGTTTTGCAAGGTCGATTCGCTCAGGGCAAGGTTCAGGGCCACTTGCCAGTCGCTCGTCAGGCGACCGCTGCCGTTGAAATCCGCATTGACGTTGCCGTTGGGCAGCGATGCGCCAAACGCGGCCGGGTTGATCTTTTGCAGGGACCCCGTCATTTTCAATTCCGCTTGCTGCTTCGGCCCCGTCAAACCCACTTCACCGCTGGCGTGGATGGCGCTGTCCGGCGCGGGACGCTTGCCGCTGGTCAGGCCCAGGCCCTTCGCATCGGCAACAAAGCTCGTGCGCGGCTGCTGCATGGTGCCCTGCACCACGCCGCTGGCCAGTACCGTGCCCAGCAAGTCGCCTTGCAAGGCGGAAAGTTGCCTTGCATCGACGTTCCAGTTCAGCTTTTCGCCGGCGCCGCCGAAGTTGCCCTTGGCCGTCACGTTGTTCTTGCCCAGCGCCAGTTGCACGTCGATGCCGCTGAAATGGGCCGCGTCGGCCGTCAGCTTGCCCTTGCCGGACAAGGGCTGGTCGAGCAGCTTGCTGGGGCGCACGGTGAAGTCCGCATTCGCCAGCCACTGGGGTGCCACGTGGCCATACGCGCGCACGTCGAGATTCAGGTCGGCCACGGGGAAGGCGCCGAAGTCGGCGGGATTGAGACGGCTGGTGCTGGCCACGGCCTTGAACGGTTGCTCGTCCTTCAGGCTGATCTGGCCCGTCGCATTGACGCTGCTTTTGCCCGCTTGCAAGGTCGCCTTGCGCAATTGCACGAGCGAGTCGGCCAGGGTCGCTTCCACGTCCAGGCGCAGCTTGGCTTCGCCGAGCTTGGCGCGCAGCGTTTGCGTCTTGCCATCGCTGTCGAGCACGATGTCGCCGACGATCTTGGTGCTGTTGATGCTGCTGTATATGTGCTGCAAGTCGATCTTGTCGGTATGCAAGGTCAGTTGCGCATTGCCGATGGGCGCGTCGGCCGCGTCACGGTTGAGCTTGCCGCTACCCGTGAATTTGCCCGCATTGCCGAAATCGATGATGGCCGATTCGAGCGTCGTGGCCGTCAGGGTGCCGCCCAGGCGCGCCTCGAACTGGCGCAGCGGCAGCTTTTGCTGGTCGATGGGACCAGGCGTGGCATGGTTGAGGATGGCCAGCTTGCCCGACACGGTTTGCGCGTTGGGGCGCGTGTCGATGGCGGCGTCGAGTTCCAGGCTCAGGTCCGCCTGCGGCAAGGTGGCGTCGAACTTGCCCGGATTGATGTTGCGACCTTGGATGCTGGCCGAGCGCAGGATGATGACGGGATCAAACGGCGCCAGTGCCAGCCGGGCATCGGCCGTGGCCGCGCCCGCGCTGCCCTTGGCCGTCACGTTCAGCACGTTCAAGTCGCCGCCCAGCTGCAAGGCGAGGGCTGCGGGCTTTTCGCCGGCGGCGGCGGTGAGCTGCGTCAAGCCGGCCTTGCCCGACAGTTTGAATGGCTGCGTGGCGGCTATCGTCGCGCTGGCCGTCGCCTGGCCGAACGGCGTCACGCCCGACGCGTCTTCCAGTTGCCATTGCGACTTGTCGCCCGACAAGGTGAAATGGATTTTTTCAAACACCGTGTTGCCGCCCGGGCTAACCAGGGTCACCTTGTCCAGGCGCGCGTCGGCAATGCCGATCTTGAACGGCGGGGCCAGGCTGGCGGGCATGGTCGACGGTTCCTCGGACGGCGCCGTGCTTTCCACGGACAGGCTGGCCACGTGCAGTTCGCTGATGGCGATGCCTTCCGAGAAGAACTGGAACGGCGACCAGTTGATGTCGATATTGTCGGCCGTGATGTGCTGCGTCTTGCTGCGGTAGCTGACGTGGCCCAGGTGCATGCGCTTGTACAGCGAGCCGGACACGCCCGACACTTCGATCTCGCCGCCGCTGGCGCTGGCCACTTTTTGCACCAGCATCTGCAAGGTCGATTCGCGGCCCAGGAACCAGAAGGCGCCGCCCAACAGTACGGCCAGGCTGGCGACGGCGATCAGGAGGTAGCGTAACCAGCGGCGCGGTTTTTTCGCCGGCGGTGGCGGTGCGGCGTCGTGGGACTCGGTAGTAATATCGGACATCAGAAAGTGAATCCCAGAGAGAAGTGCAAACGGTAGGCGTGGACGGCGTGGCCATACGCCACGTCGACATTGATGGGGCCGACGGGACTCTTGTAGCGCCCGCCCAGGCCATAGCCCGATTTCGGCGTCATGGCCGCTTTCACGGTGTCGGCCGCGTTACCGGCGTCATAGAAGGCGGCGACGGCCCACTTCGGCTTGAACCAGTACTGGTATTCGGCGCTGCCGGTGAGCATGTAGCGCCCGCCGACGGTGGCTTCGCCTTCCTTCACGCCCAGTTCCTGGTAGGCATAGCCGCGCACGGACTGGTCGCCACCCGCGCGGAACAGGTAGACGGCCGGCACGCCGCGCTTTTCCTTCGAGCCCAGCGCGCCCATTTCGCCGCGCACGATCAGCTCGCCTTTTTCACCGAGCGGACGGTAATACACGGCCTTGCCGGCCACGCGCACGAAGCGTTCGTCCGTCAGCAGGGGCAGCAGGGCGCCGCCCACCTGGGCATTGATGACGTAGCCCTTGGTGGGGAACAGCAGGCTGTCAAGGCTGCGCTTGGTGATGGCATAGGTCAGCGGCAAGCTCTTGCTGCGCGTCTGTTCCAGGCCCACGACGGTCTTGTTTTCGCTGAGGAACTCGAACGTCAGGCTGCGCTCGAGGTTGGTGCCGCCCCAGTTGCGCTTGGCCGAAATCGTGGTGACGGCCGTGATTTCGTTGGAAATATCGCTGCGCTCGAACGAGGCGCCCGCGCTGTCGTTGTAGCCGCGCTCGGTCGTTGGAAAGTAGAAATTGGCGTGCGCCGCCTGTTTCTTCGTTTCCATCGTGAGGGCGCTCTTGAAGCGAGTGCCCCACACGTTCAGGTTGTCATAGTTGAGCTGGGCGCGGTTACCCGTATTCGTACTGAAACCGAGACCGGCACTGACGTTCTGCTGCTTGTTTTCCGTCACGCGCACGACCAGCGGCAGCTGCGGCGCGGGGCCGCGGTTGGCGGGCTTGGCCTCGGGCGCGGCGCCGGCGGCCTCGGCTTGCTGGTTTTCCTGGCCCGCTTCGATCTGCTCGTTGAGGATGCTGCTCATGTCGGCGCTCACTTCCACGCTGGCAAAGTAGCCCGTGTCCTGCAGGCGCGCCTGGAACGATTGCAGCGCCGATTCGCTGTAATAGTCGCCGGGACGGATCTTGTCGAGGTTGCGGATGATGCTGGCGTCGTAGCGTTTCAAGCCTTCGATGCGCAGCTCGCCGAAGCGCAGTTCGGGGCCGCTGTCGAGCACCACCAGCAGGGAGACCTTGTGCGTTTCCGGGTCGACCACGGCTTGCGTGTCGACCAGCTGGGCGCGCGGGTAGCGCGTCTGCACCACTTCGCGCAGCAGCGCGCGCTTGGCCGCTTCCCAGTCGGACTGGCGAAACACGCTGCCCGTCTTCAGGGCCCAACTGCGCTTCAGCGCTTCCGTATCGTAGGGCTCGCTGGCGGCCAGCGGCGGCGTGGGATCGAAGCCGCGCAATTCCAGCTCGACCTTGTCGATGGTCGCGGGCGGGCCCGGGTCGACGTCGACGATGACGACGGGTCTGGCGCCCGTCGTATCGACGCGCACCGTGACGACGGGCGTGTAGTAGCCGGCCGTGGCGATGAGGTTTTTGGCCTCCTCGGGCGTAGCGCGCACGAGGCGCCGCAATTGCTCGCGGTCCATGCGCGGGTTGCCGCGGAAGCGTTCCAGGTCCAGGTTTTTTTCAAGCAACTCATCGAGGTCGCCGGGTGCGTTGACCTTGACCTCGTACTGCAGCGGGGTGGGCGCCGCTTCGGTGGTGCTGGCGCTCTCTGGAGCAGCATCTTGCGTGGCCTCCTGTGCGGCGGCATGGGCGGCAGGAAACGGCAAGATGGCACCGCCGGCGGCCGCCAGTGTCAGTTGCCCCATTACTTTTGCCACTACTTGTGCCAAAATTCGTGGTCGTATCGCCTTGCCGGCAGCCGTATGCCGTATGGGTCGTGCAGAAAACATGGTGCTCCAGATAAGTAAATGCTGACTGCATGTTACCGGAATAGGTAAACTGATGGCGGACGAATAAGTATTTTTTGCGCAGGGAATCATGTTTCCCCGCGCGCTTGGACAGAATAAAACTGAAAAGAAAGAATTTATGTTAGCAACGGACTCCGCACTGGTGCTCTTTAGCGGTGGACAAGATTCCACCACCTGCCTGGCCTGGGCCCTCAAGCACTATAGCCGCGTCGAAACCATCGGCTTTGACTATGGCCAGCGCCACGCGATCGAACTGACCGTGCGTCCCGGCGTACTGGAACAGATGCGCCAGCAGTCGCCCGAGTGGGACAGCCGCCTGGGCCAGGACCACATGATCGACCTGTCGCTCATTTCCGCCATTTCCGATACGGCCATGACGCAGAACGTCGAGATCGTCATGCAGGAAAACGGCTTGCCGAACACCTTCGTGCCTGGACGTAATTTGCTGTTCATGACGGTGGCCGCCACCGTGGCCTACCGCCGCGGTTTGACGGTGCTGGTGGGCGGCATGTGCGAGACGGATTTTTCAGGCTACCCGGATTGCCGCGACGACACGATGAAGGCGCTGCAAGTGGCCCTGAACCTGGGCATGGACACGCGCTTGAAACTGGAAACGCCGCTGATGTGGCTGGACAAGGCGCAAAGCTGGGACCTGGCGGAAGACCTGGGCGGCCAGCCGCTGGTCGACCTGATCCGCAGCGGCACGCATACCTGCTACCTGGGCGAGCGGGGTGAATTGCACGACTGGGGCTATGGCTGCGGCACTTGCCCCGCCTGCGCCCTGCGCGCGAATGGCTACCAGCAATACGCTGCGAGAAAAGCGGCAAAGCTGGCTGTCAAGTAAGCAGGTTGCGCCGTTTCTTCAAGCGGCGCGGCGGGGAGGCCAGCCATGCTGTGGTTTTTGCCACAGGAGCGTCTTGCCATGAAATCCCTCTTTGCCGCGCTGTACGGCCCCGTGTTCTGGGCCGGCTTCATCGGCGCCGCCGCTTGCCTGATCGCGGCGTGCGACCATTCTCTGTGGGTCTTGCCGCCCTTGCTGCTGCTGGCCCTGCTCACTTCCTTTCTTGCCGAACGTTATCTGCCGTACGACGGCGCGTGGAACGACGGTCACGGCGACGGCTGGCGCGACAGCCTGCATGCGCTCGTCAATGAAGCGCTCTACCTGCTGGGACTGGCTGCTTTTCCCCTGCTGGCCGGACACCTGGCGCTGGGGCCGTTCTGGCCGGGCCTGCTGCCATTCTGGGCGCAACTGCTGCTGGCCATCGTCATCGCCGACTGCGGCATCACCCTCGTGCATTATTTGAGCCACCGCTATTATTTTCTGTGGAAACTGCATGCCGTGCACCACAGCGTGCGGCGCCTGTACGGTTTCAACGGCTGGATGAAACATCCGCTGCATCTGCTGCTGGAAGCGGCGGGCGGCATGCTGCCCTTGCTGCTGCTCGGCGTACCGGAGAAGGTCATGGCCGTGCTGGCGTTTGCCGTGGCGATCCAGCTGTTGCTGCAGCACGCGAATGTCGACATGCGCATGGGGCCGCTGCGCCACGTGTTTGCCTGGGCGCCCTTGCACCGCTTTCATCACATGAAGTACGGCACGGCCGGCGACGTGAATTTCGGCCTGTTCTTTACGTGCTGGGACCGCTTGCTGGGCACGGCGTTTGAGGCGCCCGGCTACCGCATGCGGGGCGAAGACCTGGGCATCGGCAGCCGTCCCGACTACCCGCTTTCGTATGGGGCGCAGTTAATGGAGCCGTTCCGCGCGGAAGAGGGCGTGCGCGCGCCCGAGCTGCCGGCCGGCTTGCGGCAGGCGCTCAACCGTGCCATCAATCGAGCAGCTTGACGTCGAGCTGGCGCAAGCTGCGGTCGGCGCGCACGCCGAACAGGCTGCGCATGGTGCGCGAGAAATGCGCGGCATCGGCAAAGCCGGCGCCGTGAGCCGCCTGCGTCAGGGTACTGCCGAGCAAGATGAAACGGATGGCCAGGCGCAAGCGGCGCCACAGCACCAGCCGTCGCACGGGCAAGCCCAGCTGGGCACTGAACAGGCGTTCCAGCTGGCTCAGCGACAAATGCGCGGCCTCGGCCACGGCCGCCGCGCTGACCTTGCCCGACAGCAGCGCATCGACCTTGTCCAGCGCCCGCCGCAAGCGGGCATCGGGCAAGTGTACGCGCGGCTGCGCCTGCAGCGCGGCGGCCAGGCTATCGAGGCTGGGTGTGCCTGCGCTGGCGGCCGCCGCCAGCAGGGCCGCGCCGCCCAGGCGCTGCGGCTCCGCATAGATGGTCAGCATGGGCGCCGGCGCGGCCACGATGGCGTGCGGACGCAGGCTGTCGACCAGCAGATGCCGCACCGTGTGGACGATGCCGTCGAGTTTGGCCATGAAGGGCGCGCCCGTGCTCAGCATCAGCTGGTGCGCATAATGGGCGTGACTGTCCGTGGCGCCCGCTGCGCCATGCAAGATGGCAAAGTCCGGCGCCAGCCATAGTGTTCCCTGCCAGCTATCGTGCTGCAAACGCGGCTCCCTGATGATGGATTGCGGGGCGATCATACCAGCGTCGGACGATGGTTTTCATGGCATCGAATTTTCCTGGAGTACACGTCGTTGCACTCACGAAATATATGCTTTTTTTAATGCAATATTCAGCATTGCAAGGGCGCCTGCTGTAACGTACTATCATTCACATCGACTACCGATGGTAATCGTACAGCCCGCTGCCAGCCATGTTGCTGGGCGTGTAGCGGTTGGATGTCAGTTCTGTCTGTCAGCCTGTCATGCCTACAAGCGCGTCTTCGTCGTGGTTTGCCCGGCCAGTGTCGCACTGGGTGGGACCGCGCGTGCTGGCCGCGCTGGTGCTGGCGCTGTGCCTGGGATTGACGTATGGCGCCTGGCGCAATGCCCACGACGCCAGCGAACAGCAGGTGCGGGCCGATTTCGATTTCCGCGTGCGCGAACTGGTGGGCAACATCGCCGGCCGCATGCAGACCTACATCCAGGTGCTGCACGGGGTGCAGGGACTGTATGCCAGTTCGCAGGAAGTCACGCGCCGCGAATTCCACGCCTATCTGGCGGTGCAGCAGGTGGACCGCCACTTTCCCGGCATCCACGGCATCGGCTACCTGCCGCTGGTACCCGGCGCGGCCCTGGCGCGGCACGAGGCCAGCGTGCGCGCGGACGGTTATCCCGGCTATGCCGTGCGTCCGGCCGGCCAGCGCGCCTGGCACGCGCCCATTACCTATCTGGAGCCTTTAAGCGAGAGCAACCTGCTGGCCTTCGGCTATGACATCTGGTCCGAACCCGTGCGCCGCGCCGCGCTCGAGCAGGCGCGCGACACGGGGCAAGCCGCCATGACGGGCAAGATCCACCTCGTGCAAGATGGCGGCAGCGCCCAGGCGCATGGCTTCCTCGTCTTGCTGCCCGTGTATGACAACGTCTTGCTGCATGGTACCGTGGCGCAGCGGCGCGCCGCCCTGCGCGCCTGGGTGTTTGCGCCGTTCCGCATGGGCGACCTGATGGCGGGCGTGGGCGGCGAGAGCGCGTACCAGCTGGACCTGGAAATCTATGATGGCGCGCAAATGGCCGAGGTGGCCCTGATGTACGACAGCTTGCCTGGCGGCATGTCGTCCGCCGCGTCGGACAGCCTGGTGTCGCTGCAAGTGATTACCATCGCCGGCCGCCCCTGGACCTTGCGCGTGCGCGCCATGCCGGGCTTCGATGGCGAACTGCTGGCGCGGCCGCGCCTGGTGGCCTGGACGGGCTTGCTGGCCAGCATCGTGCTGGCGCTGGCGGCCTGGCTGCTGGCGGCGGGCCGTGCCCGCGCCCAGGCGGCGCTGGCGCGCTCGAGCGAGCTGACCGGCCAGCTCGAGCAGGGGCAAGCGAGCGTGCTGGCGATGGCCGAGGCGGCGCAGCGCAGCCAGGCCATGCTGCGCAGCATCCTCGATTCGACCATCGACGGTATTCTGGTCGACAACGTCGATGGCCGCATCTTCACGTCGAACCGGCGCTTCCGCGACCTGTGGCAAGTGCCTGACGCGCTCGACTGGCAAGCCGATGGCGCGGCGCTCGTGCGCCATGTGGAAAGCCAGCTGGAGCAGGCGGCGCCTTTCCTCGGGGCACGCGCCCACGCGCCGCACGGCCACCGCGAGCGGCGCGACGTGCTGCACCTGCGCGATGGGCGGGTGGTCGAGCAATACGTGCGCAGCATGCAGCTGGGTAATGAACAGGCGCGCTTGTGGACCTTCCGCGATATCAGCGAGCGCAGCCAGATGGAGCGGCGCGAACACACGCGGCGGCAAGTGCTGGAAATGCTGGCCACGGGCGCGCCGCTGGAACGGGTGCTGGAAAGCGTGGTGCTGAGCGTGCAGGCCGACCATCCCGCCATGCTGTGCAGCATCTTGCTGCTCGATGAAAGCCGCCACCGCCTGGTGCTGGGCGCGGCGCCCAGCTTGCCCGCGTTTTTCAACCTGTCCAGCCATGGCCATGACCTCGACACCTTGCAGGGCGTGCACGGCATCGCCGCGCAAGCCGTGCGCGACGGCCAGCGCGTGATCGTGGGCGACCTGCATGCCGGTGCGCAGGAAACGATGGAACTGGCATACCGGGCCCAGCTGCAATCGTGCTGGGCCGAGCCCGTGCGTGGCGGCTCGGGCAAGCTGCTGGGCGTGCTGATGGCGTATCACCGCCAGCCGACCTTGCCGGGCGCGGCGCATCTGGCGCGGCTGAGCGAGGCGGCCCACCTGGCCGGCATGGCCATCGAACAGGCGCAGGTGGCGCTGGCCCTGCGCGCCGGCGAAGCGCGTTTCCGCAGCCTGTACGACCATGCGCCTGTGGCCCTGTGGGAACAGGACTGGTCGGCCGTGCGCGCCGCGCTCGATGCCCTTGAGCAAGCGGGCGTGCGCGACTTGGGCGCCCACTTCCAGGCCAATCCGGACGCGCTGCAGAAGCTGGCCGGGCTGGTGCGCATCATCGATGCGAATGGCGCCGCGCTGGCGCAGGTGCGCGCCAACGAGGATGACCAGCGCCGCGGCGCCTTGAGCCTGGCGCAGAATTTCGACGACAGCGCCTTGCCCCGTTTCGGCGATGCGCTGCTGGCGCTGGCGGGCGGCGCCCACCTGTTCGAGTGCGAAAGCAGCTTCGTGCGTCTCGATGGCGCGGCGCGGCAAAATGAATTGAGCCTGCTGGTGATGCCCGGCCATGCGGACAGCCTCGATTTCGTCATGGTGTCTTCGCTCGATATTACCGAGCGCAAGCGCATGAACGCGGAACTGCTGCAACTGGCCACCACGGATTTCCTGACCGGCTTGCCGAACCGGCGCCACTTCATGGCGTCGCTGGAAAACGAGCATGCCCGCTTGCAGCGCGAACTGGCCAGCTCCGCCAGCGTGCTGATGCTCGACATCGATCACTTCAAGCGCGTCAACGACGAGTATGGCCACGCCGTGGGCGATGCCGTGCTGCGCCACCTGGGCGCGCTGATGTGCCAGGCGCTGCGCAAGGTCGACGTGCCGGGGCGCGTGGGCGGCGAGGAATTCGCCATCTTGTTGCCGGGGACGGATCTGAGCGCCGCCGCCGTGTTTGCCGAGCGCTTGCGCCGGCGCGTGGCGGAAAGCTCGCTGACCACCGATGGCGGCACGGTGATCACCATCACGGTAAGCATCGGCATGGCCGCCATGGCGGGCACCGATGCCGATTGCGACGCCGTGCTGGCGCGCGCCGACGAGGCGCTGTACCGGGCCAAGCGGGGCGGGCGCAACCGCATCGAACAGAATGATGGCGGCGGCGACGGCGTGCTCAGCAAGTTCATGGCCCAGTGATTACAGGCTGTGCTGACGCGCTTGCGTCTGCTTGCGGTTGCGGCTGACGATCAGCCAGATGATGGCCACGGGTATCAGCAGCGGCAGCAGCACGGGCGTGCTCAGCGCGAGCGCCAGCACGACGCACAGGGCCACCACGGCAATCAGCACGACACCCACGCCGGCCAGCACCACGCCCGCCACGACGGCGGCGCACACGACGGCAATGGCCGCGACCAGCAAGCCGCCGCCGGCAAACACGAGACCGAACAGCCACTCGAGCGGACCGTCGACATCGTCGCCGTTGAACTGCATGTGCATGTCGCTGCCGGCTATCTTGTCGAGGAACAGGCAGGCCAGCATGACGATGAGGACGAAGGTGAGCAGTTTTTTCATGGTAAGCCTCGCAGTGTGGGGATCGGGTGTTGCATGGTCACACTGTAGGGGCGCGCCCGGCTTGCCGCCAGCGGCGTGCGACAGGCCGTCATTTTTGCGGTATGGAAGGCGCCGGGGACCACGCTGATGGATAACAAGATTTCTTTTCTTGTAATGTGCGCAAGCCGTCCTATACTGAATACCTCACTCTCGCAAGGAGGGCAACATGCTTTTGTTTGCAGATACCGGGGATCAATCGCTATCCTCTCTCGACCATCAAATCACGCGCCAGCGTAGCGCCACGCAGTCCTGCGCCGAGCCCGTCGGTGCGCCATCGGCGATACCGCCGATCATCATCAACCCCTTCAATTACCATGCGCCGCTGCCGGCCATCGACCCGCGCTGGGTACCGCCCGGTCCGCCGCTGACCTGGCCCAACCGGCCTGCCATGTCCATGTGCTGACGGCTGCCTTGGCGGCAGGCCGGCTGGTACCGTATGACGTGCCGTTTCGCTGTCGGCGATGCGGCACGGGCGGGCGTTTTCGACTATCATGCTAGCCCCGACCTTCCATCACGAGCACCGCCATGAGTACCGATTTCCCCGACTTTTCCGACGAAGCAGCCGAGCAGGACAATGACGCCCCGATCCAGGAGCCGCGCCTGTGGGTAGGCAATGGCTGGACGGCGAGGGTGATCAAGAACGAGGAAGATGAAGGCTGGGCCGTGGCCATGATCAAGGATGGTGAACCGGAGCCGGCGCTGGTGGGTCCGTGGACCATGGGCCGCGACAAGAAAAACCCGAAGCCGCTCGACGTCAACGCCTTCAACACCCTGGTCAAGACGGCCTCGGAAGTGCTGCGCCGCCATGAGCAGCAGCTGCATGCGCAATTGCACAAGAACCTGTTCGTTGCCACCGACGAGGGGCAGATCAAGGTGATGTTCGACATCGTCCCCGACGAAGACCACCCGTACGCGGAACTGAGCGCCTACGACGCCGACGGCGAACAGATCGCCAAGGTGCGCACCTCGGCCGCGTTCAAGTTCAATGCGACGTCCGCCGCGAACTGGATCGAGGGCGGCTACCGCCGCCCGTAATCCGGCGCCACCAGAGCCAACAATGTGTCGGATTACGCGCTTGCGCGCTAATCCGACCTTGTATTATTCCCTTCATGCCGTTCGTGATATTGCGAACGGTATCGACCGCTGTCAAAATCTTGGTAGGCATATCAAGACCGGGTAACTGGATGCCGTATCCGCCCTTAGGCTCCGAGCCAGTTTCGTAGATCTCGCACCAGTTACCCATCCTCAATGTCAAGATCGGACAGTATCTTTGGCACCGGCATGCCGGTTAGCCCGCATTCACAAGGTAGATCGCAAGAGGAGCACAGCATGTTTAATCTGGGAATCGACGTTGCCAAGGCAAAGCTCGACTGCGCGCTGCGCCTGCCCAATGGCAAGCATCGT
>NZ_FNHA01000022.1:0-29726 GCF_900103595.1 Janthinobacterium sp. OK676
TTGCCGTGCTCCGCCGTGATCAGGGCGGCCAGTTGATCCGAGTGTTCTTCCAGCAATTCCTTGAACTTGAACATGACGCGCGCGCGGCGCAGCGGCGAGGTTTGCGACCAGGCGGGAAAGGCCGCGTGGGCGGCCGCCACGGCCGCGTTCAATTCGGAAGGCGTGGCCAGCGCCACCTTCGCCGTCACGGCGCCGGTGGCGGGATTGAAGACGTCGCTCGTGCGCTCGGCGCGCGAAGCCATGGGTTTGCCACCAATAAAGTGGCCGATCTGTTGCGTTGTCATTGCTTGTCCTTGGTTATTTCGTCATCAGCCAGTCATGGGCCGGGTCATTTTTAAAGTGCCACACGCGTTTCGGGCCGGCCATCACGTTCAGGTAATAGCCATCGTAGCCATACGGCACGGTCACGGGGTGGTACCCCCTGGGCACCATCACCACGTCGTGGTTTTCCACGGCCATGGCTTCGTCGATGGAACGGTCATCCGTATAGACTCGTTGGTAGGCAAAGCCCTGTTCGGGATTGAGGCGGTGGTAATAGGTTTCTTCCAACGAACTTTCCAGCGGCACATTGTCGCTGTCGTGCTTGTGCGGCGGATAGCTCGACGAGTGGCCCGACGGCGTCACCACCTCGACCACCAGCAAGCCATCGGCTTCTTCCGTCTGCGGCAGGATGTCGCACACATAGCGCGTGTTGGCGCCCTTGCCGCGCACGGAGCGCGTCATGGTCGATGGCTCGATCAGGCGCGCCGGACGGTGGGTGGTGCCCGGTGCGCTGCACAACGCCACTTCCGCGTCGCTCACAGCCGTGACGCTGACCGTGGTTGCTATCGGGACATACACGGCATACGGCGAGCGGTCTTCAAACACGCTGGCGCGTCCGCCGATGGCTTCCCAGGTTTGATCGCCCGCCCGCACCGTGACCGTACCCGTCAGCACGACGATGCACAGTTCGCGCTTGCCCGTGTCCAGCTGCAAGGACTCGCCCGCCTGAAGGCGGTGCGCGGCGAACCCGACATGCGTCCAGCCGGCCGACTCCGGCGTCACCTCGACGATCTTGCCGCCGGCCTTGTCCGCTTTGACCAGCAGCAGGCTCATGCCGCCTCCCGTTTCACGCGGGGAATGGCATCAACCAATTGCGCCAGGTAATCATGCCCCATCTTCGCGTATTCGTAGCTGGGCGCGACGGCCGGATCCTGCTCCGCTTCCACCACCAGCCAGCCTTCGTAGCCGTGCAGGTACAGCCGCGTGAGGATGGCGGGGAAATCGATGCTGCCGTCGCCCGGCACGCTGAAGGCGCCATTGATGACGGCCTGCAAGAAACTCCAGTGGCCATTTCTCGCCAGTTTCACGACGTTCGGCCGCACGTCCTTGCAATGCACGTGGCAGATGCGATCGATGTGCTTATTTAACACCGCCAGCGCATCGCCGCCCGCAAACGTGATGTGGCCCGTGTCGAACAGCAAGCCGACCTCGGATCCCGTCAAGGCCATCAATTGATCCACGTCGGCCGGCGTTTCCACGTAGGCGCCCATATGATGGTGGTACGCGAGGCGCACGCCGTGGTCGAGCAAGTGTTTTGCAAACGCCGTCAATTTGTCGGCGTAGTCCTGCCATTGCCGCTGCGACTGGAAACGCGGGCGTTTATATAAAGGCCGTGCTTCGCCCTGGATGGCGTCGGCCACTTCACCGTAGACCATGACGGTGGCGCCGCTGTCGGCCAGCAGCCGTAAATGCGATGCCACGGCGGCGATCTCCTCTTCCACGGAGCGGTGCGCCAGCCGTCCCGAGTACCAGCCGGAAACACAGGCGAGATGGTATTTGCCCAGCACGGCGTTCAGGGATGGCGCATCCTTGGGAAACTTGTTGCCCAGTTCAAAACCCACGTAGCCGATCTCGGCGCCCTCCTTCAACGCCGTTTCCAGCGGCGTCTCACCGCCCAGGCTCGGCAAATCGTCGTTCATCCACGAGATCGGGTTGATGCCGATCTTCACATTCCATGTATTCATCTCAATTCCTTTGTTTCAGGCGGTCAAGTTCATAACGGGTGCGCGCAAGCTGCACGGCTGGCTGGGTGGACACTTCCGGTACGGCCACTTCCCACCAGCAACCGCCCTCCTCCGTCGTACGCGTGTCGTCCGTATCGATGCAGATCAGATACGTGCGGGGCGCGGCCCGGGCGCGCAGCATGGCCTGTTCCAGCTCGGTGATATTGGCCACGTGTTCGGACAGCGCGCCCAGCGATTGCGCATGCAGGGCGAAGTCGATACGGGGTGCGCTGTCGGGCAACATATTGTTGAACGAAGGATTGCCGCAGGCCTGCTGCAGGCGGTTGATGCAACCGTAACCGCGGTTGTCGAGCACGACGATGATGAGTTTTTTGTCGAGCATGACGGAGGTGGCGATTTCCGAATTCATCATCAGATAGCTGCCGTCGCCCACCATGACGATCACCTCGGCATCGGGTTTGGCCATCTTGACGCCGAGGCCGCCGGCGATCTCGTAACCCATGCACGAGTAGCCGTATTCCATGTGGTAGCCGCCCGGCGTGCTGGTACGCCAGAGTTTATGCAGTTCGGCCGGCAAGGTGCCCGCCGCGCAGACGACGATATCGTTGCGCGTCGAATCCGGTGAAGAGCGCTGCACGGCGCCGATGACTTCGCCGTCGTACGGCAAGCCGGCCACGTCGCGTTTGCCGGTGATGCTTTTGACTGTCTCGCGCCACGCGTTCCCTGCCTGCTGCGCGCGGTCTTGCCACTGGCCCGCGCTGTTCCAGCTGCCCAGCAGCCGCGACAGGCCTTGCAAGCCCAGTGTCGCGTCCGCCTGTACACCGAGGCCGCGGCGTTTCAGGGCGTCAACACCGTTGACGTTCAGGCTGACGAGTTGCGCCTGGGCAAACAGGGAGTTCGACCCGGTCGTGAAATCCTGCAGGCGCGTGCCGATGGCCAGCACCACGTCCGCCTGCGCCGCCAGGGCGTTCGCGGCGGGCGAGCCCGTCACGCCGATGGCGCCCAGCTGCAGCGGATGGTCCCATGGCAGAGAACTTTTGCCGGCCTGGGTTTCGGCCACGGGAATGCCATGGCGTTCGGCAAACGCCTGCAAGGCGGCGCTGGCCTGGCCATACAACACGCCGCCACCGGCGACGATCAGCGGCTGTTTCGCGTGTTTCAACAACGCCGCCGCTTCGTCCAGTTCCTGTTCCACGGGCGGGACGGCGCGCAAACGCACGATGCGCGGTTCAAAGAAATCGGCCGGATAGTCATACGCCATCGTCTGCACGTCTTGCGGTAAAGACAAAGTCACGGGGCCGCAAGCGGCCGGGTCCGTCAAGGCGGCAATGGCACGCGGCAAGGCGGTGAGTAGCTGTTCCGGATAGACGATGCGGTCGAAATAGCGTGACAGCGGTTTGAATGCATCGTTGACGGAAACGCTGCCGTCAGACGGGTCTTCCAGCTGCTGCAGCACCGGGTCCGGCGCGCGCGAGACGAAGACGTCGCCAGGCAGCAAGAGCACGGGCAAACGGTTCACATGCGCCAGCGCGGCGGCCGTCAGCAAGTTGGTGGCGCCCGGGCCGATGGAACTGGTCACGGCCATCATGCGCCGGCGCATGTGGGCTTTCGCATAGGCGATGGCCGAATGCGCCATCGCCTGTTCGTTGTGGGCGCGGTAGGTGGGGAATTGTTCGCGGTACTGGTACAGCGCCTCGCCCAGGCCCGCCACGTTGCCGTGGCCAAAGATGGCAAAGGCGCCGCCGAACAGAGGTTCGCCCTCTTCCGTGCGCAAGGCGGCCAGATAGCGCACCAAGGCCTGGGCCATGGTCAAGCGGATGGTGGCGCTCATGCCGCACGCTCCAGGCGGTTGCGCGTGCGCTGCCACAGGGCAATGAGCTGCTCGAAGTTGGCGCGCACGGCGGCGATCAGGCCGGCATCGTCGAGTTCGCCGGCCAGCCAGCGGCGGCTCGGTTCCTGGAAGATGGTGCGGCCCACCATGAAACCCTTGCACGTCGTGCTGGCGCTGGCTTGCTCGAAACTGGCGGCCAGGGCGGCGATCGGCGCGTTCAAGCCCAGCAACACGACGCCACGGCAATACGGATCGCGCTCGTGCACGAGGGCATCGATGGCTTGCCATTGCTGGGCTGACATGCTTTCCAGCTTCCACCATTCGGGATAAATACCCAGGTTGTACAAACGTTTCACGGCGCGCAAGACCGTATCGTCACCGTGCGGCAGGGATTCCGACGGTATGACTTCGAGCAACAGTTCGTGACCGCTCACTTGCGCCGCGTCGTACAGTGCCTTGATCTGCGCTTCCTGTTCCAAGCGGTTTTCCACGGCGTCGTCCGGATGCAGCTGCACCAGGCATTTGATCACGTGTTCCTTGGGCCAGCTGAGCAGGTGCGAGCCGATGGAACGGCCCCAGTCGAACTGCAGCGGATTCGATCCCGGCAATTCCACGGGACGGCCTATCCACCAGCCGCGTCCCGTCGCATCATTGAGCGCATCGACGCCATAGCGGCCATCGATCAGCACGCCCGTCTTGCCGGCCAGCTGCAAGGCCATTTCCGTCTGCGCCACGGCTTGCACCATCAATTGTTTCAAGGCCGCAATGGCGGACTCGGGCGCACCCGTCTGTTGCGCCAGCTCGAAAAATTGCGTGCGGTGGTCAAAGGCAAACACGCACAACTCATCCCATTGCTTGCGCGCCACCGTCGTGCGGTGCAGGCGCGACAAGGTGGCGTCCTGGTCCGGCTGCGTCAGCTTGGCGGCATTGGCGAGGAAGTAATCGAGCTCGACGGGCGACGGCATGGCCGGCGCGCAGCCGTGGCGCGACACGACGAGGGCGCCGCAGCCATTCGCATAGCGGCAGCATGCCTCGTAATCCTCGCCGCGCAGCCAGCCTTTCAAAAAGCCAGACAGAAAAGCGTCGCCCGCACCCAGCACGTTCAACACTTCCACACGCACGCCACGATAATTAAACGCGTCATCGAGACCGGCAGGCACCACAGACTCGATGACGGCGCAACCCAGCGGCCCGCGCTTGACGACCAGGATAGCCAGGCTCACCGCCCGCACGGCGCGCAAACTGGCCATGATGTCCGCCCCGCCGCCGGCGATCATGAATTCCTCTTCCGTGCCGACGATCAAGTCAAAATGAGGCAGGATGCCCTGCAAGTGACCGGTCACGCCTTCGTTCGAAACGAAACGCGTTTCGCCATCGGCCTTGCCCGACAAGCCCCACAGCACGGGCCGGTAATCGATGTCGAGCACGGTGCGCACCTTGTTGGTGCGGGCCAATGTGAGTGCCTGCGTGCTGACGGCGTGCATGGCGGCCGTGGAGAAATGCGTGCCGGTGATCAGCAGCGCCTTGCTCGACGCAATGAAAGCCGCATCCACCGACGATGCGTCGATGGCCATGTCGGCGCAATTTTCACGATAGAAAATCAGGGGAAAGGTGTTCTCGTCCTTGATGCCCAGCATGACTAAAGCCGTGAGGCGGTCGCGGTCGATGCCCACGTGGCTGACGTCGCAGCCCTCTTTCGACAGTGTGTCGGTGAGGAAACGGCCCATGTGGTCGTCACCCACTTTCGACAGCATGGCCGACTTCAAGCCCAAGCGGGCCGTGCCGAAGGCGATGTTCGCCGACGAGCCGCCCAGGTATTTGGCAAAGCTCGTCGCGTCTTCCAGGGTGCTGCCGATCTGCTGCGCGTACAGGTCCACGGCCAGGCGGCCCAGGCAGATCACGTCGAGCGCGCGGCCCTGGGCAAATTGTGTGGAATTATTCATGGCTATCCTTAAATCGTGACACCGTCGAGTTCACTCATCAGCGTTTGCATTTCCGCGCCGCCCGCCATCATGTCCAGCAAGGCATCCTTGCTCACCGTATCCTTGGTGAACGTGCCCAGCGACTTGCCCCGATTCAACAACGTGAACGAGTCGCCCACCGGATATGCATGGTGCACATTGTGCGTGATAAAGATCACGGAAATGCCCCGCTCGCGCGCCTTGTAAATCAGTTTCAACACATTGAACGACTGTTTTACGCCCAGGGCGGCCGTCGGCTCGTCGAGGATCAGCACCCTGGCGCCGAAGTGGATGGCGCGGGCGATGGCCAGACACTGCTTTTCGCCGCCCGACATGGTGCCGATGGCCTGGTGCGGATCGCGCACCATGATGCCCATCTCGGCCAGCTTGTCGCGCGCCGTCTCGGCCGCGTAATCGATATCCATCACGGGCACCAGGCCCAGCAGCTTTTTCATCGGCTCGCGGCCCATGAAGAAATTGCGCGCCACGGATAGCAGCGGCACCAGCGCCAGATCCTGGTAGACGGTGGCCACGCCCATGTCCAGCGCTTCGCTGGGCGAATTGAAGACGACGGGCTTGCCATCGACCAGGTACTGGCCATCGGTGGGCTTGTGCACGCCGGCCAGGGTCTTGATCAGGGTGGACTTGCCGGCGCCGTTGTCGCCCAGCAAACAGTGCACTTCGCCTTCCTTCAGCCGCATGGTGATGTTTTGCAAGGCCAGCACGGAGCCGAAGCGCTTGCTGACATTTTCCAGGGCAAGAATATGCTCGCTCATGATTTATCTCGCTTCCGTGACGCGTGAGCGTACAAAGTTGTTGAACAGCACCGCGATCAGCAGCATGACGCCGAGGAACACGCGGAACCAGTCCGAATTGATGTTGGTATAAGTGATGCCGATCTGCACCACGCCGAAGATCAGCGCGCCGAAGCAGGCACCGACGACGGAACCGTAACCGCCCGTCAGCAAAGCGCCGCCGATGACGGCCGCGATGATGGCTTCGAATTCCTTTTGCATGCCGCGGTCGGCGGCGGCCGAACCGATATCGCACACTTGCAAGGTGGCAAACAGGCAGGCGCAGAAAGCCGTGAAGACGAACAGGGAAATCTTTACCTTGCGCACCGGCACGCCCACATTCTTGGCCGCGTTGGCGTCGCCGCCGACGGCGAACATCCAGTTGCCGAAGCGGGTACGCGACAGGACAAACGCGGCGCCGGCAGCCAGCACCAGCCACCAGGCGATGACTTTCGGGATGCCTTTCACCAGCGGCGAGCCGTCGTCGAGCACGGCGATCCAGCCATGCGCGCCCATCCAGTGGAACAGGCCAGTGGCCACATTGCCGTGGAACAGCAGGCTGGCCAGCCAGTCGTTGGCGGCCAGCTCGCCCACGCCGCTGACGATGGTGCGGTTGGCAAACATGATCGACAGGGCCAGGGTCAGGCCGCGCAGGATGAACAGAAAGGCCAGGGTGACGATGAACGATGGCAAGCGCGTCTTGATGACGATGTAGCCGTTGAGCCAGCCCAGCGCCATGGAACCGGCGAAGGCGAAAATAATGGCGGCCCACAGTGGCCAGTGGAAATAAATCGTCGGGATGGCGATCATCATGCCGGCAAAGCCGATCATGGAGCCGATCGACAGGTCGAATTCACCGGCGATCATCAACAGGCAGGCGCCGATGGCGATGATGCCCAGGTAGGACGCCACTTGCATCCAGTTGACGACGCCATCGAGGTTGAACATGCCGGAGTCGCCGGCCGTGATGACGAAGAAGGCGAACACGAGCACCGCGCCGGAAATCGAGGCGAACTCGGGGCGGCCAAAAAACCGTTTGACCCAGCTGGTCGTGCCCACGCGCTCGTCGGCGGCGGCAACTGGCTTGCTGGAAGCGCCGGGAGGCGGAGGGGGATTCATGCCCGGGCTGGCCAGGCTGGATTTGAGCGCAGTCATACAAAGTCCTTTCACTGTTACTTGATGCTATTACTATCGCCAGCATCGCTGGCGCCAGGCGTGCTCCTCCCATGCGCCGCCCGCGGAGGCGGTGCGGCGCTGGGCAAACCCGGTGGCGACTGTGTGGATTAGCGGTATTGGCCGGCGTATTTTTCGACCTTGGCGATGTTGTCCTTGGTCACGAAACCGGGGCCGGAGCTGATGTGGCGCGGGCCGTAGATGGGCGTCAGGCCGTATTCCGCCAGGCGTGCCTGGTATTTCGGATTGGCGATCAGGATTTCCTTGACCTTGGCCAGGTCAGTGATCTTTTGCTGTTTCATGATGGCCATCACGGCGACAGGAATATAGCCTTGCAGGTAGGGCTGCTGGTCGATGGCGAACTGGATGCTGCCATCCTTGATGCCCTTGGCGATTTCTTCCGACAAGTCGAAGCTGGCGAAGTACATCTTGCCTTTCAAGCCCAGCTTCTCGACGGCGCGCATGGCGGCCGGCGCCGAATCCGGTCCCAGCGCCAGCACGGCCTGGGTCTTCGGATTGCTGCGCAGATAGGCGCTGACCTTGCTTTCGATCACGCCAGGGTCGACGCCATTGGTGTCGAGCGTGGACGATTTGAAATCGACGCCGAGCGCATCGGCAAAACCGCGGCAGCGTTCGAACGACGACGCATTCATCGCATAGTGATTCACGCACACGAACGATTTGATGCCCGCTTCCTTGGCGCGCTTGCCGGCGCCCAGGCCCGCTTCATACTCGGGCTGGCCCACGTGCATGATGGCTTTCAATTGTTCGCTTTGCGCCAGGGTGCCCGAATTGATGGTCACGAGCATGATTTTCTTGGCCACTACCGTGCCCAGCGGCTTTTGCAGCACGCTGAAGTCGGCGATGTCGGCGATCAAGCCATCGTAATTACGCGCGGCCGACTGCTCGATCAGGCGCGCCATGTCGGCTAGGTCGCCATTGGGCGGATTGCGGTAGTCGACGGACACATTGAAATCTTCACCGGCTTGCTTGATGGCGTTCTTGATGGTGTTCCACCAGGAATCGGAGTCCGGCGCGTGACTGACCAGGACGAATTTCTCGCCGGCAGCATGGCTGGCGCCCGTGCTCAAACCCAGGCTCAGGCCCAGGCTGGCGATGGCCAGGCACTTCATCAAACCCTTGCTTTTATTGCTATGCATGAATGTCTCCTAGACGGATTAATTTTTATAGTTGCGAGCTTTTATGAAGGGTGTCACCGGTCTGGCCTTGCGGCACACGAACCGATGCACTGCGCACAGCTTAGGCCACAAAAAAGACAAATGCAATAAAATTTTCAAAATAAATTTAAATAGAAATTCGTTTCTATTTTTAAGATTCCCTCCTATAATTCTCGCCAGAACCAGCCGCACAGAGACAGCGGCACAGCAAGTACACCAAGGAAAAAATCATGGCAGCCACCGCCCCCATCGAACAACTGATGCAGCACATTGCCGCCGAGTACGACAACCTGTCGCGCCAGTTGAAAGTCATCGCGCAATACATTGAAAAGCACCGGGCCAGCCTGATGCTCGAACGCATCAGCGACATCGCCGCCGCCTGCGACGTGCAGCCGTCCGCCATCGTGCGTTTCGCGCAGCGCTTCGGCTATACAGGCTTTTCCGAAATGCAAGACGTGTTCCGCCAGGCTTATACGGACCAGGCCGGCGCCACGCCTGACTACCAGCAGCGCATCCGCAAGCTGATCTCCACGCGCGACGCCGCCCTGAGCGCGGGCGACCTGACGCGAGAATTCGTCGGCGCCAGCCGCGCCGGTCTCGACGACCTGGCGGCCGGCCTCGACGACGCCCAGCTGGAAGCGGCCGTCAACCTGCTGCTGAAAGCGGAAAATATCTATGTGATCGGCGTGCGCCGGTCCTTCCCGATCGCCTCCTACATCGCCTATGCGCTCGAGCATACGGACAAGCGCGTGCACCTAATTAGCGGACTGGGCGGCATGCACCGCGAACAGATGCGCAGCGTGCGCGAACGCGATGTGGCGATCGCCATCAGTTTCTCGCCTTACGGCAAGGAAACCCAGCAGTGCATCAAGGCGGCGCAGGACAAGGGCGCCAAGGTCCTCGTGATTACCGACAGCAAACTGGCTCCGCTCGCGCGGGCCGCCGACGCGCTGCTCACCGTCACCGAGGGCAGCGCCTTCGCCTTCCGCTCGCTGACCAGCACCATCTGCCTGTGCCAGGCGCTGTTCATTGCGCTGGCCTACAAATTAGAGCTCGACATCGAAGAAATCCACACCCCAGGAGAACATGATGATTGAAGTAGCATTGTTTGGCGCCGGACGCATCGGCAAAATCCACGCGGCCAACCTGGCCGCGCAAGCCGGCGTCCAGTTCAAGTACGTGGTCGACGTCAACCAGGAAGCAGCGTCCGCGCTGGCCGGCTTGCATGGCGGCAGCAGCGCCTCGGTGGAAACGGCGCTGGCCGACCCGGCCATCAAGGCCGTCGTCATCGCGTCCAGCACGGACACGCACGCGGACCTGATCCTGCGCTCGGCCGCCGCCGGCAAGGCCATCTTTTGCGAAAAACCCGTCGACCTGACGATAGACCGCGCGCGCGCCTGCGCCGCCGCCGTCAAGGAAGCCAAGGTGCTGTGCATGCTGGGCTTCCAGCGCCGTTACGATCCCACTTTCAATGCCGTCAAGACACGGATTGAAGCGGGCGAAATCGGCACACCGGAATTGCTGGTCGTCACCAGCCGCGATCCGGGTCCGCCACCGGTCAGCTACATCAAGGTGTCGGGCGGCATCTTCAAGGATATGCTGATCCACGATTTCGACATCTTCCGCTGGATACTCGACGATGAAGCCGTCAGCGTACACGCCACGGGCAGCTGCCTTGTCGATCCCGCCATCGGCGAGGCTGGCGACCTGGACACGGCCGTCGTCACCATCCGCACGGCCAAGGGACGCTTGTGCCAGATCAATGCCTCGCGCCGCGCTGCCTACGGCTACGACCAGCGCTTCGAAGTACTGGGCAGCGCCGGCATGCTGCAGGCGGGCAACCACAAGCCGACGGAAGTGACGGCCTATGGTGCTGTGAACGTCAGCGTGGACAAGCCGGAAGATTTTTTCCTGGAACGTTATCGCGTGGCGTACGCGCAGGAAATGGCGCATTTCTTCGACGCGCTCACCCATGGAACGCCGCTGCGCACCACCGTCCACGATGGCTTGAAGGCGCTGGAACTGGCCGAGGCGGCGACGCTGTCCTGGCGCGAGGGTCGTGTCGTGACCCTGGCGTCGTAACTTTATAAACAACAATAAAAAATCTGGAGACACCATGTCATCCCCAACATTAAAAGTCGGCATCGTCGGCCTGGGCCGGCTGGGCCAGCGCCACGCCATCAACCTGGCGCAGCGCGTGCCGAATGCCGAGGTCGTGGCGGCCTGCAGCCCCGTGCCAGCCGAACTGGACTGGGCCGCCAGCCAGCTCGGCATCACCACCGGCTATGCCGATTACGACGCCCTGCTGGCCCACCCGGGCCTGGACGCCGTCTTCCTCGTCACGCCCACCTCGCTGCATGCGGACCAGATCATCGCCGCCCTGCGCGCCGGCAAGCACGTGTTTTGCGAAAAACCGCTGTCGCTGGACTTGGCCAACTGCCTGAAGGTGGAAGCGGAAGCGGCGCGCCACCCGCAGCTGACGATCATGATCGGCTTCGTGCGCCGTTTCGACGCCAGCTACCATGACGCGCAGCAAAAGATTGCCCAGGGACTCATCGGCAAACCCTACCTGGTGCGTTCGCAAACCTGCGACCAGAACGATCCCAGCGGCGCCTTCATGCGCTTCGCCCCCACCAGCGGCGGCATCTTCCTCGACTGCAGCGTGCACGATATCGACCTGGCGCGCTGGCTGCTGGGCAATCCCACGCCCAAGCGCGTGTATGCGAGCGGCACCAATGCCATCCATACGGGCTTGCAGACGTTCGGCGACGTCGACAATGGCTTGGCGACAGTCGAGTTCAGCGATGGCAGCATGGCCAGCTTCATGGCCTCGCGCACCATGGCGCATGGCCATGAAACCCTGACGGAAGTGTTCGGCACGGGCGGCCGCCTGGCCGTAGGCAGCAATCCGCGCCTGAACCGGGTGGAAATTTCGGATGCGCATGGCGTGCGCAATGAATGCACGCCGGACTTCTATGCCCGCTTCGCCGACGCCTTTTTGATCGAGGCGCAGGAATTCACGGATGCGGCATTGGGTCGGCGCACCTTGTCATTGACCTTGCACGACGCGACGGAAGCGACGCGCATCGGCCTGGCCATGACGCAAGCGATGCGCGAAGCGCGCCCGGTGGAATTCTAGCCGCGTGCAAAGAACTCAGGCAGCCGGTGCGGGAAATGGCTGCCTGGGTTCCACGGCCAGCCGCAAGCCCATGGCATCGAGGATGGCCGTCAAGGTGCTCAGGGATGGATTGCCATCGGGCGACAAGGTGCGGTACAGCTGGGTAGGATTAAGCTTGGCCGCCTGCGCCACGGCGGGCACACCGCCAAAGGCGCGCGTCAGCTGGCGCAGCACGCTCAGGAGTTCGCCGTGGTCGCCATCGACGAGGATGTTGTTGATCAGTTCAAGGGCGAAGGCGGGATCGTCGCGGTACAGCTCAGCCATTGCTTCGTCATGCGAGCGGTCTCTTGGTGGTTTGCTCATGACCTGTTTCACGTCCTCTTTCATGTCCTCTCTCCTTCCAGTCGTGCCAGCAGGCACAGGCGTATTCGATATCTTTCGGCTGCGTGCGCTTGTCGCCACCACACAGCAATAAAATAATCTGGCCGTCGTCGATGGCATAGTAAATACGGTAACCAGCACCCACGTCGATGCGCAATTCCCACACGCCGTCGTGGCAAAATTTATGGTCGCCAAAATTGCCGGGAATCATACGCAGCACGCGCCGCACGATGGCTACCCTGGCCGTGTTATCGCGCTGGCGCTTCAGCCATTCCGTATATAAATCCCTGCCCGATGACGTCAGATAGTGCCGGATCTCGTACATCATATTCGTCCATAAACGAAGAAAAATCAAGAAGAAAATCACGTGTATGCGAAAAAAAGAAGACCACGCCATCTTGCTACCAAACCCGCACGCGCAGGCCGCGAACGCCGGGTTCACTGCGCTATATCAAGATGCATTTTTCTAATTGTTATAGGGAAATGAGGCTGCCCGTCCGTGCTCCGTGTCCGTGCCGCGCTCCAGCCTGTTGCGCTATACAATAAGCGCCTGCCCAACCGCAAAACCAGGCCACCATGACGAACAACGACAGCAACTCTCCTACTCTCGCCGACGTGGCCGAACGTTACGTCAAACTGGTCCTGGCCATGGGCCAGCACGATGCCTCGTATGTGGACGCCTATTACGGCCCGCCCGCGTGGCAACAGGAGGCGCTAGAACAGCAACTGGGTTTGAGCGACATCAAGGCCGCGACGGACAAGGCGCTGGCCTTGCTGGCCGACGCCCCCTGCCTGCGCGCCGCCAACCTGCGCAAGCAGCTGCAAGCCGTCATGGCGCGCGCGGAGATGCTGCAGGGATCGCGCCTCGATTTCGATACGGAAAGCGCGCGCCTGTACGACGCCGTCTCGCCCCATCACAACCGTGCATACTATGAAGCACTGGTGGCGCGGATCGACGCCCTGCTGCCTGGCGGCGGCACGGTGAGCGAACGTGTCAACGCCTTGCGCGCACAGCTCATCATTCCCGCCGACAAGCTGCACGCCGTCATGGATGCGGCCATCCGCGCGGGCCGCGAACGCACCTTGCGCTACATCGCCCTGCCCGAGGGCGAAGATTTTATATTGGAATTTGTCACCGACAAGCCGTGGAGCGGCTACAACTGGTACAAGGGCAATTACCAAAGCCTGATCCAGATCAATACGGACTTGCCCGTGTACATCGATCGCGCCGTCGATCTCGGCTGCCACGAAGCCTATCCGGGCCACCACGTGTACAACGTGCTGCTCGAACGCGACCTGGTGCGCGGCAAGGGCTGGATGGAATACTGCATCTATCCGCTGTATTCGCCGCAATCGTTGATCGCCGAAGGCACGGCCAATTACGGCATCGAGCTGAGTTTTACGGATGAAGAGCGGCTGGCTTTCGAACGGCAGGTGCTGTATCCGCTGGCCGGCCTCGATCCGGCGCTGGCGCCCCGCTATGCGCAACTCAACGCGCTGCTGGCCAAACTCGGCTATGCCGACAACGACATCGCGCGCCAGTACCTCGAAGGCAGCCTGAGCCGCGAAGAAGCGCTGGAATGGCTGGTCAACGTGCGCCTGTACCCGGCCGAGAAATCCGCGCAGCGCCTGCAGTTCTACGACGCCATGGGCGCCTACGTCATCAATTACAACCTGGGACAGGACATGGCGAAAGCCTATGTCGAGCGCCAGGGCGCGACGCGCGCCGCACACTGGGCCGCCTTCCGTGACCTGATGTCCTCGCCGCGCGTACCCAGTGCGCTGCTGGCCGGGCAAAGCTGACGTCGCTCACTGGGCCGGCAGGCGGATGGTCGCTTCCAGGCCGCCATCGCGGTGGTTCGCCAGGCTCAGCTCGCCGCCGTGGGCCTGGATGATGCTGCGCGCGATGCCAAGTCCCAATCCCATGCCATGCGCATTTTGCTCGCGGCCATGTTCCAGGCGTACATAGGGCTGGAACAGGCTGGCGAACGCCTCTTCGGCCACGCCGGGGCCGTCATCGCGGATGCGGATGACCACGTTGGCGCCCTCGCGGCACGCCGACAAATGGGCGGTCTTGCCGTAAAACAGGGCATTGTCGAGCAAGTTGCCGATGGCGCGCTTCAGGGCCAGGGGCTTGGCCTTCACGCTCAGGTCCGTTTCCACGTAATGCACTTCATGGCCGGCCAGCTGGGCCCCGCGCACCATGCGCTGCAGCAAGGGGTCCAATCGCACCTCGGTGGCGTTTTCATGGATATCGCTATCCTTCACGCATTGCAGCGCCCCCTTGACCATCATGTCCAGTTCATCGAGGTCATCGTGGAATTCGTTGCGCTGCACATCGTCGTCGAGCAATTCCGTGCGCAATTTCAGGCGCGTGATGGGCGTGCGCAAGTCGTGCGAAATCGAAACGAACAGCCGTTCGCGGTCTTCCAGGTAGCGCTGGATGCGTTCGCGCATGCCGCTGAAGGCGCGTGCCGTCTGCACGAATTCGCGGCTGCCCGTCTGCGGCAACGGCGGCGGCGTCTCGCCACGGCCAAACGCCTCGGCCGCATCCGACAGGGCCGCCAGCGGCCGTGTAGTCCAGCGCACGACGAGGATGGACAGCAGCAGCACGGCCGCCAGCGACAACGCTTGCAGCAATACCCGGTCGAGTGTCCACGGATTACTGCTTTGCAAGAAATACGGGTTGGGCATCAGTGCCGCCAGGTACAGCCAGTTGCCCGGCTCCAGCTCGGCCTGGATCACGAGGATAGGCGCGGGATTCGGTTTCAGCAGCAAGATGTGCTGCACCCAGTTTTCCGGCAAGTCGCCGATGTGCGCGCCGCTGTCGGCCACCACCAGGTCGCTCGGCCAGGCGAAGCCCACGCGGTAGCCGGCCAGCTGCGGCAAGTCGCTCTTCAGCGCCGCGCCCACCGTGGCCACCACCGTATCGGCCAGCGCGTGCGGGGCGATTTCGCGGATGGCCAGCGGCCCCTGGTTGACGTTGACAAAGAAGCGCGTGCCGCCCATCTCGCGAAATTGCTGGATCAGGATGGGGCGATAGTTGGCCGGCAGGCTGAGAAAGAAACGGATGGTGCTGGCGGCGCTGCGGGCCAGGTGCTGCGACGCCATGCGCGCCTCCACGGCCGAATCGCGGCGCAGCTGCGTGGCCCAGATCAGGTTGCCCACCAGTTGCGTGGCCAGCACGCCGGCCACCATCACCACGGACAGGCGGCCCAGCAGCGATGGCGGCAGCAGACGCTCGAGCAGGCGGCGCGCGCCCCGCTCAGGCATGTACACTGCTCACGTCGGCCGAGAAGACATAGCCGGCGCCGCGCACCGTCTTGATCAGCATGGGCTGCTTGCCATCGTCCTTCAGGCGCAGCCGCAGCCGGCTCACCTGCACATCGAGCGAGCGGTCGAGCGGCCCCGCGTCGCGGCCCCGCGTCTGTTCGCACAGCACGCTACGGTCGAGGATATCGCCCGGATGCTCGACAAAGTAGCGCAGCAGCTGGAAATCGAGGCCCGTCAGCTGCAGCGCTTCGCCATCGGCATCCGTCACCGTGCGTTCCAGCGTATCGAGCGTAAACCCGACGAAACGATAGTAACGGGGCGGCGCTGCCGCGTCGATGCCCGTGCGGCGATGAATGGCTTTGATGCGCGCCAGCAATTCGCGCGGGCTGTAGGGCTTGGCGATGTAGTCATCGGCGCCCAGCTCCAGCCCCACCACCCGGTCCGTCTCGTCGGAGCTGGCCGTCAGCATGATGATGGGCACGTTCGAGCGGGCGCGCACCACCTTGCACAGGGCAAAGCCATCCGTATCGGGCAGCATCACGTCGAGGATCACCAGCGACAGGCTGTCGACGTGGCGGTGGAATTCGGCCAGGAAGGTGGCACCATCGTGCGCCAGGCCCACCTCGTACTGGTTCTTTTCCAGGTAGGCCTTCAACAGCATGCGGGTCTTTTGATCGTCGTCAACGACCAGGATTTTGCGTGACATGATCTCGTCCTTTTTTATTCAGCGCCTGCAACATGCTGCCGATGCGGCGTTGCGCGTCGGCCGCGCTGATCGTCTCGTCCAGGAAATAACGGTGCACTTCGGCGATGATGGCGTCCTTGCTGGTTTCATCGGTGGCCATGCGGTGCACGAGGCTGGGCGCCTGGAATGCGGCGCCGCGCGCGAATGCCTGCGCCGAGGCGCGCCCGCAGCTGTCCAGGCGCGACAGGTCGGCCTGGCGCAAGGCGGGAATCGAGCCCTTTACCTGGCTGTATTCAAGCTGCACGGGCAGCGAAGCGACCACCTGCGCCAGCTTTTCCTGCGCGCCCTGGTGCGTGTAATCGGAGGCGAACATGGCCAGGGTATCGATGCTGTACAGGTGGTAGTCGCCTGTATCGGGCGCCGCGACGCAGCCGAACACCTCGTCCGTGGCGCGGCCCCAGGCGTTCAGCTCGCCCTTCGCCCAGTCGCCCATGATGTACATGGCCGCCTCGCCATCGCCCACCTGGCGCGCCATTTCAGGCCAGCCCTGTTCGCGCAGCGGCGTGCCCATCCATTGCTTCAGCGACCTCAAGCGCTGCAAGGCGTGGCGCAGGCGCGGGTCCGCATACGCCTCGGCTTTCTTCTCGACAAACAGGGCGCGGTAATACGCGGGCCCCGATTCGGCCAGCACCAGCGTTTCAAACAGGGTGGCCACCTGCCACGCTTCGCTGCTTTGCGCCAGCGGCGTGATGCCGGCCTGGCGCAGCTTGCCGGCCACGCGCTCGAAGTCGCTCCAGCTGCGCGGCACGGCCAGGTCCAGGCGCTGGAAGATCTTGCGGTTGTAAAACAGGGTATTGATGCGGTGGATGCCGGCCGGCACGCCCATCGTATGGCCGCGGTTCTGCAGCAAGCCCCACACGGTGGGATACATGGTCGCGCGCCAGTTGTTGCTGGCGGCGACGCTGTCGAGTTGCAGCAGCAAGCCCAGGTCGCTCCACTCGCCCAGGGTATAGCCGATCAGTTGCATGACTTCCGGCGATTTGCCGGCCAGCACGCGGCTCTTCAAGACCTTGCCCGCGCCGACGCCTGCGCCACCCGCGATGCCCGCGTCGCGCCATTCGACGCCTTCCTGCGCCAGGCGCGCCACCAGTACGTCGGCGGCGCGGCGTTCGCCGATCGAGGTCCACCAATGCAGTACTTGCAGTGCTTCGGCCAGCGCCGGCACGCTGCTGCACATGAAGGCAAGCAGCGCCAGCGCCGCCACGCCGCGACGGCGGGCGGCCCCGGCATGGCGGTCGGCGGTGCTGCGCGGCGGGGTCTTCAATCCTGTCTCCTTGTTCTTGTCGCGACAAACTATAGCCCAACTACAAAACAGCAGGTTGGTAATTTAGACCCCTGATTTGTAAAGAAACGTGAGCTTTTGTTGCGCTACCTTGCGCAGCGCACCAGGGGCACCACGTGCCCGACGCCCCGCGCGGCGCGCCACGGCAGCAGTCGACGGTAAGGAAAGGTAAGCAGGCAGACGTGCGCATTATAAATTTATCCTTTCAAATCAACAGGATAAGCGATAGCCGCCAGTGCAATGCCGGGTGCTGGCGTCACATTCCCCCCGATGCTACTGTCCGCCAACTGCAGCGTAACAGGCAGCCAAACAAGACCAACACCAACAAGGAGACGACATGCAACTGCATGCACAAGGCGGCGCGGCCGCGCGCAACACATTGCTGGCCCTGCTGCTGGCCAGCGGCACGGCACAGGCGGGCACGCTCACCATCGAAAGCTGGCGCGTGGATGACAAGACCCTGTGGGAAACGGTGGTCATTCCCGCCTTCCAGAAAAAACATCCTGGCATCGAGATCAAGTTCTCGCCCACCGCCCCCACGGAATACGATTCCACCCTGAACGCGCGCCTGAGCGGCGGCACGGCCGGCGACTTGCTGGCCTGCCGCCCGTTCGACGTCTCGCTGGCCCTGTACAAGCGCGGCCAGCTGGAAAAGCTCGACGGCAAGGCCGGCATGGACAACTTCCCTGCCTCGGCCAAAGTGGCGTGGCAGACGGACGATGGCAAGGACACCTTCTGCATGCCGATCGCGTCCGTCATGCATGGCTTCCTGTACAACAAGAAAATCTTCCGCGAACTGAAACTGCAACCGCCCGCCACGGAAGAGGAATTCTTCAAGGTGCTGGAAACGGTCAAGAAGAGCGGCAAATATGCGCCCTTGGCCCTGGGCACGGCCGACCAGTGGGAAGCGAACCAGGTGGTGTTTACCAGCATCGGCGCCAATTACTGGAAGGGTGAAGAGGGCCGCAAGGCGCTGATCGCCGGCAAGGCCAAATTTACCGACCCGCAATTCGTCGCCGCCTGGGAATATGAGGCACGGCTGGGCAGCTACCTGTCCAAGGGCGCCAGCGCGCAAACCTATGGCGACAGCCAGAACCAGTTCGCGCTGGGCAAGGCCGCCATCTACCCGTCCGGCTCCTGGGACATCGCCTACTTCAAGCAGGACCCGGAACTGGAACTGGGCGCCTTCAACCCGCCCGTACGCAAGGCCGGCGACAAGTGCTATATCTCGGACCACACGGACATCGGCATGAGCGTCAACAAGAAGTCGAAGAACAAGGAAGACGCCTACAAATTCATCGCCTGGCTCGGCTCGCAGGAATTCGCCGACATCTACACCAACAAGGTGACGGGCTTCTTCTCGCTGTCGAACCACTTGATCTCCATCAAGGATCCGCTGGCCAAGCAAATGAACAGCTGGCGTGCCAGTTGCGCCTCGACCATCCGCCTGAATGCGCAAATCCTCAACCGTGGCGAGCCGAGCATGGAAAACGAGCTGTGGAACGTCAACGCCCAAGTCTTGAACGGCAAACTGGCACCGAAAGACGCGGCGCGCCAGATCCAGTCCGGCTTTGCCAAGTGGTACAAGCCACAACAGCAATAAATCCCTCTACCCTCCCCGCGCAACCGGCCTGAGCAGTGCGATGCGGCGGCCGGTGGCTCGGTTTTGCCGGCGGCCCCGCCGCCGGTGCTTTTCTTCGTCTGGAGTTTCGCCGTGAAAAAAGCTTTCCCATGGCACGTCCTCGTGTTCCTGGCCCCGGCGCTGGTCATTTACTCGCTGTTCAGCGCCCTGCCCCTGGCCGATACCCTGCGCCTCGGCCTGTACACGACCGATGAGAGCGGCCAGCACCATTTTGCCGGCCTGGCCAACTACGCCACCATCCTGTTCGACCCGCAATGGTCGCAAAGTTTCTGGAATGCGATGTGGAACAACTGCAAATTCTTCCTCATCCACATGCTGCTGCAAAATCCCATCGGCCTGCTGCTGGCCACCCTCTTCAGCCTCAAGGGTTTGAAGGGCGAGCGCAGCTACCGTACCCTGATCTTCCTGCCGACCCTGCTGTCCGTCGTCATCATCGGCTTCATCTGGCAGCTGATCCTGTCGCCGCTGTGGGGCGTGGGCCAGTCGCTGATGGATGGCGTGGGCATCGGCAGCTACTTCGCGCCATGGCTGGGCCAGGAATCGACGGCCCTGCTGACCATCGCTCTCATTTCCGTTTGGCAATACATCGGCATCCCCATGATGCTGATCTATGCGGCCCTGCTGGCCGTGCCCGAGGAAATCATCGAGGCGGCCCACGCGGAAGGGGCGAGCGCCATGCGCATCTTCTGGCAAATCAAGCTGCCGCTGATCTGGCCCACCCTGGGGCTAGTGACCATCCTCACCTTTGTCGCCAACTTCAACGCCTTCGACCTCGTGTATTCCGTGAAAGGCGCGCTGGCGGGACCGAACTACGCCACCGACATCCTCGGCACCTTCTTTTACCGCACCTTCTTCGGTTACCAGGCCCAGCTGGGCAGCCCCACCATGGGCGCCGCCGTGGCCACCATGATGTTCCTCGTGATCCTCGTGGGCGTGGGCGTGTATTTCTTTTTCGTGCAGCGCAAGCTGACACGCTACGAACTGTAAGGGCCGCCATGCGCAACGTTTCCACCCGCCCCCTGGGCCGCGCCGCCGTGCATGCGATCCTGGCCGGCTACACCATCATCGCCCTGTTTCCCATCGTCTTGATCCTGATCAACTCAGTCAAGACGCGGGCCGCCATCTTCGACAATCCGCTGGCCTTGCCCACGCCCTCGACCTTTTCGCTCGTGGGCTTTCACAAGGTGCTGGCCAATTCCGACTTCCTGCTGTACTTCGGCAACAGCCTGTTCGTCACCCTGCTGTCGCTGCTGCTGATCGTGCTGTTCGGCGCCATGGCGGCCTGGGCCTTGTCCGAATACACGTTTACGGGCAACCGCCTGCTGACCCTATACCTGGCGCTGGGCATCATGATTCCCATCCGCCTGGGCACGGTCTCCATCCTGGAACTGGTGGTGCGGCTCGACCTGATCAACACCTTGAGCGCGCTGGTGCTCGTGTACACGGCGCAGGGCCTGCCGCTGGCCGTGATGATCTTGTCCGAATTCGTGCGCCAGGTGCCGCGCGAACTGAAGGATGCGGCGCGCTGCGACGGCGTGGGCGAGTTCGCCATCTTCTTCCAGGTAATCCTGCCCCTGATCCGCCCGGCCATCGCCACGGTGGCCGTGTTTACCATGATTCCCGCCTGGAACGACCTGTGGTTCCCGCTGATCCTGGCGCCATCGGACCGCACCAAGACGGTCACCCTGGGCGTGCAGCAATTCATCGGGCAATACGTGACGGACTGGAACTCCGTGCTGGCCGCGCTGTCGCTGGCCGTCATTCCCGTGCTCGTCATGTACGTCATTTTCTCTCGTCAACTGATCCGCGGCCTGACGTCCGGCGCGGTCAAATAATAGGTGCGCCATGGCCCATGTAAGCCTGCAACAACTGACCAAATCCTACGACGGCCACAGCAATGTGCTGGCCGGCATCGACCTCGACATCCGCGACGGTGAATTCGTCGTGCTGGTGGGTCCTTCCGGCTGCGGCAAATCGACCTTGCTGCGCATGCTGTGCGGCCTGGAAAGCATTTCGCAAGGCACCCTGTCCATCGGCGGCAAGGTTGTCAACGACTTGCCGCCGGCCGAACGGGGCATCGCCATGGTCTTCCAGAGCTATGCGCTGTATCCGCACATGAGCGTGTACCGCAACATGGCGTTCGGCCTGAAGATCGCCGGCGCCAGCAAGGACGCCATCGCCCGGCGCGTGCGCCACGCGGCCGCCATCCTGAAGATCGACCACCTGCTGGAACGCCTGCCGCGCGAACTGTCGGGCGGCCAGCGCCAGAGGGTGGCCATCGGCCGCGCCATCGTGCGCGAACCGCAGCTGTTCCTGTTCGACGAGCCGCTGTCTAACCTCGACGCGGCCCTGCGCGTGCAGACGCGCCTGGAAATTGCCAAGCTGCACCGCCAGTTGAACGCCACCATCGTGTATGTGACGCACGACCAGGTCGAGGCGATGACCCTCGGCGACAAGATCGTCGTCATGCATGGCGGCCATATCCAGCAGGCGGGTACGCCTTTGGAGCTGTACCAGCAGCCGGCGAACCGCTTCGTGGCCGGTTTCATCGGCGCGCCGATGATGAATTTCTTCGAAGGCAAGGTCGTCGCCGCGCAGGACGATGGCGTGCGCGTGGCGCTGTCCAGCGGCCAGGCAATCACGGCCCTCGTCGATCCGGCCGGCCTGCTGCCGGGCGACGCCGTCACGGTGGGCTTGCGGGCCGAACACATCCTGGAAAACGGCGACGGCAGCGCCCGTTTCCAGGGCGTCGTCAGCCTGGTGGAACACCTGGGCGAAGCCAACTTCATTTACCTGGCGCTGGACAACGGCCAGGAACTGGTGATACGCGGCGACGGCAACAACCGCGTGCCGCTGGGCCAGCCGTTCACGGTCTCGGCCGCCAGCAGCGCCTTTCATTTGTTCGACGCCCAAGGCGTGGCGCGCACGCGGCGCCAGCCCGGCAACCTGATTTCATCGAAACAGATATTGGCCGCCTGAGCTTTCCGCCCAGGCAGCTCCCCGATTGGATCGGCAGCGATCCGGTACGACGTGCCCAAGCACGCATTTTGATAACGACAAGGAGACTTCATGCAACACCCGATCAAGACCTCGCTGGCCCTGGCCTGCGCCATGCTGCTGGCCTGCGGCGCCGCCCACGCCAGCGATGCCGAAGGCGAATACCACGGCTACTTCCGCGCCGGCCTCGGCTCGAGCACGGACAGCCGCGGCCCGCAAAGCTGCTACGGCCTGGGCGGCAACACCATGCGCTACCGGCTCGGCAACGAATGCGACACCTATGGCGAGTTCGAATACCAGAAGGAAATGGCCAAGTCGCCCAATGGCGTCAGCTTCGTCGGCCATATCATGGTGGCCGCCTACACGCCCAGCTCCGCCGTCAGCGATTCGGAACTGAGCATGTCGAAGATGTACGTGGAAGCGAAAAACATCGAAATCCTCAACGGCGGCACGGCCTGGATCGGCAAGCGCTACTACATGCGTCCCGACATCCACATGTTGGACTTGCAATACATCAATATGAACGGCACGGGCGGCGGCATCGACCAGTACAAGCTGGGGCCGGGCCGCATCAGTTATGGATTCTTCAAGGATAACGACAAGCCCGGCAACTCGGCCATCCGGCAAAACCTCGTCTACCAGGGCATCCCCATCAACCAGGATGGCACGCTGGAAGTGCTGACCACCCTGATCACGCCCGACAAGAAGGACAGCACCTCGCACAGCGGCTGGCAAGCCACCGTGCTGCACAAGCAGGATAAGGTATGGGGCGGCGCCAACACCTTCGGCATCCAGTACGGCGTCGGGCCGGGCACGGGCGCCGGCGGCCAGTGCTGCGACCGCATGGGCACGACGGGTTCGATCCGCAACGGCAGCGACGTCACGCGCTTGCGCATCTTCAATTCGCTGTGGATACAGCCGACGCCGGAATGGAGCGCGGAAATGATTGCCATCGTGCAGCGCGACAAGTCCGACGCCACGGGCGGCAGTTCGACCTGGACCTCCCTGGGCGTGCGCCCCGTGTATGCCGTCAACGACAACTTCAAGCTGCAGTTCGAACTGGGCACGGACCGCGTGACCTCGCCCACGGGCGGCGCCGCGCAGCGCCTGACCAAGCTGACCTTCGCGCCCACCCTGACGGCGGGCAAGGGTTACTGGTCGCGTCCCGAGCTGCGCGCCTTCGTCACCTACGGCAAATGGAACGACGCCGCCACGGCCGCCGTCAACAAGGCCAATGAATCAGGCCCCGTGTACGGCAACGCCACCAGCGGCACCTCGTTCGGCCTGCAAGTGGAGACGTGGTTTTAAGAAGCAGTCTTGAGATGGCGCAGTGCATGCGCCTGTCGAACTGCGCGAAATCGCGTGCCGCGCTATGCTGCACGCCATACCGTTTACTTCGGAGGTCGCATGCACGCCGCATTTCCCCGGGCCGCCGCCGCGCTGGCCCTCGCTTTCGCCAGCATGGCCTGGGCCCGCGACGCCGTCGTCGCGCCGGCACAGGTCCTGAGCGCGCGCCAGCAGGCGCTGACGGCCACCGTCGTGGGCAGCGCCGCCCATCCGCGCATCCTGCAAGTGAGCCTGGCTGAACTGCATCCGACCCAGCCGGCCATCGGCTACGACCAGGTGTATTACAAGCTGGGACGCTATGCGGCCGAAGAAAAGCACATCGCCGACATCGCCAAGCCGAAGAAATTCGCCGACCTGTGCGAAGCCAATGGCCAGGGCGATGTCTTGCCCAATACGGCCAATGTGCCCGGCGCCACGCTCAGCGCACCGCCGGCCGGCTACCGCTGCAAGGCGGCCGTGGGCAGCCGTCCGGACGACATGAAGACCGTCGTCATCGGCCCGCGCGGCATCGTGTACCTGACCGATGGCCACCACACGTTTTCCACCTTCCGCGATGCCGATGGCGGGCGCAATCAGCAATTGAAGGTCTGGGTCAAGGTCAGCGACAATTTCAGCGCGCTGGACGAAGCGGCGTTCTGGGCCCGCATGCGCGAGGAAAACAAGGTGTGGCTGAAAAATGGCCGCAACCAGGCCATCACGCCACAACAGCTACCGTCCGCCATCGGCCTGGATTCCTTGGGCGACGACCCGTACCGCTCGCTCGTCTACTTTACGCGCGGGGTAGGCTACGAGCCGCCTGGCAAGGCCACGGAATTTCTCGAGTTTTACTGGGCCGACTGGCTGCGCGGCATGCCGGCGATGGACCTGGCGCGCGTCGACCTGCGCGATCCGGTCGCGTATGCGAATACGATCCTGCTGGCCGCGCAGGCGATGACGGCGCTGCGGCCCGGCGATATCGTCAGCGGCGGCAAGAGCGCGCGCGAGCTGGGCGCCCTGCCGGAAGTCAGCCGCGAAGCATTCGATGAGCTGATCGACGACAAGGGCAAGCTGCGCCACGCCATCGCCTATAAAAAATCGCTGGCGCAATAAGCGGCTGCGTAAACGGCAACGGCCCGCCTGTCATGCGACAGGCGGGCCGTTTTCTATTGCTGGTGCAGCTTAGGCGATGCGCTCGCCGTTGGCCGGATCGAACAGGGCCGCTTTCGACAGGTTGAACGACAGCTGCATGGTCTGCCCCGGCAGCACGGCTTCGCGCGGATGCGTGCGGCAGGTCACGGCGGCGCCGTTCAGGCGCGTCGTCAGCAAGGTGTCGGGACCGGTCGGCTCGACCAGGTCGATCAGGCAGCCCAGTTCCTGGCCCACGTCGCCGTGCGCGCTGCTCATGTCCGTGATCTGTTCCGGACGCACGCCCAGGATCACGTCGCGGCCCGCATAGCTGCGCAGCTTGTCTGCGGCGAACGGCAAGGCCAGGCGCAGGCTCTTGCCCGCGTTCTCGATGGCGACAAACACCTCGTTGCCTTCGATGACAGGCTTGACGGTGATGAAGTTCATCGACGGCGAGCCGATGAAACCGGCCACGAACAGGTTGGCCGGATTGTCGTAGATTTCCTGCGGCGTGCCCAGTTGCTGCACCACCCCGTCCTTCATGACGGCGATCAGGTCGCCCATCGTCATCGCCTCGATCTGGTCATGCGTGACGTAGACGATGGTCGCTTTCAGGCGCTGGTGCAGCAGCTTGATCTCGGCGCGCATTTCCACGCGCAGCTTGGCGTCCAGGTTCGACAGCGGTTCGTCGAACAGGAACAGCGACGGCTTGCGCGAAATGGCGCGGCCCATGGCGACCCTCTGGCGCTGGCCGCCCGACAGCTGCGCCGGACGGCGATCCAGCAAGTGCGTGATCTGCAGGGTTTCGGCGACGCGGGCGACGATTTCTTCCTGCTCCGCCTTCGGCACTTTTTTCACGTTCAGGCCGAACGCGATGTTTTCGCGCACCGTCATCGACGGATACAGCGCGTAGGACTGGAACACCATGGCGATGTCGCGGTCCTTCGGCGGCAGGTCGTTGACGACCTTGCCGTCGATGAGGATTTCGCCGGACGTGACGCTTTCCAGGCCGGCCACCATGTTGAGCAAGGTCGACTTGCCGGAGCCGGAGCCGCCGACGAGGATCAGGAACTGGCCATCCTTGATCTCGATGTCGATGCCCTTGAGGACTTCGACGCCATTCGTGTACACCTTGCGGATGCTGCGTATCGATAAACTGGACATATTCTTTCCTTAACCTTTGACTGCGCCTGCGGTCAGACCGCGCACAAAATAACGGCCTGCGACCAGATAGACCAGCAGGGTCGGCAGCGCGGCAATCACCGCGGCGGCCATGTTGACGTTGTATTCCTTCACGCCCGTGGACGTGTTGACCAGGTTGTTCAAGCCCACCGTGATCGGCTGCGAATCGCCGCTGGCGAAGACGATACCGAACAGGAAGTCGTTCCAGATCTGCGTGAATTGCCAGATGATGCAGACGACGAAAATCGGACCCGAAATCGGCAGCACGATCTTGCGGAAGATCAGGAAGAAGCCGGCGCCGTCGATGCGGGCCGCCTTGATCAGTTCTTCCGGCACGCCGATGTAGTAGTTACGGAAGAACAGGGTCGTGAACGCCGTGCCGTACACCACGTGGACGAAGACGAGGCCCGTGGTGGTATTGGCCAGGCCGAATTCGCCCAGCAGGCGCGCCATCGGCAGGATCACCACCTGGAAGGGAATGAAGCAGCCCACCAGCAAGGCGGCAAACAGGATTTCCGAACCACGGAAGCGCCAATGCGCGAACACATAGCCGTTGAAGGCGCCCAGGAAGGTCGAGATCAGCACGGCGGGAATCACCATCTTGATCGAGTTCCAGAAGAACGGCTGCATGCCGTCGCAGGTGACGCCCGTGCAGGCCGAAGACCAGGCCTTGGCCCAGGAATCGAACTGCCACACGTGCGGCAAGGCCAGCAGGTTGCCGCTGCGGATCTCGTCGAGCGACTTGAACGACGTCGACAGGGTCACGTACAGGGGCACGATGTAGTACACCGCGAACAGAATCAGCAGCAGGTATACCACCACCCGTCCGAGGGTGAGGCGATTATTTCGTGTAGGTGTCATCTCATCGCCTTTGCGCTGCGCGTTTCCAGGTACATCAGCGGCACGAGCACGGCCACGATGGTGGCCAGCATCATCATTGCCGATGCCGAGCCCAGGCCCAGCTGGCCGCGGGTGAAGGAAAACTGGTACATGAAGATGGCCGGCACGGACGACGAATTGCCAGGTCCGCCAGCCGTCAATGCGATGACCAGGTCGAAGCTCTTGATGGCGATGTGCGCGAGGATCAGCAGCACGCTGAAGAACACGGGACGCATGGCGGGAATCACGATGCGCCAGTAGATCGTCGGCAAGGATGCGCCATCGACTTGCGCCGCCTTGATGATCTCGTCATCGATGCCGCGCAGGCCGGCCAGGAACAGGGCCATGACAAAGCCCGACGACTGCCACACGCCGGCGATCACCACCGTGTAGATGGCCATGTCGGAGTTCACCAGCCAGTCGAAGGTAAACGAGGTCCAGCCCCAGTCGTGCATGACCTTTTCCAGGCCCAGGCTGGGATTGAGCATCCATTTCCAGGCCGTGCCGGTGACGATGAAGGACAGCGCCATCGGATACAGGTAGATGGCGCGCAGCGCGCCTTCGGCGCGGATTTTCTGGTCCAGCAGGATGGCCAGGAACAGGCCGATGGCGATGCTGCAACCGATGAACAGGACACCGAAGATGCCCAGGTTCTTGAGCGAGGTCCACCAGCGCTCGTTGTCGAACAGCTCGATGTATTGCACCAGGCCGGCGAACTCGTAGTTCGGCATCAGCCGCGATTCGGTCAGCGACAGCCAACCGGTCAAAAAGATAAAACCATAGACGAATACCAGACTGGCGATGAGCGTGGGGCCCAACACCATCTGCGGTATCCATCGGTCGAATTGCTTGCGTATGGACATAGGAGAGCCGTAGAGAGAACTGCGTGTGGCGCCGGCCTGGTCGAAGCCAGGGCGGACGCCTGCGATGCATGCAATGCAGCGGGCGCCGGCGAGCGTGCCGGCGCCGTCGTGATTACTTCACTTTTGCCGCTTTGGCCAAGGCTGCAACCGCGTCTTTCGAGCTCATGTTGGTGTTCATGAACTTGGCGATGACGTCGGTCACGGCGCCTTGCGTGGCCGATGGCAGCGCCATGCCGTGGGCGAACGATGGCACCAGGCCGCCGGACTTGTTGGTGGCGTCCATGTCTTCCATCGATTTCAGGGCGCAAGCGTCAAACTTGTCCTTCGATACGCCGGAACGCACAGGAATCGAACCCTTGTTCAGGTTGAAGATCGACTGGAACTTCGGATTCATGATGGCGTTGGCCAGGGCGATCTGCCCTTTCTTCGCATTCGCATCCTTTTGCGTGAACATGGCAAACGAATCGATGTTGAAGGTGTAGGCCTTGTCCGTGCCAGGAGCGGCCACGCACAGGTAGTCCTTGCCCGGCACCTTGCCAGCGGCCGTGAACTCGCCCTTGGCCCAGTCGCCCATGAACTGGAAGCCGGCCTTGTTGTTGATGACCATGGCGGTGGCCAGGTTCCAGTCGCGGCCTGCCGCATCCTTGTCGATGTAGGTCTTCACCTTACCCAGGGTGTCGAACACCTTGAGCATGGTCGGGCCGGTCAATTCCTTCTGGTCCAGCTTGAGGATGGCTTTCTTGTAGAACTCGGTGCCGCCCACGCCCAGCGCGACGGACTCAAACACGGTGGCGTCCTGCCAAGGCTGGCCGCCGTGGGCGATGGCGATGCCGCCCGATTTCTTGATTTTCTCGGCCGCGTCGAAGAACGCATCCCAGGTGGTCGGGGTGGTGGCCACGCCGGCTTTTTTCAGCACTTCCGGATTGACCCACATCCAGTTGACGCGGTGGACGTTGACGGGAGCGGCAACGTAATGGCCCTTGTATTTCATGATGTCGGCGACGACTTTCGGCAGCACGGCATCCCATTTGCCAGGAATGGCGGCATCATCGATATTGGCCAGCACGCCTTCAGCGCCCCACTCCTGGATCGATGGGCCCTTGATCTGGGCGGCCGTCGGCGGGTTGCCGGAAATGACGCGGGTTTTCAGCGCGGTCGCGGCGTTTTCGCCAGCGCCGCCAGCCACGGCGAAATCTTTCCAGCCGAAGCCGCTTTCCTTCACGATTTGCTGCAACTGGCCCACGGACTTCGCTTCGCCGCCAGAGGTCCAGTAGTGCAACACTTCCACGTCGGTTGCAAAAGCGCTGCCGGCGAATGCCAGGGTGGTCAATGCGGCCAGTTGGGTAATCTTGAATTTCAGTTTCATCTCCACATTCCTTTTTTGATCAAGCTTTTAGGGGGCTTCGGCATACGGGGGCCGAAAAAGGTGAAATCTGCGCCTGTACCGGCGCTCTTGTGCTCAGACCCGATTGCAAACGGGCATCATCTTGGTGTAAAGACGGCGCCGTGATCCGTAACATGACTACATTACATTTATATCACGGGACGGCGCCAAAAACGCATCCGCGAAGGATGCGCCAGGTTGATCTAGACTTACGACGCCTGCAAACTTAGAACCAGGTTTCCACTTGGAAACCGTAGGAGGTGCCGCTGGTATTGTTGTTGTAGATCGGGCCGCCGTTGTTCGACGCATTGACCGAGGCGGTCGCCGCATCGTTCCACTTGCCGTACGTCACGAAAGCGCGCAGTTCAGGACGCGACCACAGGCCAGGACCGGCCGAGATCGTCGGGGCGATCGTCAGCTTGGTCAGGCGCTTGGCCGGCAGGCCGCCCGCTTGCGTCACGCGGTCCGTGCCCAGTTCGCCCACCAGCTTGAAGTTGTTGGTGAACGCGTACACGGGACGCACGCCGACCGAGGTCCAGGTCGAGGAACCGGTGGCGTTCGACTCGTCTTTTTGCCACAGGGCGAC
>NZ_FNHA01000012.1:0-267753 GCF_900103595.1 Janthinobacterium sp. OK676
CACCCCTTCCCATCCCGAACAGGACCGTGAAACAACTTTGCGCCGATGATAGTGCTGCAACCAGTGTGAAAGTAGGTTATCGTCAGGCTTGTTATATAAAAAAACCCCGCTAGGTGCGGGGTTTTTTTTCGCCTGCGGCATTCATCGGATCAGATGCCCCAGGTGATACTTTCATTTTCCGCCTTGGCCGAGCGCAGCATTTCCATCAAGGGATAGGCGCGCTGTGAAAAATGCACTTTTTGCGCGCGCGCGTGGGCGCCCGTTTCGCCATCTTCCAGCGTTTCCGGAGTATGCACATCGTGTTCGATGTCATTTTCCGGATGCAATTTACTTTCCGCGACCTCTTTTTCCAGCAAGGCCAGGGCATCGCCCGCTTCGGCTGGCGTGATGACGCCGCGCGTGGGGTTCTTGTGCAGGATGTCGAGGATACGCTGGGCATGTTCCTGATACATCAGCACTTCAGGGGAGGATTTGGATTTGAATGAGATCAACATAAGCGCTTTCTGAAACTTGTTGTTAGTGTCGAAACAATATCACGACTTGAAATGTCGCACAGGCCGTCCGTTTGTCCCGGATTGCATATTTGCAAGCCGGATAGGCCCATCTGTTGGACAACGCACGTATTTACAAGAGCTCGCTTACCGTGAAAACACCCGTTTAAGCGATCGTTAAGTCTCAATCCAGTTTCACCGAGTCCATGAAGGTGTCGATGGTCTCGCGCGACAGCTTGCTTTCCTCGCCGAGGATGATGACCTGGAAGATGCGTTTATCCTGCGCCACAAAACGCCCGACCAGCAAGACCGGCTTGCCTTGCTGCGTGCCCGTCGCTTCGATGCTCAACGAGCTGCGTTGATGGCTGCCGGCCGCCGTGCTGCTGGCCGCCGAGGCCGATTTTTCGCTGCGCACGGTGCCGTTGATGTTTTTTAACAGGGCAGTTTGCATGGCGGGCAGGGCCGCTTGCGCCTGTTCCGCGCTGTCGAGCACGGCGCTGCCGATGGCGAAGGTATTGCCATCGATTTCGCTGGCCGTCATGGTCAGGCTGACTTTCTTGCCATCGAGATCGATTTCGCGCGTCAGCACGGCGGGCTTGCTGGGAAACAAGGCCGTGAACTGGGCGTCAGGGCTGCGATAGTCGCGCCAGTCGAATTTCGGACTGCAGGCGGTCAGGACGCAGGCGGCCGCGAGCGTAGTCAGAAAGAGGGCAAGTGACGTTTTTTTCATCAGCAGATGGTAGCAGCGCCGCCGATCGCGCGCAATCGCGCACGCGTGGCGGGCGCTGTCGCCTTCATATTTCACGCAGCACGCGCCGGTACTGGATTGCTTCGGCAATGTGCGCCTGCGTGATGCCGGGGCTGCCCGCCAGGTCCGCGATGCTGCGCGCCACGCGCAATACCCTGTGGTAGGTGCGCGCCGACCAGTGCAGGCGCGCCATGGCGCCATGCAGCAACTGTTCGCCGTGTTTGTCCAGGCGGCAATGTTGTTCGATTTCCGTGCTGCTCAGGCGCTGATTGGCTTTTCCCTGGCGTGCCAGTTGCAGGGCAAAGGCTGCCGCGACCCGCGTGGCGATGGCTTGCGTGCTTTCACCGGCGCCAGCGTGCCGGCCCAGCGCCGCCGGCGGCATGGCGGCCACTTCAATCTGCAGGTCGATACGGTCGAGCAGCGGACCGGACAGGCGGCCGTGATAGCGCAGCACGGCGTCCGGCGTGCAGCGGCAGCGTCCCGAGGCGTGACCCAGATAGCCGCACGGGCAGGGATTCATGGCGGCGATCAGCTGAAAGCGGGCCGGAAACTCGGCCTGGCGGGCCGCCCGTGAAATGTTGATCACGCCCGATTCCATGGGCTGGCGCAGCACGTCGAGCACCCGGCGCTGGAATTCGGCGATTTCATCGAGAAACAGCACGCCGCAGTGGGCCAGCGAGATTTCTCCCGGACGCGGAACATTGCCGCCACCCACCAGGGCCACGCCGGACGCCGTCTGGTGCGGGGCGCGATAGGGGCGCCGTTTCCAGTGTTCCACCTTGAAGTGACCTCCCAGCGAATGCACGGCGGCCGATTCCAGCGCCTCTTCGTCGCTCATGGGCGGCAGCACGCCGGGGAAGCGGCTGGCCAGCATGGTCTTGCCCGCGCCCGGCGGCCCCACCATCAGGACGTTATGGCCGCCCGCCGCCGCCACCTCGAGCGCCCGCCGCGCCTGCTGCTGTCCCTGCACGTCGGCGAAGTCCGGATACGCGAAAGCGGGTATGGCCAGCACGGGTTGGTGGCGTTGCAGGGCCGTGTGGCTGGCGTGCGCGGCAAAATGCGCGCAGACCTCGAGCAGGCTGTGGGCGGGATAGATGCAGGCATCGCTGACGAGCGCCGCCTCGTCCGCGTTCGCCTGCGGCAGGATGAAGGCGCGTGGCGCGCCGGCCTGCTTGCGCTGCATGGCAAAGGTCATGGCCAGGGCGCCGCGGATAGGGCGCAACTGGCCCGACAGCGACAGTTCGCCCGCGAATTCGTAGTGATGTAATTGATCGCCCGGCAACTGGCCGGAGGCAGCCAGGATGCCCAGCGCGATGGGCAGATCGAAGCGCCCCGATTCCTTGGGCAGGTCGGCCGGCGCCAGGTTGGCCGTGATGCGCCGCGCCGGCATGTCAAAGCCGCAGTTTTGCAGCGCGGCACGGACGCGGTCGCGCGATTCCTTCACTTCCGTATCCGGCAGGCCGACAATCGTAAAGGAAGGCAAGCCATTGGCAAGGTGGACTTCGACACTTACCTCGGGCGCTTCCATGCCGGCCAGGGCGCGGCTTTTCAGGACGGCCAGACTCATCAGACTCCCCTGTGGCGCGGGCGCGCGCAGGATCAGTCTAGCGCGTGAAGCGCCGTCAGGCTTGAGCTATGCCAGCAAGGCCGTCAATAACGGGCCTGGCTGGCGTCACCTTAGGCCTTCGGCTCGTTCAGGCGTGTTTCCAGTTCGATCAGGCGCAATTCCAGTGCGTCCAGTTTGGCGCGGGTCTTGGCCAGTACTTGCGCCTGGATATCGAATTCCTCGCGCGTGACCAGATCGAGGCGGGCGAAGCCCTGGGTCATCATCGATTTCACGTTTTTCTCGATATCCTTGGCAGGCGAGTTTTCGATGGCTTGATGGATCTTGCCTTGCAAGTCGTTAAAGAAGGTATTCATGTCCATGGTCAGTCCTTTTATGGTGCGGCCTGTGCATCGCACCATTGCGGTGCACAGCGGCGTTAATCTGGTGCGAAACTGGGCAAATTCATAATGCTTTAGCAGCCCCTACCCGCATGGCCACAGGCTTGGAGGGTATGTATGGCCGGAAACGCAGCTGTCAAGGTGGCAAGAGAGCTGGCACGTATTCTGCTAAAGAAGGCATGAACGCTTTGTGATCTCCAGCCAAGATTTTAAACCTCAACCGCTTTAAAAGTTCAATAAAAGGGAATCGCCATGAAGAATCTGTCCAAGAACATGACTTTAGCTGCAGCGTTGACGCTGGCCATGACCGCCTTGTGCGGCAGCGCCATGGCCCAGGATGCAGTGGCGGCGCCCGCTGCGGCCGAAGCCGTACCTGATAACGTGGTGAGCTACAACGTGGCGCTGACCAGCGACTACCGTTACCGCGGCATTTCGCAAAGCCGCTTGAACCCGGCCATCAGCGGCGGCGCCGACTATACCCATAACCCGACGGGCCTGTACGTGGGCACCTGGCTGTCGAGCATCAAATGGATCAAGGATGGCGGCGGCGATACCAGTCTGGAATGGGATATCTATGCTGGCAAGCGTGGCGAGATCAGCAAGGATTTTACCTATGACGTGGGCGGCCTGTACTACTTCTATCCTTCGAATGGGCTGAGCACCAATGCTAACACCTTCGAGCTGTATGGCCAGCTTGGCTATGGCCCGCTGTACATCAAGTACTCGCACTCGACCACCAATCTGTTCGGCGTGGCCGACAGCAAGAACAGCGGCTATCTTGACGTGGGCGGCAACTTCGACCTGATCGATGGCTACATCATGAACGTCCATGTGGGCCGCCAGAAAGTCGAGCACAACGATTCCCTCAGCTATAACGATGTCAAGATCGGCGTGACCAAGGACTTCGGCATGGCGACTGTTTCCCTCGCTGCCGTGAAGGCCAACATCACGTCGCTGGCACCCAATGGCAAGAATCTGGCGAAATCCGGTCTCGTGCTGACCGTATCCAAAACCTTTTAAGCGAGACTGCCATGAAAATGATTACTGCAATCATTAAACCGTTCAAACTGGACGAAGTACGCGAAGCCTTGTCGGCTATCAATGTGCAAGGCATTACTGTCACGGAAGTCAAAGGTTTCGGCCGCCAGAAAGGTCACACGGAACTCTACCGTGGCGCCGAGTATGTCGTCGATTTCCTGCCAAAAACCAAGATTGAAGCGGCCGTCGATGACGCCATTGTCGACCAGGCCATCGAAGCGATCGAAGGCGCCGCGCGTACCGGTAAAATCGGCGATGGCAAGATTTTCGTCTACAACCTGGAACAGGTCATCCGCATCCGTACCGGTGAAACCGGCAACGAAGCGCTCTAAGGGGAATATTGATGCGTAAAAATATAACAAAATTGCTAGCTGGGTTTGCCTGTCTGTGTGCGTTTGGCGTTGCCACGCCGAGCTTTGCCGATGCCCCCGCCAAGACGGAGGCGGCCACCACCACGGCCGTCGCCACCCCCGCCGTCACGCCGGTGCCTGACGCAGTAGCGCCGGCTGCCGCCGCTCCGGCCCCGGCCGCTGCCGCGCCAGCCGCCGCGCCCGTCGCCAACAAGGGCGATACCAGCTTCATGATGATCAGCACCTTGCTGGTGATCTTGATGACGATTCCCGGCCTGGCCCTGTTCTACGGCGGCCTGGTGCGCTCGAAGAACATGCTGTCGGTGCTGATGCAAGTGTTCATGGTGTTCGCGCTGGTCGTCGTGCTGTGGTGCATCTACGGCTATTCGATCGCCTTCACGGAAAAAACCGCCTTCTTCGGTGGCTTCGACCGCCTGTTCCTGAACGGTATCTGGGACCCGGCCAAGGGCACGTTTGCCGCCGCCGCCACCTTCAGCAAGGGCGTCGTCATTCCCGAGTTCGTGTTTGTCGCCTTCCAGGGCACGTTTGCCGCCATCACCTGCGCACTGATCGTCGGCGCCTTTGCCGAGCGCGCCAAGTTTTCCGCCGTGCTGGCCTTCGTCGTGCTGTGGTTCACGTTCGCCTACCTGCCAGCGGCCCACATGGTGTGGTTCTGGACCGGTCCTGACCTGATCACCAACGCCGCCACCTCGGCCAGCGAAGCCCTGAAGGCTGGCTGGATCTGGCAAAAAGGCGCGCTGGACTTCGCCGGCGGCACCGTCGTGCACATCAACGCCGCCGTCGCCGGCCTGGTGGGCGCGATCATGATCGGCAAGCGCGTCGGCTACGGCCGCGAATCGATGGCGCCGCACTCGCTGACGATGACCATGATAGGCGCATCCCTGCTGTGGGTGGGCTGGTTCGGTTTCAATGCCGGTTCCTCGCTGGAAGCGGGCGACGTGGCTGCGCTGGCCTTCGTCAATACCTTGCTGGCCACTGCCGCCGCCACCCTGTCGTGGGTATTCGGCGAGTGGATCAGCAAAGGCAAGCCATCGATGCTCGGTGGCGCTTCGGGTGCCGTCGCCGGGCTGGTGGCGATCACCCCGGCGGCCGGCTTTGTCGGCCCGATGGGCGGCCTGGTCATGGGCTTGCTGGCAGGTATTGTCTGCCTGTGGGGCGTGAATGGCCTGAAACGCCTGATCGGCGCCGACGATTCGCTCGACGTGTTCGGCGTGCATGGCGTGGGCGGCATCCTCGGTGCCTTGCTGACGGGTGTGTTTGCTGCACCACAATTGGGCGGCCAGGGCATCTTCGACTATGTCACCAACAAGATGTCGGCGGATCCGTACTCGATCGGCCATCAAGTGTGGGTGCAGGCGCAAGCGGTCGGCACCACCATCCTCTGGTCTGCCATCATTTCCGTCATCGCCTATAAACTGGTCGACATCGTCATTGGCCTGCGCGTACCGGAAGAAGAAGAGCGCGAAGGCCTCGATATCACGAGCCATGGCGAGCAGGCGTATCATGGCTAAATAGTAATTATCTGGCATGCCAGCGCTCCGGCGCGGCATGTCCGGCTGGAAAAGGCGCCTCATTGAGGTGCCTTTTTTTCGTTGTGGGAATGTAAAAGGTCTTTAAAACAAGGCTTTTGCCCCGATTTGGGGTACTTACACGGTAATATAGTCGGCAGTTCTGTGTGCTTTTTTGAATACTGCACATAATTTAAGGATGTAACTATGGTTCCCCATCTCGTCACGGCCCTGACCGGACCGCTGCTCGACCTCGAAAAAAAGATTCTGGCCGCGACGCCGGCCATTGAGCGCTGGTTTCGCATGGAGTGGCAAGAGCACACGCCGCCCTTCTATTGCTCGGTAGACTTGCGCAACGCCGGCTACAAGCTGGCGCCCGTCGACACCAATCTGTTCCCTGGCGGTTTTCACAACCTGGCCACGGAAATGCTGCCCCTGTCCGTGCAAGCGGCCATGGCCGCCATCGACAAGTATTGCCCGGATGCCCGTAATCTGCTGATCGTGCCGGAATTGCACAACACTACGCCGCAGTACCTGCAAAACGTGGCGCGATTGATGCAAATCTTCCGCCAGACGGGGCTGCACGTGCGCTTCGGCTCGTGGTCGCCCGAGATTACCCAACCCACGCCGCTGGCACTGCCGGACGGCAACATGCTCGTCATCGAGCCGCTCGTGCGCCTGAACAATGGCCGCCGTCTGGGCTTGAAGGATTTCGACCCGTGCACGATTCTGCTGAATAACGACTTGTCGGACGGTATACCCGATATCTTGCAAAATATTCATGAGCAAAGCCTGCTGCCGCCCTTGCACGCTGGCTGGGCCTTGCGTCGCAAGAGCAACCACTACACGGCCTACGATGAAGTGGTGAAAAAATTCGGCAAGATGATCGATGTCGACCCGTGGATGCTCAACCCTTTCCACGCCAAGTGCAGCGACGTCAATTTCCAGGAAGGCGAGGGCGAAGATGCGCTGGCCGCCAGCGTCGACGTGTTGCTGGCCAAGATCCGCAAGAAATACAAGGAATACGGCATCAAGGAAAAGCCGTTCGTCATCGTCAAGCCCGATGCGGGCACGTATGGCACGGGCATCATGACGGTGCGCGACGCGAGCGAAGTGCGCGACCTGTCGCGCAAGCAGCGCGAAAAAATGTCCATCGTCAAGGATGGCCAGCTGGTGACCGACGTCATCATCCAGGAAGGCGTACCCACGTTTGAAAGCATCAAGGATGCCGTGGCCGAGCCCGTCGTCTACATGATCGACCGCTATGTGGTGGGCGGCTTCTACCGCGTGCATGCTGAAAAAGGCGTGGACCAGAACCTGAACGCGCCCGGCTCGCAGTACGTGCCGCTGGCGTTTGCCCAGCAGCATGCCGTGCCGGACTTGAAGGCCAAGCCGGGCACGGCCGCGCCGAACCGCTTCTATGTGTATGGCGTGGTGGCGCGCCTGGCCTTGCTGGCCGCGTCGCTGGAAATGGAGCGCACGGACCCGAATCCCGAGGTGTATTGAGCCACCGACGAGACTTGCCGGGCGCGGCGACTACCGCGCCTGGCGATCTCGGCTAGAATCAAGCATTCCTTATCCAGGCTCCCCGATTGGACGCACCATGAAAATTGCATTCCTTGCCGACCCGCTGGCAGGCTTCAAGACTTACAAAGATTCCACTTTCGCCATGATGCGCGAGGCGGCCAAACGCGGCCACGCCGTCTACGCCTTCGAACAGAAGGACATGGCGCTGGAAGAGGGCATCGTCACGGCAAGGGTCAAACACATCGAGCTGACGGGTGACGAGCACGACTGGTACAAGGTAGTCTCCACCGAAGAAGTGCGCTTGTCGGCGCTGGACGCCATCATCGAGCGCAAGGACCCGCCGTTCGACATGGAATACGTGTATGGCACGTATTTGCTGGAACTGGCGGAAAAGCAGGGCGCCTGCGTCTTCAACAGGCCGTCCGCCATCCGCGACAACAACGAAAAGCTGGCCATCGCCCAGTTTTCCGAATTCACGTCGCCGACCCTGGTGACGTCGGACGAAGCGCGCCTGCGCGCCTTCCACGCCAAGCACCAGGACGTCATCTTCAAGCCGCTCGACGGCATGGGCGGCACGGGCATCTTCCGCGTCAAGGCCGACGGCCTGAACCTGGGCGCCATCATCGAGACGCTGACGGACAACGGCGCGCAAACCATCATGGCGCAGCGTTTCATCGCCGACATCGTCAAGGGCGACAAGCGCATCCTCGTCATCGGCGGCAAGCCGGTGCCGTTTTCGCTGGCGCGCATCCCGCAAGCGGGCGAAGTGCGGGGCAACCTGGCCGCCGGTGGCACGGGCGTGGCGCAGCCATTGACGGCGCGCGACCTGGAAATCGCTGAAAAGCTGGGCCCGATCCTGGCCGCGCGCGGCCTGATGCTGGTAGGATTGGACGTGATCGGCGACTACCTGACGGAAGTCAACGTCACCAGCCCGACCTGTTTCCAGGAAATCATGCAGCAGACGGGTTTTGACGTGGCCGCCATGTTTGTCGACGCCGTCGAGCATGGCGTTGCGCAAGCGCAGCAGCGCTAAAAGGTGGAATGACTATGGTAGGGATTTTGCTCATGACACATGCACCGCTGGGACAGGCATTCATCGCCGCCTGCGCGCACGTGTTCCGGGGGCCAACGGAACGGTTTGAAGCCATCGACGTCGTCGCCGACCAGGACCTGGCGGAAGTGCAGAAGCTGGCGTCGGACGCCATCTGCCGCCTCGACGACGGTTCCGGCGTGCTGGTGATTACCGACGTGAAGGGCGGCACGCCGTCGAACTGCTGCAACAAGCTGGCCGACGCGGGCAGGGTGGAAGTCATCGCCGGCATCAGCCTGCCGATGCTGCTGCGCGCCATCACGTACCGCCGCGACACGCTCGACGTGGTGGTGGAGATGGCGCTGGCCGGTGCGCAAAGCGGCGCCGTGCGCGTCGATAACCGCATTCGCGTGGGCGAGTAAAGAGTGACATGGCCGCCGCCCTGAAGGCGGCGGGTTTTATAGCAGGGCTGGCAACAATGCAGTGCATTCAGGGATAGAGACCATACAAAAATGATTCAAAAAGAACTCGAAATCATCAACAAGCTGGGACTGCACGCACGCGCCTCCGCCAAATTTACCCAGCTCGCCGCCAAGTTCAAGAGCGACGTCTGGCTGACCCGCAATGCGCGCCGCATCAATGCCAAGTCCATCATGGGCGTGATGATGCTGGCCGCCGGCAAGGGCGCGAAAGTGACCCTGGAAGCCGAGGGCGATGACGAGCAGGCATGTGTCGATGCGCTCACCGCCCTGATTAATGACAGGTTTGGCGAAGGCGAGTAATGCCCGCCGAACGCAGCCGCAGCCGCATTCCGACAGGTCACCCCATGGCATCTTTCACGCTCCACGGCATCCCGGTTTCCCGCGGCATCGCCATCGGCCGCGCGCACCTGCTGGCGCCGGCCGCCCTTGACGTCAAACATTACCTGGTGGCGCAGGAGCAGATCGAAGCCGAAGTCCAGCGCCTGCAAAACGCCATCGCCACCGTCCACAAGGAACTGCAAATCCTGTGGAACGAGCTGCCGAAGGACGCCCCCACGGAACTGGGCGCGTTCATCGACGTGCATGCGCTGATCCTGTCGGACCCGATGATCGCCGAAGCGCCGCTCGACATCATCCGTTCGCGCCACTACAACGCCGAATGGGCGCTGCTGACGCAAATCGATGAATTGTCGGCCCAGTTCGACGAAATCGAAGACCCGTACCTGCGCGAGCGCAAGGCCGACATCCAGCAAGTGGCCGAGCGCGTGCTGAAGGTCTTGCTGGGCACGGAACAGCTGCTGCCCAAGGCAGCCACCGCGGACGAGCTGGTGGCGCAGATGATCGTCGTCGCCCACGATATTTCGCCGGCCGACATGCTGCAGTTCCGCGACCGCTCCTTCATCGGTTTCATCACCGACGTGGGCGGGCAGAACTCGCACACGGCCATCGTCGCGCGCAGCCTCGATATCCCGGCCGCCGTCGGCATGTCGCAGGCGTCGATGCTGATCGAGCAGGACGACTGGCTGATCATCGACGGCGACGCCGGTGTCGTCATCGCCAACCCCAGCCCGCTGGTGCTGGAACAGTACCGCGAGCGCCAGGTGGCCATGCAGCGCGCGCGCAAGAAGCTGGGCAAGCTGAAAAAGACGCCGGCCGTCACCAAATGCGGCACGCCCGTCACCCTGCTGGCGAATATCGAATTGCCCGAGGATTGCGCGTTTGCGTTGGAGTCCGGCGCCAGCGGCGTGGGCCTGTTCCGCTCCGAATTCCTGTTCATGGGCCGCGCCCACAAGATCCCCACCGAGGACGAGCAATTCGAGGCCTACCGCAACACGGTGCAGTCGATGAAGGGCCGCGTGGTGACCATCCGCACGCTCGACATCGGCGCCGACAAGCCGCTCGACCAGGCAGACCATACGGCCCTGAATCCCGCCCTCGGCTTGCGCGCCATCCGCTATTGCCTGGCCGAGCCGCAGCTGTTCCTGACGCAGCTGCGCGCCATCCTGCGCGCCTCGGCCTTCGGCAAGGTGCGCATCCTGATCCCCATGCTCGCGCATGCATTCGAGATCGACCAGTCGCTGGCCATGATCGCGCAAGCGAAGGCCAGCCTGCGCGAGGAGGGCGTCAAGTTCGACGATGACGTCGAAGTGGGGGCCATGATCGAGATTCCGGCCGCCGCGCTGGCCTTGCCCATGTTCGTCAAGCGCATGGACTTCCTGTCGATCGGCACGAATGATCTGATCCAGTACACCCTGGCCATCGACCGGGTCGACTACGAAGTGGCGCATTTGTACAATCCGCTGCACCCGGCCGTTCTGCAATTGATCTCCATGACGATCGCGGCCGGCCACAAGGCGGGCATCGACGTGGCCGTCTGCGGCGAGATGGCGGGCGACGTGAAGCTCACGCGCCTGCTGCTGGGCATGGGACTGCGCGAGTTTTCCATGCATCCGGCCCAGCTGTTGGCGGTCAAGCAAGAGATCCTCAACAGCGACCTGGGCCTGATTGCGCCACAAATGCGCAAAATTATGCGTTCCATGGAACCAAATGTGATCGCCGAAGCCGTCCAGCAGCTGCAGCTCATGTAAACTGTCACCTTATCGGCATCAGGACACCTCGCGCGTGGCAAGAGGTGTGCTGATGCTAAAGTTGCAGCACCTATCATCGCGGTGCTGCATCGACCATGGCCCGTGGGGCCGCCCCCCTTTTATAAACCGACACACATGTCATCCATTGGAATCGTTTCGCCGCAAACCATGTATTTTGCGCAACCCCTGCAGCTGCAAAGCGGAGCATCGCTGCGGGACTATATGTTGATGTATGAAACCTACGGCACCCTGAACGCCGACAAATCGAACGCGGTGCTGGTCTGCCACGCCCTGAACGCTTCGCACCACGTGGCCGGCGTCTACGCCGACGAGCCGAAAAGCACGGGCTGGTGGGACAATATGGTCGGCCCCGGCAAGCCGCTCGACACGGACAAATTCTTCGTCATCGGCGTCAACAACCTCGGTTCCTGCTTCGGCTCGACGGGCCCCATGCACACCAATCCCGCCACCGGCAAGCCGTATGGCGCCGCCTTCCCCGTCGTCACGGTGGAAGACTGGGTCAGTGCGCAGGCGCGCCTGGCCGATGAACTGGGCATCACCCGGTTCGCCGCCGTGATGGGCGGGTCTTTGGGCGGCATGCAGGCGCTGGCGTGGAGCATCATGTTCCCCGAGCGGCTGCGCCACTGCGTGGTGATCGCCTCGACGGCCAAGCTGTCCGCGCAAAACATCGCCTTCAACGACGTGGCGCGCCAGGCCATCCTGTCCGACCCCGATTACCATGGCGGCGACTTCTATGCGCACGGCGTGGTGCCGAAGAACGGCTTGCGCGTGGCGCGCATGGTGGGCCACATCACCTACCTGTCGAATGACGATATGGCCGAAAAATTCGGCCGCAAGCTGCGCGACGCGACGCAGACGGGCGACTACAAATTCGGCTTCGGCATCGATTTCGAGATCGAATCGTATCTGCGCTACCAGGGCGACAAGTTTTCCGAATACTTCGACGCCAACACGTATTTATTGATCACCAAGGCGCTCGATTATTTCGATCCGGCGCGCGCGCATGGCGGCGACCTGGCCAAGGCCCTGTCGGGCACCAAGGCCAAGTTCTTCCTCGCCTCGTTTTCCACCGACTGGCGTTTTTCGCCCGAGCGCAGCCGCGAAATCGTCGAGGCGCTCGTGTGCAACCGCCGCCAGGTCACGTATGCCGAGATCGACGCGCCGCACGGCCACGACGCCTTTTTGCTGGAAGATGCGCGCTACATGAACATGGTGCGCGCCTATTACGGCCAGGTTTGGAACGACATCGGGGCGGGTGCGCCCGCCGCAGTACAGAACACCGCCGTCCGCCAGGGCGCGAAGGAGACCGCATGACTTTTGACGAATTGAGCGCGCTGCGCCCCGACCTGGCCTTCATCGCCCACTGGGTGCCGAACAATGCGCACGTGCTGGACGTGGGCTGCGGCGAAGGCGTGATGCTGCAGTATCTGCAAAGCGACAAGGAATGCAGCGGTTATGGCATCGAGATTGCCGACGACAAGGTGCTGGCCAGCACCCGCCGTGGCGTGAACGTGATCCAGCAGGACATGGAAAAGGGCCTGTCGATTTTTGGCGACAACAGTTTTGATACGGTGCTGTGCCTGTCGTCCCTGCAGATGATGAAGCAGGTCGAGCCGCTGCTGCGCGACATCGTGCGCGTGGGCGCCGAGGCCATCGTCTCGTTCCCCAACTTCGCCTACTGGCCGCACCGCGTGGCGCTGCTCAAAGGCCGCATGCCCGTGTCGAAATCGCTGCCCTACCAGTGGTACGACACGCCGAACGTGCGCTGCGCCACCATCAACGACTTCCGCGAACTGGCCGAGGAATGCGGCCTGGAAGTGATCGAATGCGTGGCCCTGGCCGAAGGCAAGATGGTTTCCGTGCTGCCGAATCTGCGTGGCGACCTGGCCGTCTTCCGCCTGCGTAAAAAAGCGGTGCATTGATGAGCAAAAGCCCGGCGCCTGGCTGGCGTTCCCATGCCAATGGCCGCATGCTGGCCGTGCTGGTGCTGGGCTTCAGTTCCGGCCTGCCCCTGTTCATCCTGCTGTACCTGCTGCAGGCGTGGCTGGCCAAGTCGGGCCTGAACGTCAAGGCGCTGGGGCTGTTCGCCCTGGTGCAGTTCCCCTACATCTGGAAATTCCTGTGGGCGCCCCTGATGGACCGCTACCGCATCCTGGGACTGGGAAGGCGGCGCGGCTGGATGGCGCTCACGCAAGTGGCGCTGTTCTTTTCCATCGGCGGCATGGGCATGCTGGACCCGCTCACGCAGATCGGCCTGATCGCGGCGGCCGCTGGCGGCGTGGCCTTTCTGTCTGCCAGCCAGGACATCGTCATCGACGCCTACCGGCGCGAAATCCTCAGCGATAACGAGCAGGGCCTGGGCGCGGCCGTCATCGTCAATGCGTATAAAGTGGCGGGCATGGTGCCGGGCGCGCTGTCGCTGATCCTGGCCGACCGCATGCCGTGGCAGCCCGTCTTCTGGATCACGGCCGCCTTCATGCTGCCGGGGTTTGTCTGCACCCTGCTGATCAAGGAGCCGACCGTGTACGGCTCGCCGCCGAAGACCATGCGCGAAGCGATCATTCTGCCGTTCCAGGAATTCATCGCGCGCGATGGTTGGCGTAACGCAATGTGGATACTTGCCTTCGTATTACTCTACAAAATCGGCGACAGCATGGCCACGGCGCTGGCGACGAAGTTCTATCTGGACCTGGGTTTTTCCATGACGCAGATCGGCCTGGCCGCCAACACCACGGGTTTCTGGGCCAGCCTGGCCGGCGGCGTGGTGGGCGGCGTATGGATGCTCAAGCTGGGCATCAACCGGGGCCTGTGGGTCTTCGGCGCGCTGCAGGCGATCGCCATTCTGGGATTCGCCTGGCTGGCGCAGGTGGGACCGAATACCATGCTACTGAGCGCCGTGATCGGTTTTGAAGCTTTCGCCAGCCTGGGGCTGGGCGCGGCCGCCTTTGTCGCCTTCCTGTCGCGCAGCACGGACCCGCGCTATACGGCCACGCAATATGCCTTGTTTTCCAGCCTGAGCGCCGTGCCTCGTACCCTGATCAATGCCTCGGTGGGCTTTTTGGTCGCCGAGCTGGGCTGGTTCTCGTTTTTCATCGTGTGCTTCTTCCTGGCCTTCCCGGCCATGATGATGCTGCCTAAAATTGCTCCATGGAGGTCTGCCAATGGCACCAATATCCCTTAAACGTTACACCGTCCTGGCCAGCCTGTGCGCGGCCACCGCGCTGGCGCCCCTTTCCACCCACGCCCAGCAGGCGACGGTACAGGATGGCATCAAGGTGCGTCCCTTGTCGACCACGCGCATCTTCGCCGGCGGCGCCGATTTCAATGCGGAATCGAAGCAGCAATATACGCAGCTGGTCAATGAGGCGAAGGAAAAGAATGCGCTGGTGCCCGACAGCGATCCGCAAGTCAAACGCCTGCGCGCCATCGCCCAGCGCATCATCCCGTTCGCCACGCGCTGGAACGAGGCGGCGGCCAGCTGGAACTGGCAGGTCAACCTGCTCAACTCGGACGAGGTCAACGCTTTTTGCATGCCGGGCGGGCAGATCGCTTTTTACAGCGGCATCATCACCAAATTGAATTTGACCGACGATGAAGTGGCCATCGTCATGGGCCATGAAATTTCGCACGCCTTGCGCGAGCATTCGCAGGCGCAGGCCGGCAAGGGCAACCTGGCCGCCGTCGGCGCCAAGCTGGCCGGCGCGGGACTGTCGGCCTGGCTCGGCGTCGACCCGAATCTGACCAGCACGGCGACGAACATGGCGGCCAAGGGCGTGATGCTGAAGTTCTCGCGCGACGATGAACGCGAAGCGGACCTGATCGGCATGGACCTGGCCGCGCGCGCCGGCTTCGATCCGCGCGCCGGCGTCGTGCTGTGGCAGAAGATGGCGGCCGTGAGCGCGGGCGCGCCGCCGGAATTCCTCTCGACCCACCCGTCGGGCAAGGACCGCATCTCGCAGATGAACAGCCACATGGCGCAAGTGCTGCCGCTGTACGCGCGCAGCAAGGGCGTCAGCGTGGACGCCTTGCCGCCCTACCGCAGCAACGCCATCGCGCAGCGCTAGAATGCCGGCCCGTCACGCCGCCGCACCCTTGCCCATGCGCGACGGCGTGGCGCCCAGCTATCTGTGGCTGCCGGAAGGGCAGTGGCCCGACATGCTGTCGTTTCTGCTCGAACGCTACCCGCAGATCAGCGCGGCGCAATGGCTGGATCGCATGGCGCGCGGCGAAGTGGTCAATGGCGACGGCGCCGTGCTCGGGCCCGACAGCGCGTACAAGCGCGGCATGCGCATTTTTTACTACCGCGAACTGGAACGGGAAACGCCGATTCCCTTCCAGGAAGCCATCCTGTTCCAGGACGAGCATCTGATCGTCGTCGACAAGCCGCACTTCCTGCCCATGACGCCGGGCGGGCGCTTCGTGCAGGAGACCCTGCTGACGCGCCTGAAGAAAAAACTGGACTGCGCCGCGCTGACGCCGATTCACCGCCTCGACCGCGAGACGGCCGGCGTGGTGATCTTTTCGCGCCAGCCGTCGAGCCGGGGCGCCTACCAGTCGCTGTTCCAGCGCCGCGAAGTGCGCAAGACGTATGAAGCGCTGGCGCCCGTGCTGGCGGGCCGGGAATTCCCGTTCACCTACCGCAGCCGCATGGTCGAGGGCGCGCAGTTTTTCCTGATGCGCGAGGAAGCGGGCGAGCCGAATTCGGAAACCGTCGTCGACGTCATCGAGGAGCGCGGCATTGTCGCCCTGTACCGGCTGCAGCCGCACACGGGGCGCAAGCACCAGCTGCGCGTGCACCTGGCGTCGCTCGGCATCCCCATCGTCAACGATGCGTTTTATCCCGTGGCCCTGCCGTGCAAGGAAGACGACATGTCGCAGCCCTTGCAGCTGCTGGCGCGCGCCATCGAGTTTACGGACCCGTTGACGGGCGAGCCGCGCCATTTTGAAAGCCGGCGCGTGCTCGGGTAATCCGACACCGCCACTGGCGCGGCCAACAATGTCGTCGGATGACGGCCCTGCGGCCTCGGCGGCCCCACCTAATCCGACGCCACCACGGACGTATAAAATCAACCTTTGACCGTGTAATCGATGATCAACGGTGCATGGTCGGAAAAACGCTCGTCCTTGTAGACGCTGACCGTGTGCGCCTGGGCCGCGATGCCGGGGGTGGCGACGTGATAATCGATGCGCCAGCCCACGTTCTTCGCGTAGGCCTGGCCGCGGTTGCTCCACCACGTGTACTGGTCTTCGCGCTTGTCCAGGCCGCGGTGCACGTCGACGAAGCCCACTTCGTCGAAGACGCGCGTCAGCCATGCCCGTTCCTCGGGCAGGAAGCCGGAATTCTTCTTGTTGCCCTTCCAGTTCTTCAAGTCGATTTCATGGTGGGCGATGTTCCAGTCGCCGCAGATGACCACTTCGCGGCCCAGCGACTTCAATTCCAGCAGGTGCGGCAGGAACAGCTCCATGAAGCGGAACTTGGCTTCCTGGCGTTCCGGGCCGGACGAGCCGGACGGGCAGTACACGGAAATGACGGAGAGGTTGCCAAAATCGCAGCGCACGTAGCGGCCTTCGGCATCGAATTCAGGGCTGCCGAAACCGATATGCACGGCGTCCGGCTCGACCTTGCTGTACACGCCCGTGCCCGAATACCCCTTTTTCTCGGCATAGTGGAAATGGCCATGGTAGCCGTGCGGGTTGAGGAATTCCGGCGTCATGTCGGGCAGCTGCGCCTTCAATTCCTGCACGCAGATGAAATCGGCCGTCTGCGTGCCCATCCAGTTGAAAAAGCCTTTTTTGGCGGCGGAACGGATACCGTTCAGATTGGCGGAAATAATTTTTGGCATAGGTCGAGAGTGAAAAGGGCGTTGTACGGGGCCGGCGGGCGCGGCATGGCGATTGTCTCGCCGGTGCGCGCGGATTAAAATACAGGCACTTTTAAAAAATGAGGCTAATGTGAATAATTTACGCCAGCAGTTTATCGCGTTTTCAGTATCCAAGGGAGTCTTGCGGTTCGGCGAGTTCACCACCAAGGCCGGACGCCAGTCGCCGTACTTCTTCAATGCGGGCCTGTTCCATGACGGCGCCACCCTGGCCGAACTGGCGCAGTTCTACGCGCAAACCCTGCTCGACTCGGGCGTGGAATTCGACATGCTGTTCGGCCCCGCCTACAAGGGCATCACTTTGGCGTCGGCCACCGCCGTGGCGCTGGCCGGCAAGGGCCGCAACACCTCGTTCGCCTTCAACCGCAAGGAAGCCAAGGACCATGGCGAAGGCGGCACCATCGTTGGCGCCAAGCTGCATGGCAAAGTCGTCATCATTGACGATGTGATCTCGGCCGGCACTTCGGTGCGCGAATCGGTGGACATGATACGCGCCGCTGGCGCCGAACCATGCGCCGTGCTGATCGCCCTGGACCGCATGGAGCGTTCCGGCCCGGATGGCCAGCTGTCACCAAGTTCGGCGGTGCAGGAAGTGTCGAAACAGTATGGCATCCCCGTCATCTCGATCGGCAACCTGGACGATCTGTTCGGCTACCTGAATGGCGCGGGCGCTGATCCGGAATTGCTGAAATATAAAGAAGCCGTCTCCGCATACCGCAATCGGTATGGTATTTAAGTAGTTCTCTCCAGCAGCGCCCGCAGCCGCGGGTCGCTGCAGGCGGTGGCAGCTTGCGGGTGGCATTGCAACAGCCGCCGCAACAGTGCGCCGCCGATGCCGCGCCGGCGGAATGGCGGTTTCACGAACAGCATGTTCACCGTCACTTCATCGGCGTGTCGGCTGATGTCGAGCATGGCCACCTGCTGGCCGTCGATCCACGCGCACAGCGCGCTGTCTCCTTGCCAGTCGATCTGCATCACGCCATCCATGGTTTGACCGCCGCATGCAAGCCCAGGGCAAACAGCCCGGCAAAAAAGCAGCGCTTGAATACCTGCTGCGCGATGCGTCCGCGCAGCCATTGACCGGCCAGCATGCCGGCCAGCGCCGGCAGCAGCGCATACGCGGAAGCGCCGGCCGCGCCGAGGCTGAAGTTGCCGTGCAGGGCAAGGCTGGCCGCCAGCGCCACGGTCGATGCCGTAAACGCCAGGCCCAGCGCCTGCACCAGCGCATCGCGCGCCAGCCCCAGGCCCTGCAGATACGGCACGGCGGGGATGACGAAGACGCCCGTGGCGGCCGTCACCAGTCCCGTCACGGCTCCCGCCACGGGCCCCAGCCACGCTTCGTGCCGCGCCGGCACGCGCAGCTGCAGCGATAACAATCCCGCCAGCGCATACAGCATCAGCGCCACGCCCAGCGCGACGACGGCCCAGGCGCCGCTGTCGGCCGGCAGCAGGGCGCCGCCCGCCACAGTGCCGGCCATGACGGCGGCCAGCATGGGCCACAAACGGCGCAGCAGGGCGCGCAGGCCGGGGCCGGCCGCCAGTTGCCACACGTTCGTCACCATCGATGGCACGATCAGCAGGGCGGCCGCCTGCACGGGCGGCATGACGAGGCTGAGCGTGCCCATGGCCACCGTCGGCAAGCCTAGTCCGACTACGCCCTTGACGAAGCCAGCGGCCAGAAAGCTGGCGCCGACCGCCAGCAAAAATACGATGTCCATGTTTTGATTGCAGAATGAGTGTGCGTGGATTTTGCGCGTCGCACGTACTTTCGCCAAGGCGGATTATTTTGAGTCAGCCTAAGTTAAAAGCGAAGGCTGGTAAGATGGCGCAAAGGAGAGCCGCCATGCGCTTTGATCTGGTCGATTTGCAGCTGTTTGTGAACGTTGTGGAGGCGGGGAGTCTGACGGCGGGCGCCGCGCGCAGCCATCTCGCATTGGCGTCGAGCAGCGCACGCGTGCGCGGCATGGAAGAGATGCTGGGCATGCCCTTGCTGCTGCGCGGGCGGCGTGGCGTGGAGCCGACGCCCGTGGGCCAGACCTTGCTCCATCACGCGCGCCTGGTGTTGCTGCAAATGGAGAAAATGCGCGGCGAACTTGGCGAATTTGCGCGCGGCTTGAAAGGGCAGTTGCGGCTGCTGTGCAATACGGCCGCGCTCAGCGAATTTTTGCCCGAGGCGCTAGGCGCTTTTCTCGACCGCCATCCGAACCTGACCATCGACCTGGAAGAGCGTCTCAGTTACGATATCGTCAAGGCCGTCTCGGAAGGACTGGCCGACATGGGCATCGTGTCCGACTCGGTCGACATGCGCGGCTTGCAGACGTTTTTGTTTCGCCCCGACCGGCTGGTGGTCATCGCGGCGGCCGATGGCGTGCACCACCGTGCCTTGGGCCAGGATGGCGTCGTCGATTTTGCCAGCGTGCTGGATCACGATTTCATCGGTCTGGCCGACGACAGCGCGATGCAGCAATACCTGGGCATGCATGCGGCGCGTCTGGGACGCCCATTGAAGGTGCGCGTGCGGCTGCGCAGCTTCGATGCCGTCTGCCGCATGGTGGCCAGCGGCGTGGGCATCAGCGTCGTGCCGCTGGCGGCGGCCAGCCGCTGCCAGCAGACGATGGCGCTGCGCTGCCTGGAATTATCCGATCCCTGGTCGGTACGCAATCTCACCATTTGCGTGCGCCAGTTCAGTGAATTACCCCTGTATGCGCGCCAGTTGATCGATCATCTGAAGGCGTGACAGGGCATGACAGGAGCAGCGATGCGTTTTTCAGAAGACAAGATGGCCAGCCTGCTGTGCAGCGATCAGGTCGAGCGGCCCATCCACATCTGGCAGCCCGAGCATCCCCGCGCCGTGATCCTGGCGATCCACGGCGGCATGGCGCATGCGGGCGACTACGTCACGCCGGCGCTCTACTTCCGCCAGCACGGCATCGCCACCGTCAGCTTCGACATGGTGGGCCACGATGGCCAGCGCAAGGTGGACATTCCCTCGTTCGACGCCTTCCTCGACGACGCGGAGCTGTTCCTGGCCTGGATCAAGCAAACGTATCCGGGCTTGCCCGTATTCGTCATGGGCCACTCGATGGGCGGCCTGATCGCCACCCATCTGGGGCTGGGGCGTTTTGCGGACGATGCGGCCATCAAGGGTTTTATTATCTCGTCGCCGTATTACGTGAATGCGATACCCGTGCCGAAGGTGCTGCAGATGCTGTCGGGCTGGCTGGCGCGGCGCTTCCCCACGATGAAAGTGCCGCTGGGGAACCTGACCATGCTGCTGACGCACGATCAAACCATTACGGCGCGCCATTTCCAGGACGAGCGCGATGGCATCCGCGCCAGTGCGGCCTCGGTGCGCTTCGCCCATGCCTTGACGTCGGCGCAAAAGGAACTGGCGGGCGGCTTGTCGGACTGGCGCTTCCCCCTGTTCGCCGTGGTGGCGGGCGACGACAAGCTGGCCGACAGCCGCGCCACGGAAAGCATGCTGCGCAGCGTGCCCGATGGCCTGCTCGACTATCACTACTATCCGGCCAATTATCACGAGAATTTCAATGAAGTGAACCGCGACGTCATCTTTGCCGCCATCCTGGCGTGGATGGAAAAACTGCTGGCACCCGTGCCGGCGTGAGGCGCCGGTATCGTTATAATCGGCTAGACTGAATTAACCGCCGGTATGCCGGCCCGGTCCCCGCGGCACAGGGGAATACTCAAGGAACGAACGATGCGCTTGCTGATTGCCCTGATACTCCCGTGGCTGACCTTTTTCACGATCGGCCGCCCGATCGCCGGCATCATTTGCCTGATCCTGCAAATCACCCTGATCGGCTGGCTGCCAGCGACGATCTGGGCCGTGTATGCGCTGAGCCAGTACAAGACGGACCAGAAAATCGCGGAGGCCATGCGCCGGCGCTGATGTGGGTCTAAGTCCTGTTTAAGCTGCGCTTCCTATCTTGATTCGACCGACATGAGGAGAGTGAGATGGCACCAGACAGACGCGGTACCCTGGGCCTGGCGGCGGCAATGCTGGCCGCCGGGCTGTTGCTGGGAAGTGCGGCACAGGCCCAAGCCGACAGCGCACTGCCGCCCGTGCAGAAGAGCGGAGCGGTGGAATACCTGAGCGGCGGCATTGGCCTCGACGAGTCGACGGCCATCAAGAGCGCCAGCCGGCAGTGGCCCTTGAGCCTCGAGTTTTCCGTGCAGGCGGCGGACAAGGCGGAATTTGCCTCGGACGTGAAGCTGGAAATACGCGACGCCAAGGGGGCTTCGGTGCTGGAAACGACGGCCAGCGGACCGTTCCTGTTGGCGAAGCTGGCGCCGGGCAGCTACAGCCTGCGCGCCACCTTGGCCGGCAAGACACTGGAACGCAAGGTGCAAATCAAGGCGGGATCGTCCGCGCGCGTGGAGCTGGTCTGGCCGGCGGGAACGAACCAGGGCCGGCCTTGATAGCGGGCGACGGCAAGGCGCCTGAACAGGGCTTGTCGGCGAGGGGCTTGTCGGCACATATCCTGCCCACGTCGGCGACGATGGTCGGCGTGTGCATGACGGTGCTGTCGATCGGGCACCTGGCGCCGCGCGGCGAGGTGCGCGTGGCCATCGACAAGCTGCTCGCTGTCGACGCCATCGTCTTTCTCGTCAGCGCCGTGCTCTCGTTCATGTCGCTGCGCCCCGGCCAGTCGCGCCAGCGCTACGAATGGTGGGGCGAGCTGCTGTTCATTTGCGGCCTCGCCCTGCTGGCGCTGGGCGCCGTGGTGCTGGCCTTCGTCATCAACTGAATTAGATTAGCTGACCGCGAGCACGCGCCCTTCGGCGGCGCTTTGCAGCGCCAGTTCGATCAGGCGTATCGTCGCCGCCGCATCTTCGGCCGCCACGGGCGCCGCTGCGCCGTGACGGATGGCGTCGGCCATGCCCTGGTAAAAGTCCTGGTAGCGGCCCGCCTGCATCTCAAGGTGCTCGAAATGTCCGTCCGGCTGCGTGCCCAGATGCAGCGCGCCGCGCACGGGGTCCACGCCCCAGCCGGGCTGTCCAGGCGTGCCGCCCGCCTTCAGGGCGTCTTCCTGCGGATCGAGGCCGAACTTCACGAAGCTGCCCTTGTCGCCATGCACGGCGAAGCGCGCCGTCGGCGCCTTCACCAGACAGCCCGCTTGCAGCACCACGCGCAACCGGTCGTAGTACAGCACGATGTGCATGTAGTCGACGGCTTGCGCGCCATCGCGCTGCAGGGCGATATCGGCGTACAGTTTTTCCGGCTGGCCGAACAGCTGCATGGCCTGGTCCAGCATGTGCGGACCCAGGTCGTACAGCAAGCCGCCGCCGGGCGCGCCGGACTCGCGCCAGCGCTGGCGGATCTCGGGGCGGAAGCGGTCGAAATGCGATTCGACGCTGGCGATGCGGCCCAGGGTGCCCTGCGCCAGCAGCGTTTTCAGGGTGAGGAAGTCGCCATCCCAGCGGCGGTTGTGGTACACGCTGAGCACCAGCTTGCGTTCTTTCGCCAGCGCGATCAGGCTCTGCGCCTCGGCACTGGAAATGGTGAATGGCTTGTCGACCACCACGTGCTTGCCTGCCTGCAGGGCCGCTTGCGCCAGGCTGAAATGCGCTTCGTTGGGCGCGGCGATGACGACCAGTTCGATCGATGGATCGGCAAACAGCTGCGCGGGCTGCGCATGCACGGTGGCGTTCGGCCAATCCTTGTGCACGAGCTCCGGCTTGCTGGAGGCGACGGCCGCCAGTTCCAGGGCATCGATGGCGGACAGGACGGGAGCGTGGAAGGTGGAGCCGGCAAAGCCGTAGCCGACGAGGCCGGTTTTGATCTTGTTCATGGCGTGTTCACAGGTGCGTGGAAGAATCCATGATCATACCCGCAAGCGGGCGGCGGCAGCGCTGCTGCGATGTTGCTGCGCTGCCGCCGCCCAGACATTACTTCAGGCGCCAGACGTATTGCACCTTCACGCTGGCGCCGACAGGCTTGCCGCCAGCGAGGGCCGGCTTGAACGTGCACTTGGCAATGCCGCTGCGCGCCGCCTCATCGAGGGCCGGATGGCCGCTGCTCTTGACCACGCTCGAATCCGTTACCTTGCCGGCGGCATCGACGTCGAAGGACATGGTGACCGTGCCCTCTTCCTTCGCCTTCAGGGATGCGGCTGGCCAGACCGGTTTGCCGCAGACGCCAAAGTCGATGATGGGGCGGCGTTCCAGCACGGGCGCGCTGTCGGCGGCGACGGCCTGGCCGTAAATGCCGAGGCAGGCGCCGGCCAGGGCCAGCAGCGGCACGGCCGCCTTCCAGTTCAGGGTTTGTGGTGCGGGGCGCAGCAATCGTGTGATACGTGACATGAGATCTCCTCCGTTGGCCGCCTGGGCCAGGTGGTGGGTTGAGAACTGGAGACGTTCCAGTTCCGAGAGTGCAAGAGCCAGACGCCGCGGTTCGCCCAGTTGTCTTGCTGCGAAATCATCTGCAATATGTTCGCGTTCGAGGCGCACGCCGCGTGAAATCCACCAGACGGCAGGGTGGAAGAACAGCAGCGCCTCGATGGCGTTTTGCAGCAGGTTGATCAGATAATCGTGGCGCCGGATGTGCGCCAGTTCGTGCGCCAGCAGCGCGTCGAGCAGGTGCGGCGGCATGCCGGTCAACAGCGCGGCGGGCACCAGCACCATGGGACGCCAGATGCCGGCCGTGAGCGGACTGGCGATGCCATCGAGTACGCGCAGCCGCACGGGCCGCGTCACGCCGGCATCGTGCGCCATGCGCGACAGCCTGGTCTGCAGTTGTCCATGCGTGGTGCCCGTGTTCCTGGCGCTGCGTTCTATCCACAGCATGCCCAGCGCCATGCGCACGGCCAGCATGGCGGCGCACAGGGCCCACACGCCGACGACGGCGCGCAGCAGCAGGTCCAGGTCGGGCAGGCTGTCGGGCGCCAGCAGGGCGGCGGGCAGCAAAGCGCTGGAGTACAAGGCGCCCGTGATATCACCGCCGGCCAGGCGCAGATACAAGCCCGCCGCCGGCCATGCCAGGCAGGCCAGCAGGGCGCCGCAACCGACGGCGTAGCGCGCTTCAGGACGCGCATTGCGCAGGGCTGTCCACGCCAGCGCCGTGGCGCAGCCGATCAGCAAGCCTTGCCACAGGAAGTGCAGCAGGGTCCAGCCCAGCGCTGGCACGAAGCCGCTCATGACTGATCGTCCTTGAGCATTTTTTCGATCTCTTCGCGTTCGGCGCGCGACACGCCCGTGCGCAGCGCCGCCAGCACCAGCGCCTTGGCGGAACCGGCAAAGGCCTTCTGCATCAATTCCTTGAGCAGGTTCGTCTGCAGGCTGTCCTGCGCCTGCGCCGGCGCATACACGTGCGAGCGCTGGCTTTCGTCGCGGATCAGCAAGCCCTTGCCGTGCATGATCTGCATCAGGCGCAGCACGGTGCCATACGTGATGGCCGGTTTGGCCAGCGCCATCGCCTCGTGCACCTGCTTGGCCGTGGCGGCGCCCAGCGGCCACAGTGCCTGCAGCAGATCGAGTTCGGCTGCCGTCGGTTTCGGAATGTCGGGTGTCTTGGCCATGCGGTTTTCCTCTTGCCTGAAATTCAATAGGGCTAGATTAAACCTTGTAGACAAAAATGTATACTTTAATTTTCAGATTGGAAAAAAGTGCTGTTTTTAAGCGTGAGATGAACTAGACATACTGGTATAGTTCCTGTCCGGCAGCGGCGTGGGACGCAAGTCATTGGACAGAATGACAGAAATTGGTTGCATTTGAGAAATTACTATATAATCATTGCCAATTTCACCAAGAGTACAGTTTGCCCTATCTGGCCGTTGCCTGTTAATCCATCTATTTATGAAGCCTCGCTGACCCAGGCCCAACTCTTCCCATGACAATCAAAGCAGCAATCCTGTCGACAAGCTGTGCCTTGCTTCTGGCAGGATGCATTAATACGGCGCCGCACCCCCAATATAAATTGCCGAATCCGGTACAACCTTCGACGACGCTGGCCATCAAGCCCATTTTCACGGGATCGAGGAAAGTGGCTGTCGTGTGGCGTAACGAGGTCGATTTTGCCGCGGACGGGAAATGGGCTGCCCAGCGCAGTTTTACGTTGGCCAGTTTCAATAAGGATTACCAATCCAAGCCAGTGGTAACCAGGCTGCCGGCTGGCGTGTCGCATTTTTTCGTGAATTATCCTTTGGGGTCATCCCACGAGTGTTCGATTTCCTTTGCTGCCCAGCTGCAGGAAGGGCACAAATACACCTTGCGGACGGATGACAAAGCAGGCGGGTTCTTCTCTCTGGGAGGCTGCGGTGTCAGTGTGCATGACGACGATACGCAGCAAGCCTTGCCACTCATGGTGTGCCGGGACGTCGCCACGGTGTTCAGTTCCTTCTTCTGCCGCAAGCCGGCTGATGCAGTTGCAGCTGGTGTGTCGTAAAGACGGAAAACATGCCTGTTGCGCATAAAAAAAGGACGCCGTGGCGTCCTTTTTTTTTCAAGCGGACGGTCAGCCCGCCAGCTTGGCCTTCAGCAGTTCCGTCAGCTGGGCCGGGTTGGCCTTGCCTTTGGATGCCTTCATCGCCTGGCCGATCAGCGCGTTGATCGCTGCTTCCTTGCCGGCTCGGTACTGCTCCACCGACTTGGCGTTGGCCGCCAGCACTTCGTCGACGATGGCTTCCAGGGCGCCAGTATCCGAGATCTGTTTCAGGCCCTTGGCATCGATGATGGTGTCAACGAGATTGTCGTCGTCGGACTTCGCTTCCCACATGCCTGCGAAGACTTCTTTCGCCGCCTTGTTCGAGATGGTGCCGTCGGCGATGCGCTTGAGCATGGCGGCCAATTGCGCGGCGGAGACGGGCGCGTCGTCCAGGTCCACGCCTTCGCGGTTCAGGGTCGACGACACGTCGCCCATCAGCCAGTTGGCGGCGGCCTTGGCGTTTTCCTTGCCGGCTTTGTCGACCACGGCGACGAAGTAAGTCGCCATGGCTTTCGACTGCGTCAGCACCAGCGCATCGTAGTCCGGCAGCGCGTATTCGCTGATGAAACGGGCGCGCATGGCGGCCGGCAGTTCCGGCATCGAGGCCTTGACGGTGTCGATCCACGCTTGGGAGATGACCAGCGGCGGCAGGTCAGGGTCCGGGAAGTAGCGGTAATCCTGCGCGTCTTCCTTGCTGCGCATTTCGCGCGTTTCCTTGCGATCCGGATCGTACAGGCGTGTCGCTTGCACGACCTTGCCGCCGTCTTCGATTAGTTCGATCTGGCGGCGCACTTCCACGTGCACGGCTTCTTCGATGAAGCGGAAGGAGTTCAGGTTCTTGATTTCGCAGCGGGTGCCGAATTCCTTCTGGCCGACAGGGCGCACGGAGACGTTGACGTCGCAGCGGAACGAGCCTTCCTGCATGTTGCCGTCGCAAACGCCCAGCCACATGACCAGCGAGTGCAGGGCCTTGGCGTAGGCCACGGCTTCGGCGGCGCTGCGGATTTCCGGTTCCGAGACGATTTCCAGCAGCGGCGTGCCGGCGCGGTTCAAGTCGATGCCGCTCATGCCCGCATAGTCTTCGTGCAGGGATTTACCGGCGTCTTCTTCCAGGTGTGCGCGCGTCAGGTTGACGGTCTTGGTGACGAATTCGCCATCCTTTTCGTAGCCGAAGGTCAGGGCGCCGCCGATGACGACGGGGTCCTCGAACTGGCTGATCTGGTAGCCCTTCGGCGAATCCGGATAAAAATAGTTTTTGCGCGCGAAGACCGAGTGCGGCGCCACGGTGGCGCCCACGGCCAGGCCAAAACGGATCGCGCGGTCGACGGCTTGCTTGTTCATCACGGGCAGTACGCCTGGCAGCGCCAGGTCGACGGGGCTCGCCTGCGTGTTGGCTTCGGCGCCGTACTTGATCGGCGAACCGCTGAAAATTTTGGATTCGGTCGTGAGCTGCACGTGGTTCTCAAGACCGATGACGACTTCCCATTGCATAGTGTTCTCGCTTAATTTGGTGGCGCCGCCAGTGGCGGCGCGTTTGTTCTTAGATACCGGCCGGGCTGCGCGTATGCCAGTCCGTCACTTGCTGGAACTGGTGGGCGACGTTCAGCAGCTTGGCTTCGCCAAAATAATTGCCGATGATTTGCAGGCCGACAGGGCGCTTGCCGTTTTTCTCGCCTTCGCCGAAGCCGCAAGGGATCGACATGCCGGGCAGGCCGGCCAGGCTGGTCGACAGGGTGTAGATGTCGGCCAGGTAGTTCGCCACCGGGTCGTCCGTCTTGTCGCCCAGGTCCCAGGCCACGGTCGGCGCGACCGGTCCCATGATGACGTCGCAGACGGCGTTCGGGCCATTCAGGACGGCCTCGAAATCCTGCGCGATCAGGCGGCGGATCTTTTGCGCTTTCAGATAATAGGCGTCGTAATAGCCGTGGCACAGCACATAGGTGCCGACCATGATGCGGCGCTGCACTTCGGGACCGAAGCCCTGGGCGCGCGACTTCTTGTACATGTCCTGCAAGTCCTTGTACTCGGCGGCGCGGTGGCCGTAGCGCACGCCGTCGTAGCGCGACAGGTTCGACGACGCTTCGGCCGGGGCGATCATGTAATAGGCTGGAATCGACAGGGCCGTGTTCGGCAGCGAGATGTCGACCAGGGTGGCGCCCAGCTTTTCATACTGCGCCAGCGCGCCGCGCACGGCCGCTTCCACGTCCTTGGCCAGGCCCTCGCCGAAGTACTCGCGCGGCACGCCGATGCGCAGGCCCGTCAGGGGCTGGCCCAGCTCGCGCGAAAAATCTTCCGCCACGCCGCCCTGTTCCGGCGACAGGCTGGTCGAGTCGCGTTCGTCGAAGCCGGCCATGGCACTCAAGAGCAGGGCGCAGTCTTCGGCCGAGCGGGCCATCGGGCCGCCCTGGTCCAGCGACGAGGCAAAGGCGATCATGCCGAAGCGCGAGACGCGGCCATACGTGGGCTTGATGCCGGTGATGCCGCAAAAAGCGGCTGGCTGGCGGATCGAGCCGCCCGTGTCGGTGCCGGTGGCCGCCGGCGTCAGGCCGGCCGCCACGGCGGCGGCCGAGCCACCGGACGAGCCGCCCGGCACGGCGTTCTTGTCCCACGGGTTCCGCACGGCGCCGAAGGCCGAGTTCTCATTGCCCGAGCCCATGGCAAATTCGTCGCAATTGACCTTGCCCAGGGTGACCATGCCGGCCGCCTGGAATTTTTCCACGACGGTGGCGTCAAACGGGCTGGCGTAGTTGGCCAGCATTTTCGAGCCGGCCGTCGTGCGCCAGCCTTTGGTGACGAACAAGTCCTTGTGTGCGATGGGCACGCCCGTCAATGGCGTGGCCGTGCCGGCGGCGATGCGGGCGTCCGCTTCGGCCGCTTGCGCCAGGGTCAGGGCACGGTCGACGTGCAAGAAGGCGTTCGACTTGTCCGCTTCGATGCGGTCGAGGAAATGCGTCGCCAGCGCAACGGCGGAAATTTCCTTGTTCTGCAAAAGCGTGGACAGCTGTTTGATGGATTTTGTATGCATGGCGTTTCTATTTTGATATTCGACGGGAAGGCAACAGCATGGAGCGGCGCAGTTACTCGATCACTTTTGGCACGAGATACAGGCCATCCTGTACCTTCGGCGCCACGGCCTGGTAGGCGTCGCGGCGGTTCTGTTCCGTGGCCTGGTCTTCGCGCAGGCGCAGGGCGATATTGTCCATGTGGGCGGCCAGCGGGTGGCTCAGGGGCGCCACGCCATCGGTATTGACGGCTTGCATTTGTTCGGCCAGTGCAAAAATCTTGTTCAATTGGGCCAAAGAGGTGACGGCCTGGTCGTCGGCCATGTCAAGTTGTGCCAGGTGGGCAATGCGTTTTACATCGGAGAGTGTCAGGGACATGGCGAATGGCGCGGAGTGCCGCGCATTAGTATTAAGTTGGCGTTTTGATAAAACGCGGGTATTTACTGCTATTTTGCTCACAAAAATCGAGGAATGCCGCGTAACTTGCGGCTGCAAGAGTCGCACTTTTCCATGGTTTTTGGGCAAATCGCATTCAAATTATAAGGTAGAATGGCGGGTTAATGCGTTGCCGGCGCTGATGGACCGCTGCCGCAGCATAGAAAAGATTGCGCAAGCGCCAAGCGAAACCCGAAAAAATCGCCTCCACGGATTTTCAGGGTGCCTGAAAGCGCCCGCTTTGAAACTCCCCATAAACAGCTTTTGCGCAGCTCGATGCGCTACAGGACACTCATGTTTGGTTTTTTACGCAGGTATATCTCCACCGATCTGGCCATTGACTTGGGCACGGCCAACACCCTTATTTATGTACGCGGCCTCGGTATCGTCCTGGACGAGCCATCCGTCGTCGCCATCCGCCAGGAAGGCGGTCCGAATGGCAAGAAGACCATTCAGGCAGTCGGCAAGGAAGCCAAGCAGATGCTGGGCAAGGTGCCGGGCAATATCGAAGCGATTCGTCCGATGAAAGATGGCGTGATCGCCGACTTCACCGTGACCGAGCAAATGCTCAAGCAATTCATCCGCATGGTGCACGACTCGAAATTCTTCCGTCCATCGCCGCGCATCATCATTTGCGTGCCGTGCGGTTCGACGCAGGTCGAACGCCGCGCGATCCGCGAATCGGCCCTGGGCGCCGGCGCATCGCAGGTGTACCTGATCGAAGAACCGATGGCCGCGGCCATCGGCGCGGGCTTGCCCGTGTCCGAAGCGACCGGCTCGATGGTGGTCGACATCGGCGGCGGTACCACGGAAGTGGGCATCATCTCGCTGGGCGGCATGGTCTACAAGGGTTCCGTGCGCGTCGGCGGCGACAAGTTCGATGAAGCCATCGTCAACTACATCCGCCGCAACTACGGCATGCTGATCGGCGAACAGACGGCCGAAGCCATCAAGAAGGCCATCGGTTCGGCTTTCCCTGGTTCGGAAGTGAAGGAAATGGAAGTCAAGGGCCGCAATCTGTCCGAAGGCATCCCGCGTTCGTTCACCATCTCCAGCAACGAGATCCTCGAAGCGCTGACCGACCCGCTGAACAACATCGTCTCGGCCGTGAAAAACGCGCTGGAACAGACGCCACCGGAACTGGGCGCCGACATCGCCGAGAAAGGCATGATGCTGACGGGCGGCGGCGCACTGCTGCGCGACCTGGACCGCCTGCTGATGGAGGAAACCGGCCTGCCGGTGCTGGTGGCCGAGGACCCGCTCACCTGCGTGGTGCGCGGTTCCGGGATGGCACTGGAACGTATGGACAAGCTCGGCTCGATCTTCTCCTACGAATAATCTGACAGAAGGGCCGGAAACCATTCCGGCCTTTTTTTGGTTTTGGCGCCGGCGTTTGACCGGGGCCTGCACGTTGGCGCACTGCGCCTGGCCTGATCATTGGAAGTCATGGAATACAGTCCTCCGCCACTTTTCAAACAAGGCGCCTCCGCCCGCGTCAAGATGATGGTGTTCGCCGGCATTTCTATCGCCCTGCTGCTGGTCGATTCGCGCATGCACGCGCTGACCGCCGTGCGCCAGGCAGTCGGCACAGTGCTGTATCCGGTGCAGATGGCGGCCCTGGTGCCGCGCGACGTGGCGCTTGGCGTCGGCAACTACTTTTCTTCGCTGTCCGCCCTGGAAAAACAGGTGCGCGACCTGAAGCACGAACAGATCGCCTCGGCGCAGATCCTGCAGCAGGCGCAGCTCAACATCGTTGAAAACAATCACTTGCGCAAGCTGATGGAAGCGCGCGAGCGCGTGCCCGTCAAGACCTTGATAGCCGAAGTGCTGTACGACACGCGCGATTCGGCCACGCGCAAGATCGTGCTCGATCGCGGCATCCAGAATGGCGTGGAACTGGGCCGCCCCGTGATCGACAACCTGGGCGTGGTGGGGCAGGTCACGCGCGTGTTCCCGTTCACTTCCGAAGTGACGCTCTTGACCGATGAAGAGCAGGCCATTCCCGTGCAGCTGCTGCGCAATGGCGTGCGCAGCGTGGCCATCGGGCGCGGCAAGTCCGGCACCATGGAACTGCGCTTCACGGCCCCCAGCGCCGACATCCAGATTGGCGACATCGTCATCACCTCGGGTCTCGACGGCCTGTATCCGGCCGGCCTGGCCGTGGCGCGCGTAACCCTGGTCGAGCGCAATGCGCACGGCCCGTTCGGCCGCGTCGTGTGCCAGCCGCTGGCCGGCATCGAACGCAATACCCAGTTGCTCATCCTGATGACGTCGCCCGAGATTCCGCCGCGCCCGCCCGCCGAAGACGTCAAGACGGGCCGCAAGATCGCCGGCAAGATGGCGCCGATCAAGGACCCTGCCAAGGAAGCCGCTGCCGCTGCCGCGCCCGCCAACGCGCCCGCCGCACCGGCAGCGAAACCGCCTGCCAGCCCCGCGCCGAAACCGGCTGCACCGACAGCAACGCCCGTACCAACACCTGCCGCCGTGCCACCGAAGGAAGCGACACGATGAACCGCCCGCATTACATCCTGCTGCCGGTCAGCCCCCTGTTCATCGGCTTTTCCCTGCTGTGCGCATTCCTGCTGAATTTGCTGCCATGGGGGCAGTTCGTCGGCGTGCCCGATTTCGTCGCCCTGGTGCTGGTCTTCTGGGGCATCCACCAGCCGCGCAAGGTCGGCATCGGCGTGGCCTTCTTCATGGGCCTGATGATGGACGTGCACGACTCGACCCTGCTGGGCGAGAACGCGCTGGCCTACACCCTGCTGTCGTATTTCGCCATCATGATGCACCGGCGCGTGCTGTGGTTCCCCATCATGACCCAGGCGCTGCACGTGCTGCCGCTGCTGCTGCTGACGCAGGCGCTGCAATTGCTGACGCGATTGATCGTCTCGGGCCGCTTCCCCGGCTGGCTCAATTTCATCGAGAGCTTCGTCGCCGTCGCCCTGTGGCCTTTCGTGACGTGGATTCTGCTGGCGCCACAGCGCCGCGCCGTGGACCGCGACCATAACCGGCCGATCTGACGAGCGCCTGCCATGACTGAACTGAAGAATAACGAGCGCGAACTGCATTTCTTCCGGATGCGCCTGACCGTCCTGGGCGCGCTCGTGTTTGTCTGCTTTTCGCTGCTGCTGGCGCGCTTCATCTGGCTGCAGGTGATCAAGCACGAAGACTATGCGACCAAGGCCGAGGACAACCGCATCGCCGTGGTGCCCATCGTGCCCACGCGCGGCCTGATCCTCGACCGCAATGGCGTCGTATTGGCGCGCAATTACTCGGCCTACACGCTGGAAGTGACGCCATCGAAGCTCAGTGCCAGCCTCGACTCCGTGATCGACGAGTTGTCGACCCTGGTGCAGATCGACATCAAGGACCGCCGCCGCTTCAAGAAGCTGCTGGAAGAATCGAAGAATTTCGTCAGCGTGCCCCTGCGCACGCGCCTGACGGACGAGGAAGTGGCGCGCTTCACGGCGCACCGTTTCCGCTTCCCCGGCGTGGAAGTGCAGGCGCGCTTGTTCCGCCAGTATCCGATGGGCGAGGTGGCTTCGCACGTGGTGGGCTTCATCGGCCGCATCAACCGCAACGAAGCCAAGGCGCTGGAAGAGGGCGAGGACGCGGCCAACTATAACGGCACCGACCATATCGGCAAGGAAGGCCTGGAAAAAAGCTACGAGAAGCAGCTGCACGGCACCACCGGCTACGAAGAGGTGGAAGTGTCTGCCGGCGGGCGCGCCATGCGCACCCTGTCGCGCACGGCGGCCACGCCCGGCAATAACCTGATCCTGTCGATCGACATCGAACTGCAAAAAGTGGTCGAGGAAGCGTTCGGCGAATGGCGCGGCGCGGCCGTCGCCATCGACCCGGCCACGGGCGACATCCTCGCCTACGTGTCCAAGCCCGGCTACGACCCGAATCTGTTCGTCGACGGCATCGACCAGCAAAGCTGGAACGAACTCAATACCTCGCTGGACCGGCCGATGGTCAACCGTCCCCTGTCCGGCACCTATGCGCCCGGCTCGACCTTCAAGCCCTTCATGGCGCTGGCCGCGCTGGAATTGGGCAAGCGCACGCCGAGCCAGTCGATTTCCGATCCCGGTTTCTTCATCTTGGGTGGCCACACCTTCCGCGATGACAAGGTGGGCGGTCATGGCACGGTGGACATGCACAAATCCATCGTCGTCTCGTGCAACACCTATTACTATCAGCTGGGCCGCGACATGGGCATCGACGCCATTCACGACTTCATGAAGCCGTTCGGTTTCGGCCAGCTGACGGGCATCGACCTGAATAACGAAAAGACGGGCGTGCTGCCGTCGATGGAATGGAAGCGCAACCGCTTCAAGACGCCGCAGCAGAAAAAATGGGTGGGCGGCGACACGATTTCGGTGAGTAACGGCTCGGGCTACAATTCCTACACGCCGCTGCAGATCGCCCACGCGACGGCCAACCTGGCGAACAATGGCGTGGTGATGAAGCCGCATCTGGTAAAAATCATCGAGGACGCCGCCACGCGCGCGCGCACCCTGACGGTGCCCAAGGAAAGCTACCGCATCGCGCTCAAGCAGGAAAACATCGACATCATCAAGCGCGCCATGGTGGGCGTGACCAGCGAGGCGGGCGGCACGGCCGCGCGCATCTTCACCGGCGTGCAGTACACGGTGGGCGGCAAGACGGGTACGGCGCAGGTGGTGGGCATCAAGAAAAACGAGAAGTACAATGCCAAGCTGCTGGCCGAGCGCCTGCGCGACAACGCCTTGTTTACGGCCTTCGCGCCGGCCGACAAGCCGCGCATCGCGATCGCGATCGTGGTGGAAAACGCGGGCTTCGGCGCCGGCGTGGCCGCGCCGATCGCGCGCAAGGCGCTCGATTACTACCTGCTGGGCAAGCGCCCGAGCGACAAGGAAAAGGACACGACCAAGGTGCCCAAGGAAGATGTCGACGAAGTGCGCACCCTGGAAGAAATCACGGACGAGCAGGCCGCCCCGGCGGCTCCTGCCAGGCAATAAGGAAGCACATGCCCATTAACGAGAGGCGCTCGCTGTGGCGGCGCGCCAAACCCTATCTGGCGGTGTTCGATCCGCCGCTGATGATCATCATCCTGATGCTGCTGTGTACCAGCCTGCTGACCCTGTATTCGGCCAGCATCGGCATCCCCGGCAAGATCGAGGACCATCTGCGCAACATCCTGCTGTGCTTTTTCGTCATGTGGGTGGCGGCCAATATCACGCCGCAGATGATGATGCGCATCGCCGTGCCCGCGTACACGGTATCGGTGATCCTGCTGGTGGCCGTGGCGCTGTTCGGCACCATCAAGCTCGGCGCCCGGCGCTGGCTGCATATCGGCGTGATCGATATCCAGCCCTCCGAATTCCTGAAGATCGCCACGCCGCTGATGCTGGCCTGGTTCTTCCAGCACAATGCGGGCGCCCTGCGCTGGAAATCGTTCCTGATGGCGGCCGTGCTGCTGCTGGTGCCCGTGTACCTGATCGCGCGCCAGCCCGACCTGGGCACGGCGCTGCTGGTGGTGGCGGCCGGCTTTACCGTCATCTTCCTGGCCGGCCTGTCGTGGAAGGTGCTGGCCGGCTTGCTGATCACCTTTGTGTCCTGCCTGCCGATCGCCTGGTCGCACCTGCATGATTACCAGCGCGACCGCGTGATGATGCTGATCGACCCGACCAAAGACCCGCTGGGCAAGGGCTTCCATATCATCCAGTCCATCATCGCCATCGGTTCCGGCGGCATGACGGGCAAGGGCTGGACGCATGGCACGCAGGCGCACCTGGAATTCGTTCCGGAGCGCACGACCGATTTTATTTTTGCCGTATATTCCGAGGAATTCGGCCTGGTCGGTAATTTGATCCTGATGCTGATGTATTTGCTGCTGGTGGGACGGGGGATGATGATCGCCGCCAACGCCCCCAGTTTTTTCACTCGCCTGCTGGCAGGAGCGATAACTATGATTTTCTTTACTTACGCCTTTGTAAACATGGGCATGGTCAGCGGCATCGTGCCGGTGGTCGGCGTGCCCCTTCCATTCCTCAGTTATGGCGGCACCGCGCTGCTGACCCTGGGCGTGGCCACCGGCATCCTGATGAGCATTCAGCGCCACCGCAAGCTGGTGCAAACCTGATGCGGGCGCCTTTCGACACCTTCGCCATGCGCGGGCTGAGCTTGGCCGCTTTGCTGACCCTGGCCGCCTGCGGCACCACGCCGCAAAAGCCCGCATCGCATAACGTGCCGCTGCCGTCCGGCGGCAAGGTCAAGGTGCCCGTGCGCCAGGATCCCACCTTGCCGGCATTGCCGGCGGCCGGCTCCGGGCGCGGCGGCTACTACAAGGATGACGGTCCGGGCGACAATCCGCCGGCCAACCTGCGCGACGTGCCCGACGCGGAAGTGCGCAACGAGCCGTATTCGACACGCTCGAACCGCCCCTACGTCGTCTTCGGCAAGACCTACACCCCGATCACCGACAACGAGCCGTTCAAGCAGACGGGCACGGGCACCTGGTATGGCAAGAAATTCCACGGCCAGCGCACCTCGTCGGGCGAAATCTACGATATGTACAAGATGACGGCGGCCCATCCGACCTTGCCGATTCCGTCGTATGCGCGCGTGACGAGCATCGACAGCGGCCAGCAGGTGATCGTGCGCATCAACGACCGCGGCCCGTTCCACGCCACGCGCGTCATCGACGTGTCCTACACGGCGGCGCTGAAACTGGGCTTCCTCGGCAAGGGCAGCCACCAGGTGGTCGTCGAACGGCTGCTGCCGGCCGATATCGACGCCATCCTGGCGGCGCGCGCGGCGCCGAAGCCGGTGCCGTCGGTGGTGGCCAGGTCGATCGATACGCCGGCCGACAGCGAACCGGAAATGCGCGCCGTGGTGCAGCCTGAAATCACTGCGCTGTCAGCGGTCGATGCCACCGTGGCCGCGCCCGCGCCAGCGGCGCTGGCCACCGGCTTCTACCTGCAGCTGGGCGCCTATTCGCGTGCGGACAATGCGGAAGCGGGCCGCGCGCAACTGGCGCCGTATGCGCAAACGCTGGGCCATCTCGATGTGGTGCCGGCCGGTCCCTTGTTCCGCCTGTACGGCGGACCGTTCACGAGCCGCGCCGATGCGGCGCGCGCGGCGGCCAGCCTGCCGGCGTCGGCGGGTGTCAAACCGATCGTCATCGAAAGATAAGCGTAGGTCGGATGAGGCGCAAGGCGCCGTAATCCGACGCGATTGTCATTTACAGGAGCGCAGTTCCTGCTCCGGAAACTGCGCCTTGATTTTTTCTAGCCGCGCGCGCGTGGCGGCGTCGAGGTCGCGGAACTGGTAAGCGAACTGCTTGCTGGCGCTGTAGCGCGGCGCGACCCGGGCGCTGTGCACGCCTTGCTTGTTGAGCGATGCCAGCTGGTTCTGCGCGCTCGTTTCCGACTTGAATACACCCAGTGAAATGCCCCAGCGCAGCGGGCTGCTTTCGTTCATGATGAAATAGTTCGTCACGCCCAGCTGCTTCAATTCGCCGGCCTTGCGGTCGGCGCCTTCCTTGCTGCCCTGCGGCGGGATGTACACCATGTAGCTGGAGATATCCTGGCCGGCCACGTTGCGGCGCGATTGGCGGTCGCCCAGGTCCAGCGCGGCCACTTGCGCTTCGAAGCGGCGGCCATCGGCCAGCAGGAAATTGCCCACTTCCGTGCACGCGTACGATGTCGGCGCCGCAGGTGCTGCCGCTGCCGGCTTCGCCGCCTGGTCGGCCGCTGGCGGCGCGGCGGGCGCCGTGGCCTGCTCCTGCGTCAGCAAGGTGAGCTTGCCGGCCTGCAGCTGGTTTTTCAGGCGTGCCGGCTCGCGCGTCTCGGTGCGAAAACTGCCCAGATAACCCTGGCCGATGGCCAGCACCAGCAGGTTGACGCCGGCCAGCAGCCAGAAGACGAATTTCAGCATACGTGGTTTCCTTGTGTTCCTGCGGCCCCGGCGCGCGCGGCCGCCTGCAGGCCGAGCATGACGATATTGTCGACCAGGTGCAGCGGTACCGCCAGCGCCAGGGCCGGCGCGATGCGCGGCGCGGCGCCGCCCGACAGCAGGCAGGCGCTGGCGCCGTGCATGCGCACGGCCCGTTCGATGGCGCCCGCCTGGGCCGCCAGGCAGCCCGAAAGGATGGCGTCGTCCGTGTTGTCGGCAAAGCCGGCCGGCAGGGCGGCGTCGCTGGCGATTTGCGGCAGCTGCGCCGTGTTGCGCGCCAGCGAACTGGCCATCAGTCCCAGTCCCGGCAAGATCATCCCGCCGAGGAAAACGCCATCTGCCGTGACGGCGTCGATGGTGGTGGCGGTGCCGCAATTGGCGACGATGACGGCCTGGCCCGGCGCCAGCGCCTGCGCGCCGATGGCGGCGGCAAAGCGGTCGCAGCCCAGCTGCGACGGCGCGCGGTAGCCATTTGTCAGGCCCGCCAGCTGCGGCAGCGAGACAAAGTCGCGGGCGGCGACGGGCAGCATGGCGCGCAGGCGCGTGCCGATATTGGCGCCGGCCACGTTCGACAGCAGCGCTTCATGGATGGCCAGTGGCGCCCACTGCGCGGCCAGGGTGTCGATCTGCGCATGTGCGACGGCGCCGCTGGCCAGCCAGCCGCCGGCGGCACTATCGGGGGCCACGAGTGCCCATTTGATGCGCGTATTGCCGGCGTCGATCAGCAGCAGCATGCGCTTACTCCCCCAGCAGGCGCAAGGATACGTCGCCGGACACGACTTCCTGCAGGCCGCCATCGGTACGCAGCAGCAGGCGGCCCAGGTGATCCACGCCGGCCGCCACGCCTTGCTGCAGCAACTGGCCGTTGTCGAGGATTTTCACGTGCTGGCCCTGCCACGCGTGCAGCAGATTCCAGCGCTCCGTGAACGGCGCAAAGCCCGTGTCGTCGAATTCGGCCAGCACGCCGGCCAGGCGGCTCAAGAGGGCCGCCACCAGGGTATTGCGCTCCATCTGCGCCAGCCAGGGCACGGCCGAGACGCTGCGCCCGATCTGCCGTTCCAGCGCATCGGGCATCAGCAGATTGATGCCGCAGCCGATCACGGCCCACACGGCACCATCGGCCGCCTGCTGCGTCTCGACGAGGATGCCGGCCAGTTTATGGCCATCCTTGAGCAGGTCGTTCGGCCACTTCAGCTGCACCGGCACGCCCAGCGAGGACATGGTTTCGGCCAGCGCCACGCCGACGGCCAGCGGCAATCCCACCAGCTGGTGCAGCGGTCCCTTGAAACGCCAGGCCAGCGAGAACATCAGGCTGGCGTCCGGCTGCGACACCCACGGCCGTCCGGCGCGCCCCCGTCCGGCCGTCTGCTGGCCGGCGATACGCAGGGTGGGGCCGGCCAGGGTGGCGCAGCGCGCCAGCAGGTCGGCGTTGGTCGATCCCGTTTCGTCGACCACTTCGATGGCCACATGGGAGGCGCCCGTGGCGCAATGGGCGGCGATGGCCGCGCTGTTCAAGTCTGAGTGCTTCGTCATGATGGTCAGTTCAGTTGCGTGCCTTGTGCGGCGCATTCGCGAAGGCCCGGTCGTACACGGCATTGGGCAGCGCGCGCAGCAGCTTGGCGACGACGCCCATCTGCCACGGGATCACGCGGTAGCTGTCGCCGTCGGCGATGGCGCGCGCGGCGCGTGCGGCGAATTTTTCGGCCGGCATCAAAAAGGGCATGCGGTAGGCATTGTGGCGCGTCATCGGCGTGTCGATGTAGCCGGGCGTGATGGTGACGACCTTGATGCCGGCCGGTTTCAATTCCAGGCGCAGCGATTCGCAGTAGCTGATGACGGCCGCCTTCGAGGCGCTGTAGGCTTCGGCGCCGGGCAGGCCGCGGATGCCGGCCACGCTGCCGATGCCCACCAGGCGCCCGCTGCCCTGGTTTTTCATGGCGGCGATGAAGGGCGCGAAGGTGGCGACGGTGGCCGTGACGTTGATGGCGATCAGGCGCGCGAAGGCGTCCAGGTCTTCCGCGTGTTCGCTCAGGGTGCCGTAGGATACGCCGGCGCTGGCGATGACGACGTCGATGCCGCCGGCATGGGCGATGAAGTCATCGGCCGCGCTTTTCAGGGCGGCGTGGTCGCACACGTCGACGGCGTAGGCGCGGTGGCGTTCAGGGTGGGGCAGGGAAGCGATCAGTTGCTGCAGGGTGTCGCCGCGGCGGGCCAGCAAGCCCAGCTGGGCGCCCTGGTGCGCGTACCGCAGCGCCAGGGCGGCGCCCAGTCCGCTCGACGCGCCCGTGATGAATACGCTGTAAAGCACGCGTTGCATCAGGCGATGCCCGGGCGCGCCAGGGAAGTGGCCATGCTTATTTCTTTTCCGCTTTGGCTTTCGCGACCAGCACGTCCATCACGGTGAGCGCCTGGGCGTTCAGCTGCTCTTCGTTCTTGGCCGACTTGCTGCCCTGGTCGGCTTGCGAAGGCGACGTGATGTAGCGGCCATCGATGGCGATCATGGGCCAGAACGTCACGTTATAGCCTTGCATCATGGCGTCCGCGCGGCGCACGCGGGCCGAGATGCCCATGGAACGGTAGGTGTCGATGAACTTCTGGCGATCCACGCCCTGCTTGGCGACGAAGTCGAAGACGGCGTCGTCGGTGTTCAGACGGTTGCGTTCCACGTGCATGGCGTGGAAGACGCTGGTGTGCAGCTTGTCGACCAGGCCCATGGCTTGCAGGGTGAAGAACAGCCGCTGCTGCGGCGCCACGCTCTCGTCGCGCGACACGTGCACGCGCTTGAAGACGATGTTGTCGCCCTGTTTCTTGACCCAGGCCGCCAGTTGCGGTTCGAGCACGTTGCAATGCGGGCAGTAATAGGCGAAGAACTCCGTCACTTCGATCTTCTTGCCCGATTCCGTCGCCTGCGGCGTAGGCAGGGTTTCGTACTCGACGCCGTTCTTCGGGTCGGCCGGCGAGGCCGATGCGCCCATGGCGGCCGTGCACAGTGCGGCGGCGATCAGGATGTTCTTCAGAAAACGCATGCTGGTTCCTTATTTTTGGTTACGGACGACGGCGACATCGATGCCGTTTTCAGACAGTTTGGTGCGCGCGCGGTTCATCGCTTCGAGCTGGTTGAACGGCCCGATGCGCACGCGGTGCAGCACGCCGGCATCGGTGCTGCGGTCGCTGATGGCCGCTTCGAAGCCGAGCAGCGCCAGTTTGCCGCGCGTGCTTTCGGCATCCGACATGTCGTGGAAGGCGCCGGCCTGCAGATAATAAATCCATTTGTCGCTGGCTGCATCGGCCTTGGCCTCTTTCACGTCGGCCTTCGCTTGCGGCGCGGGTGCCGCGGCCGGCGTTTTCGGCGCCGGCTTGTCTTTCAACGTACCGATCAATTCCTGCAGCGCGTCCGGTGGCGGCGCCTTCGGCTGCTGCGCTGGAGCGGGCGCTGGCGCCGGTGCGGCCGGCTGCGTCGGCGTGACGATCTCGCGAGGCTCCTTGGAGAAGTCGCGCGCCGCTTCCTTGGCCGCTTCCTTGTTGCCGTACATCGGCTTGTTCGGGTCGGCGATCTGGCCGGCCGTCGGTTCGGCCGATTTGCCGGCCTTGCCCGACTTGTCGGTGAACGGCGAGGCGCCCTTGGTGATCACCAGGGCGACCACGACGGCGATGCCCAGGCCGATGACCAGGCCGATGATGATGCCGACCAGGGTATTGCCCTGCTGGCGCCGGGTCGAAGAGAAGCGGGAAACATTAGGGGAAGCGTGACTCATTGACGGTTTGACCTTCGCGATTACATTTTGTTTGGCGCGGACACGCCGATCAGTGCCAGGCCGTTGCGCAGTACCTGGCGCGCGGCGATGACGAGAGCCAGACGGGCCATCTTGACGGCTTCGTCCTCGACCAGTACTTTTTCGGCGAAGTAGAAGCTGTGCAGGTTGGCGGCCAGGTCGCGCAGGTAGAAGGCGACTTGGTGCGGTCCCAGTTCCGCTTGCGCGCGCGCCAGCATTTCCGGGTAGGCGGCCAGGGTCGCCAGCAGGGTCGCTTCGGTCGGCGCCGTCAGTGGAGAAAGGTCGACGTTGGCGACAGTGCTTGCATCGCCGCCCCAGTTTTCCAGGATGCGGCAGATGCGCGCATGCGCATACTGCACGTAATAGACGGGATTTTCATCGGTGGTTTTCAGCGCCACGTCGACGTCGAAGACGAATTCCGTGTCGGCCTTGCGCGAGATCAGGAAGAAGCGCACGGCGTCGCGGCCCTTGGCGATGTCGCCGCCGCCCGACCATTCGATCAGGTCGCGCACGGTCACGTAGGAGCCGGCGCGCTTCGAGATCTTGACCTCTTCGCCGTCCTTCATGACGGTGACCATCTTGTGCAGCACGTAGTCGGGGTAGCCTTGCGGGATGCCCATGTCGACCGCCTGCAGGCCGGCGCGCACGCGCGCGATGGTGCCGTGGTGGTCGCTGCCCTGGATATTGATGGCCTGCACGAAGCCGCGCTGCCATTTCACCAAGTGATAGGCCACGTCCGGCACGAAATACGTGTAGGTGCCATCCGTCTTGCGCATCACGCGGTCCTTGTCGTCGCCGAAGTCGGTGGTGCGCAGCCACAGCGCGCCATCCTGCTCGTAGGTGTGGCCCGCCTTGATCAGGGTGTCGACGGCGCTGTTGACCTTGCCGTCCGCGTACAGCGACGATTCCAGGTAGTAATTGTCGAACTTCACGCCGAAGGCCTGCAAGTCGATGTCCTGCTCGTTGCGCAGATAGGTGACGGCAAACGGGCGGATCGAATCGATGTCTTCCACGTTGCCATTGGCCGTGGCAGGCTGGCCATCGCTGGCCGAGACGGTCTTGCCGGCCTTGAAGTCGTTGGCGATGTCGGCGATGTAGTCGCCGTTGTAGGCGGACTCGGGCCATTCGGCGTCGCCGGGCTTGAAGCCGCGCGCGCGCGCCTGCACGGAGTTGGCCAGGGTCTGGATCTGCACGCCCGCGTCGTTGTAATAGAACTCGCGCGTCACTTGGTAGCCTTGCGCGTCGAACAGCGAGGACAGGGCGTCGCCCAGGGCTGCCTGGCGGCCGTGGCCCACGTGCAGCGGACCGGTCGGGTTGGCCGACACGAATTCCAGGATCACTTGCTTGCCGGCGCCTGCAGCGCTGCGGCCATAGCCGTCGGCTTCGCTCAGGATGGTTTTCACCACGGCCTGCTTGGCGGCGGCGGACACGCGTACGTTGATGAAGCCGGGACCGGCGATTTCCACTGCCTCGACGAGGCCCTTGCCGGCCGGATTGGCCAGTACGGCCGTCACGATGGTTTGCGCCAGTTCGCGGGGATTCTGTTTCAGCTGCTTGGCCAGTTGCATGGCGATATTGCAGGCGACGTCGCCATGCGATGCATCGCGTGGTCGCTCGAGCACCACGGTAGGCTCGAGCGTAGTGCCGGCCAGGACTGGAGCGAGGGCGGCCTGGAACAGGGCGATGATTTCTTGTTTCTGTTGGGCGAGCATGAGCAGGATGGCGGTGGAACCGCGTTAAGAATGAATAGAATGTATCGAAAAGCAAAACGGACGGCCATGACATTGCCGCCCAGACTGCGTTAATTATACTGGTTTGCCGCCGGGAACAATACGCCAGCCGGCAGTGTTCCCGTGCCGGCGTGTTTCACGATATTATCAGGACAGCATGCCCATGTTGGTGCACGAAAACATCAGCATGGCGCATTCTGCTTGTATATATGCAGTTTTTTGCTGCAATTTACAGGTATCGCTGCAATCGCCTGGGTCAGAGGGCGCCACAAACGCTACAATCGACCCTTTATTGATGACGCGCGGCCGCGACTTTGCCTTCATGCAGCCCGCCGCGCGCAGCCACACCGGATAACTATGAACAAGCGCCCCACGCTGAAATTGAAAACCAAGCCGGCGCCAGGCCAGGCTCCTGCCGCGCCGAAGTTGCGTCCCAGCTACCATCCCGACCTGAAACCGGTCTTGCAGCCAGGCTTCCAACCCGATTTGCGTGCCGACTCGCTGGCGTTTTGCCTGCTGGGCGCGGCCAATGCCGTGGCGCAAGTGCGCACGGGCACGGCCCTGCCGCAGGCCCTGGCCAAGGTATTTACGCAATCGAACGCCAGCCCGCAGGCGCGCGGCGCCATCCAGGATATTTCCTACCGCACCATGCGCCAGCTGGGCCGCAGCGAAACCCTGGTCGGCCTGATGACGTCGAAGGCGCCCGAGCCGCCCATGCTGGCGGCCCTGCTGTGCTGCGCGCTGTCCCTGATGTCGGCCGAACCGGGCGAACAGCCGTACGAAGAATTCACGGTGGTCGACCAGGCCGTCACGGTCGCCACCTCGCACCCTGACCTGGCGCACGCCAAGGGCATGGTCAACGCCGTGCTGCGCCGTTTCTTGCGCGAGCGCAAATCCTTGCTGGAAGCGGCCCTGCAGCAACCGTTGGCGCAATGGAATTATCCGCAGTGGTGGATCGATTCGCTGCGCCTGGCCTATCCGCGCGACTGGCAAGCCATTCTGACGGCGGGCAACGCCGTGCCGCCATTGACCCTGCGCGTGAACCGCCGCAAGAGCACGGTGGAAGCGTACCTGGCCGTGCTGGCCGAGGCGGGCATTGCCGCGCGCCAGGTGGGACCGTTCGCCGTGCGCCTGGACAAGCCGATCGGCGTGGCTCTGATTCCCGGCTTCGAGCAGGGCGTCGTCTCCGTGCAGGATGCGGGCGCACAACTGGCCGCGCCGCTGCTGGACTTGCAGGACGGCATGCGCGTGCTCGATGCCTGCGCCGCGCCGGGCGGCAAGACCTGCCACATCCTCGAACTGGCCGATGTACACGTGACCGCCATCGACGCGGACGCCAAGCGCTTGCCGCGCATCGCGGAAAACCTCGAGCGCCTGGGCCTGGACGCGACACTGAAGGCGCAGGATGCGCAATCGAGCGCGTGGTGGGACGGCCAGCAGTTCGACCGCATCCTGGCCGACGTGCCGTGCACTGCCTCGGGCATCGTGCGCCGCCACCCCGATATTCGCTGGTTGCGCCGCAAGGGCGACGCGTTCCAACTTGCAACACTTTCATCTAAAATTCTGGACAACCTGTGGCAGATGCTGCGCCCCGATGGTAAATTGCTGTTCGTGACATGTTCATTGTGGCCGCAGGAGTCAGAGGCACAGGCGGCGGCATTTGCGGTGCGCAATAATGCGATCCGATTGACAGCGCCTGGCCAGCTGTTGCCGACTGGCAGCGCGGAGCAGGACCATGACGGTTTGTTCTATGCGCTATTCCAAAAAAATGCGGCTTGAGCGATTCGTCGATACTTATCCTACGGACACTACCGGCACACTTGTGACAACACGACTCTTCCGACTCCTGGCCCTGCTGCTGATGCTGGCATGTACCATGCCGCGCGCGCATGCGGCCGATATGGTCGAGATCACCCGTGCCTACATCGAAGCTGGCGAAGAGGGTTACAAGCTGGCCGCCACGTACTCGTTCGAGCTCAATCACGACCTCGATGATGCCGTGCAGCACGGCGTGCCGCTGTATTTCACGACGGAAATCGAACTGACCCGGCCCCGCTGGTACTGGTTCGATGAAAAAGCCATCGTGGCGCGCCAGACCAGCAAGCTGTCGTACAACGTGCTCACGCGCCAATATCACGTCTCGGGCGGGGGCTTGCAGCAAAGCTTTCCCACGCTCGACGATGCGCTGTTCCTGATCCGCCGTCCCAGCCGCTGGCTGGTGGCGCGGCGCGGCGAGCTGAAAGTGGGGCAGACGTATAACGTCACCTTGCGCATGGGCATGGACCGCGACTACCTGCCCAAGCCGATACAGGTCAATGCCTTCAATAACAGCGACTGGCGCCTGGCTTCGAATAAAAAAACCTTCTTGTATACGGCGGAGTAGTGAGTCAAGCATTGCGCTATCTGCTGGTGGTGGGCGGCGGCATTGTCAGTATCCTGCTGTTCCTGCTCGCGTCGGCTTCCGACAATTCCGGCTTTTTCGACCGTTACTACACCTGGCTGCTGGGGCTGAACGCGGCCGTTGCCGTGTCGCTGCTGGCGCTGGTGGGCATTTCCCTGGGCCGCCTGTATGCGCGCTACAAGAGCGGCAAGTTCGGCTCCAAGCTGATGACGCGCCTGGTGATGCTGTTCGCCGCCGTCGGCATCCTGCCCGGCCTCGTGATTTTCCTCGTCTCCGTACAATTCGTTTCCCACTCCATCGAGTCCTGGTTCAACGTCAAGATCGAAGCGGCGCTGGAATCGGGGATTGAGCTGGGCCGTGCCGGCCTCGATGCGGCCCTGGTCGAGCTCGACCACCGGGGCCACAAGGCCGTCGAAGAAATGGGCGCCGACCCGGTGGCCGGCCCTGCCGTGCTGACGAGTTTGCTGCGCGAAGAGGGCATGCAAAACGCCATGCTCGTCAGCGGCGACGGCGTGCTGCTGGCCAGCGCGGGGCCGCACAGCGCGGCCGACTTGCCGACGCCGGCCATGCTGGTGCAGGCGGCCTCGCCGGCCGGCTATGCCTCGGCCGAAGGAGGGCTGGAATTGCACGACGACGGCACGGAATCGGGCGGCGGCGGTTTCCGCTCGGGCCTGCCAGCGTCGCTGGAAACGGCGGCCAGCCTGCGCCTGCGCGTGCTGGTGGCCGTGCCGGGCCCGTCCGTTTCGCCCCGCTACCTGCAACTGCTGCAGGCCGTGCCGCCCAAGCTGGCGACGAACGGCGAGGTGCTGCGCGCCGCCTACAGCGAATACAAGGAACGTTTCGTCGCGCGCGTGGGGCTGCGCAAGATGTACATGGAAATCCTCACCTTGACCTTGCTGCTGGCCATCTTTGGCGCCATCGGCAGCGCCTTCCTGATCGCAGGCAACCTGGCCCAGCCCCTGCTGCTGCTGGCCGAAGGCACGCGCGCCGTGGCCGAGGGCGACCTGTCGCCGCGCCCCATCGTCGCCACCAAGGATGAACTGGGCACCCTGACGCAGTCGTTCAACATCATGACGCGCCAATTGCTCGATGCGCGCACGGCCGTGGAAAGCAACCGCGCCGCCCTGCAAAATGCGAAGGCCCATCTGGAATCGGTGCTGGCGAACATGTCGGCCGGCGTGATGGTGCTCGATGGCGATTTCAAACTGGTCACCTGCAATGAATCGGTCGAGCGCATCCTCCAGCATTCGGGCATGAGCATGGTGGGCCAGCCGCTGGCGCATATTGCTGGAATGGAAGAGTTTGGCGGCGCCATCATCAGCGCCTTCACGGCGCAAAGCGCGCAATCGGCATCGGGCCGCAACCAGCAGCGCCTGCACTGGCAGCGGCAGATCGAGATTCCGCGCCGCGTGGGCAGCAGCGCCGACGAGCATGACATCACCTTGCTGGCGCGCGGCTCGCGCCTGCCGCTGGAGTCGGGCAGCGGCTACATCGTCGTCTTCGATGATATATCCGACGTGATTTCCGCGCAGCGCTCGATCGCCTGGGGCGAGGTGGCGCGCCGCCTGGCGCATGAAATCAAGAATCCGCTCACGCCGATCCAGCTGTCGGCCGAGCGTCTGCAGATGAAGCTCGAAGGCAAGCTGGAGCAGCCCGACGCCGACTTGCTCAGCCGCGCCACCACCACCATCGTCAAGCAGGTCGATGCGATGAAGCGCATGGTCGACGACTTCCGCGACTATGCGCGCACGCCGCCGGCCGTGCTCGTACCGCTGCGCCTGAACGAGCTGATCGAAGAGATATTGAACCTGTACCTGCGCGGCGACGATGGCGACATCATCCACCCGCTGCTGGCGCCGAATCTGCCGATGGTGATGGGCGATCCGACCCAGTTGCGCCAGGTGATCCATAACCTGCTGCAGAACGCGCAGGACGCCATGGCCGACCTGCCGCCGGACTCGGCGCATCCGCGGATTGACGTAAGGACGGAAGCAATTCATTATCGCAGTGCGGACGGCGGCGTGAATATCGCCGTGCGGCTGGCCATCACGGACAATGGGCCTGGTTTCGCGCCAAAAATCCTGGCGCGCGCCTTCGAGCCCTATGTGACGTCGAAGGCCCGCGGCACGGGCTTGGGCCTGGCGATGGTAAAGAAAATTATCGATGAACACGGCGGACGCATCGATATCGAGAACCGGGTCGACGGCAATGGCGCTTCGGTGGTCATTTTGCTGTTAAAGTTAGCTCCCGACACTCCTGCCCAGGAATTCCTGGCGTGAGGGTCTGGTTTAGTATTTAAAACACTAATAAAATCATAGCTGTCCGCCGTGTACATCTTGTGCGCGTCGGCCGGCGAAATGAGGAAGGCAAGACACGAATGGCAAACATACTCGTAGTGGATGATGAAATGGGTATCCGTGAGTTGCTCTCGGAAATTCTGGGCGACGAAGGACATGCTATCCAGCTGGCCGAAAATGCGCAGCAGGCGCGCGAAGCGCGTGCCGCCGGTGCGCCGGATCTGGTATTGCTGGATATCTGGATGCCCGACACCGATGGCGTCACCTTGCTCAAGGAGTGGCAGCGCGATGGCTTGCTGACCATGCCGGTGATCATGATGTCGGGCCACGCCACCATCGATACGGCGGTCGAGGCGACGCGTATCGGCGCCATGAACTTCCTGGAAAAACCGATTGCCTTGCAAAAACTGCTGAAAGCAGTCCAGCAAGGCTTGACGCGGGCACAGGAAACCGTGCGTGCGCCGAGCGTGGCGCCCCGTCCCGCGGCGCCCGTGGTGGCCGAGGAAAGCAGCCATCCCGTGCCCAGCTTTGGCGGCAGCGCGCCGCAACAGCTGATGGTGCGCCCAGGCATCGCCGTACCGGCGGTGGCCGAAGGCCATGGCTACAACCTGTCATTCGACTTGCCGCTGCGCGAGGCGCGCGATGCGTTCGAACGCATGTATTTTGAACACCACCTGGGCCGCGAAGGCGGCAGCATGACCCGCGTGGCGGAAAAAACGGGCCTTGAGCGTACCCATTTGTACCGCAAGCTGAAACAGCTGGGCGTCGAACCGGGCAAGCTGGCCAAGAAAGGCCTGTGACGGCAGCCGCAAGGCATCCGACGCCGCTGACCCTGGTCAGCGGTGGCCGCGCCGCCGAGCGCGAAGCGGCCATCGCGCAAGCCTTGCAGCCTGACCAAGCGACCGCCGTGATCCTCGAGGGGCTCGCCGACGGCAACGCCATCCTGGCCGACCTGGCCGGACAAAATTCCCCTTCTCCATCGTTTCCACTGCAACTGTTGCGCATCGCGCCCGGTTGCCTGTGCTGCAGCGGCAATCTCGTATTGCGTGTAACATTAAATCGTCTGCTGCGCCATCCGCCCGCGCGCCTGTTCATCAGCCTGGCCGACGCCTCGCACATCGAACAGCTGCGCACCTGGCTGACCGCCAGTCCCTACGATGTCCTGCTGGCGCTGGAAGCAGACTTGCTTGTTTCCTCAACGTAGCTTCCTGATCGTCTTACCGCAGTCGCAGTTTGCATCTCGTTACAACTCTGTAGCCCGCAGGGTGGCCCGGTCGCTTGAAATGGCGGCGTAGGGACCCCACCTCTGTCCTGAAACCGCAAGAGTTTCTCTTGCTTGAGCGAAGGATGCAAAATGAACCTGATCTATAACAGCGAACAATATAGCGTCGTGGAATTCGGCGTCGATGGCGACCTGGAAGCCCTGCGCTTCGGCGGCTATGAAATCGTCGACAAGGGGGGCAAGCGGGAAACGTTTATCGCCGGCATCCTTGCGCAACACTTTCGCCGCGACGTCACGGAATTGATCGCCAGCGAACCCAGCATGGAAGAGATCGATGAATTTTTGGGCAGCTACGATTCCCTCATGAGCCAGCCGGTCCTGTTGCACTAATGTGATGGGCATCGCCGCCATACCAATCCGCCAGATGGCGTGGTATGGTGGCCGTGTTATCCAGCTGCAAACAGACCATGTGCCAACTTCTCGGAATGAATTGCAATGTCCCCACGGACATTGTCTTTAGTTTTACCGGCTTCGCCATGCGCGGCGGCCATACCGATACCCACCATGACGGCTGGGGCATCGCCTTTTTCGAGGGCGCCGGCGTGCGCCATTTCGTCGACCACCAGGCGGCCATCGCCTCGCCCGTGGCCGAACTGATCAAACGCTATCCGATCAAGTCGCGCAATGTCATCGCGCATATCCGCAAGGCCACGCAAGGCCAGGTGGCGCTGGAAAACTGCCACCCTTTCGTGCGCGAACTGTGGGGCCGCTACTGGGTCTTTGCCCACAATGGCGATTTGAAGGAATTTCATCCCGTGCTGACGGGCAGTTACCGCCCCGTCGGCTGCACGGACAGCGAACTGGCCTTCTGCTACCTGCTGCAGGAGCTGCATGCGCGCTTTGGCGATGCCCCGCCGGCCTTGCCGCAATTGCATGCGGCGCTGGCGCAATTGTTGCCCAGCATCGCGGCCCACGGCACGTTCAACATGATGCTGTCGAGCGGCGAGGCCCTGTTTGCCCATTGCTCGACCAGCTTGCACTATCTGGTGCGACAACATCCGTTCCCAACTGCTAAACTCTCCGATGAAGACCTGAGCGTGGACTTTTCCCAGGTAACGACGCCCCAGGACAGAGTGGCCGTGATCGTTACCCAGCCGCTGACGACGAATGAACAATGGACGGCGTTTGCGCCCGGCGAATTGAAATTATTTGTCGACGGGGTGGTGCAAGACACGCCGGCGGCCTAATTTGTTGACGACAATAAACTGGATTGCTGCCAAAATACCCACAGCGCGGGCGGAATTCAGCTAAAGTATTGTCAATAGTGAACCTTGATGCGGGCGCGGCGCGGCCGGTGTCACTCGACGTGATTGATGAAGAGTTAATGATCGATATTTCCAGCAACGACATCACCCCGAAACCCTTGCGCGTGCGCGAGTTCTATCTGGGTCGACAACCTATCCTCGACCGCAACCAGGCCCTGTTCGGCTATGAGTTGCTATTCCGCAACGCTCCGGTCGGCCCCGCCAACATTACCAGCGACCTGTCCGCCACGGCGTCCGTGATCGCCCACGCTTCCCAGCTGGGCATGGAAAAGGTCATCGGCGACGCGCTCGGTTTCGTCAACGTCGATGCCGACGTGATCATGAGCGACATCTTCGTCTTCCTGCCGCGTGAAAAAGTCGTGCTGGAAATCGTCGAATCGATGCCCGTCACGCCGGAAGTGCGCGCGCGCATCAGCGAACTGGTGGGCCATGGCTTCACCTTCGCGCTGGAAAACGTCGTGTCCGATACGTCGCAAGTGCAGGAACTGCTACCGCTGGTGCAATACGTCAAGATGGACATGAGCACGGTCGACCCGAAGGTGCTGGCAGCGCTGGCACCCCGTTTCAAGCAGGAAAACAAGAAACTGGTGGCGGAAAAGGTCGAAACGCGCGAAGAATTCAAGTCGGGCCTGGACCTGGGCTTCGATTACTTCCAGGGTTATTACTTTGCCAAGCCCGCCATCATGACGGGCAAGAAGCTGTCGCCATCGCAACTGGCCGTCATGGAACTGATGACCCTGGTGACGTCGGACGCCGACAACATGGAAATCGAGCGCGCCATCAAGCGCGACGTGTCGCTGGCCCTGAACCTGCTGCGCCTGGTCAATACGCCAGCCGTGGGCGCGCGCCAGCGCATCGATTCGCTGAGCCAGGCCGTCACCGTGCTGGGCCGCCGCCAGCTGCAGCGCTGGCTGCAAATCATGCTGTACGCGGAACCAAGCAAGCGCGGCCATAGCATGACGCCGCTGCTGATGCTGGCCACCACGCGCGGCCGTTTGCTCGAATTGCTCGCGCATAAACTGCGCCCGAACCACGCCCACTCGGCCGATATCGCCTTTACGGTCGGCATCATGTCCCTGATGGATACCTTGTTCGGCGTGCCGATGTCGGAAATCCTGAACCAGATCGAAGTGATCGACGAAGTGGCCGAAGCGCTGCTGTCGCGCGAAGGCTTCTACGGCGACCTGCTGCGCCTGGCCGAATGCATCGAGCGCATCGAAGACATGGAAGGCGAGATCGTCCCGACCTTGCGCGACCTGGCCATGTCGCCGGATGACCTGGTGGAGCTGGAAATGGCGGCCTACGAATGGAGCGATAACGTCGTCCGTTACGCACTGTAGGTCGGATTAGCGCGGCCGCCAGGCCACGCGTAATCCGACAACATTGTTGGCGATGACTGTGGTGTCGGATTACGCGCAAGCGCTAATCCGACCTACGCGACCCGTCAAAAACAGCCCTGCACGGCGACGCCGTAGCAGGGCTTTTTTACGCCGCTACGCTGCCGCACCAGGCCAGTGCTTGTGCAGCTCGGGGTCGGTGCGCAGTTCCCACAGGGCCAGCACGACGACGGCGATGCCGACGAGCAGCTCGTTCCACATGACGACGCGCTGATCGGCCAGCCGCAATACCCACGGCGAGGCGGCCACCCAGACGCCGACGAGCAGGTTGACGACGACGGCCCAGAAATAGGTCTTGTACAAGTCGAAGGCGGCCAGCACGGCGATCACCAGGCCCGAGACAATGGCGTTCATCATCTGCGGCGAGCCTTCGGGATAGGAAAAGGCCCAGGGCGAGACGATCAGCCATAGGCCCAGCAACAGGATCACCTGATCCTGCCAGCGTTTCAATTTGAAGTTGGTTGCCATATATCCTCCTTAGCCAGTCAGGGAACGGGCCGGAGCGGGCATGCAGCATGCCGGCCGGCATACTGCGTTAGTGCGCCGCGGCGCGCGAAAAGTTCCGCGCGCCGCAGGCCAAGGCGATGGCGTTACGACAGGTTCGGCGACAGCCAGCGTTCCACGTCTTCGATGCTGGCGCCACGGCGCTTGGCCATGTTTTCCACCTGGTCCATGCCGATCTTGCCGACGACGAAGTATTTCGACTCCGGGTGGGCAAAATAGAAGCCGGACACGGCCGCGCCGGGGAACATGGCATACGATTCCGTCAGCTGCATGCCGATTTCCTCGGCCTGCATGACCTCGAACATTTCTTTCTTGACGGTATGTTCCGGGCAGGCCGGGTAGCCGGGCGCCGGGCGGATGCCAACGTATTTTTCAGCGATCATGTCGTCGTTGCCCAGCTGCTCGTCCGGCACATAGCCCCACAAATCCTTGCGCACGCGCTCGTGCAGGTATTCGGCGAAGGCCTCGGCCAGGCGGTCGGCCAGCGATTTCAGCATGATGGACGAGTAATCGTCGTGCGCATCCTCGAAGCGCTTTTCGTATTTCTCGATACCGAGGCCGGACGTCACGGCAAACATGCCGATGTAATCCTTGACGCCCGATGCCTTCGGCGCGATGAAGTCGGCCAGGCACTGGTTCGGACGCTGCACGCCGTCGACCACGGGTTTGACGCCCTGCTGGCGCATGCCGTAATACGTGAACGCCACGGTACTGCGCGTATCGTCCGTGTACACCTCGATATCGTCGTCATTGATGCTGTTGGCCGGCAGCAAGGAGACGACGCCATTGGCCGTCAGCCAGCGCCCGTCGATGAGTTTTTTCAGCAAGGCCTGGGCTTCCGCGTACACCTTGGTGGCCGCGTCGCCCACCACTTCGTCCGTCAGGATGGCGGGGAAGGGGCCGGCCAGGTCCCAGGTCTGGAAGAACGGACCCCAGTCGATATAGTTGGCCAGGGTGGCCAGGTCGACGTTTTTAAACACGCGCCGGCCGATGAACTTCGGTTTCACGGGCGTGCAGGCGCCGTCGAAGGGTACTACCATGCGGTTGGCGCGCGCTTGCGCCAGCGGCAGGATGGGCAGGGCCTTCTTGTTGGCGTGCTGCTCGCGGATGCGCGCGTAGTCGAGTTCGATGTCTTCCACGTATTTGTCGCGCTGCTCCGGTGTCAGCAGTGACTGCGCGACGGACACGGAACGCGAGGCGTCCGGCACGTAGATCACGGGGCCTTCGTAGTTGTGCGCGATCTTCACGGCCGTGTGGGCGCGGCTGGTGGTGGCACCGCCGATCAGCAGGGGAATCTTGAGCATGCGGAAATGCTCGTCGCGCTGCATTTCCTTGGCGACATACGCCATTTCTTCCAGCGATGGCGTGATCAGGCCCGACAGGCCGATGATGTCGGCGTTTTCCACCTTGGCGCGCGCGAGGATTTCCGAGCACGGCACCATCACGCCCATGTTTACCACCTCGAAGTTATTGCACTGCAGAACGACGGTAACGATGTTCTTGCCGATGTCATGCACGTCGCCTTTGACGGTCGCCATGATGATCTTGCCTTTCGGCTTGGCGACGATGCCCGTGCGCTGTTCTTCCAGCAGCTTTTCTTCCTCGATGAACGGAATCAGATGGGCCACGGCCTGCTTCATGACGCGCGCCGATTTCACCACTTGCGGCAGGAACATCTTGCCCTGGCCAAACAGGTCGCCGACCACGTCCATGCCGGCCATCAAGGGACCCTCGATCACGTGGATGGGGCGACCGCCATTGTGCAGCAGTTCCTGGCGCGCTTCTTCCGTGTCTTCCACGATGAATTGCGTGATGCCGTGCACCAGCGCGTGCGACAGGCGCTCCTGCACCGTGCCTTCGCGCCAGGCCAGGGTTTGCGCCTCGGCCTTGCCGCCCGCCTTCAGGGTGCCGGCAAATTCGATCATGCGTTCCGTCGAGTCTTCGCGGCGGTTCAGCACCACGTCTTCCACGCGCTCGCGCAGTTCCGGGTCGAGGTTGTCGTACACGCCCACCATGCCGGCGTTGACGATGCCCATGGTCATGCCGGCCTTGATGGCGTGGTACAGGAACACGGTATGGATGGCTTCGCGGGCCGGATCGTTGCCACGGAAACTGAAGGACACGTTCGATACGCCGCCCGAGATCTTCGCGTACGGCAGGTTTTCCTTGATCCAGCGCGTCGCGTTGATGAAGTCGACGGCGTAGTTGTTGTGCTCTTCGATACCGGTGGCGACGGCAAAGATGTTCGGGTCGAAAATGATGTCTTCGGGCGGGAAGTCCAGCGCGTCGATCAGCAGGTGGTAGGCGCGCGCGCAAATTTCGATCTTGCGCTCGAAGGTGTCGGCCTGGCCCTTCTCATCGAAGGCCATGACGATCACGGCCGCGCCGTAGCGGCGGCACAGCTTCGCCTGGCGCAGGAATTCCTCTTCGCCTTCCTTCATCGAGATGGAATTGACGATGGCCTTGCCCTGCACGCATTTCAGGCCCGCTTCGATGACCGACCATTTCGACGAGTCGACCATGATGGGCACGCGCGAAATATCGGGTTCCGAAGCGATCAGGTTCAAGAAGCGCGTCATGGCGGCCAGCGAGTCGAGCATCGCTTCGTCCATGTTGATGTCGATCACTTGCGCGCCGTTCTCCACTTGCTGGCGCGCCACGGACAAGGCTTCGTCGTATTGCTCGTTGAGAATCATGCGCGCGAACGCTTTCGAACCCGTGACGTTGGTGCGCTCGCCCACGTTGACGAACAGCGACTCGTCGTTGACGACGAACGGTTCCAGGCCGGCCAGGCGCAAGTCGTGCGATGGGGCCGGCACGGTGCGCGGCGTGTTTTTCGACAGCAATTGACCGATGGCGGCGATGTGCTCGGGCGTGGTGCCGCAGCAGCCGCCGGCCATGTTCAAAAAACCCGCGTCGGCAAATTCGCGCAGCAGGGCGGACGTGTCGGCAGGCAACTCGTCAAAACCCGTGTCGCTCATGGGGTTGGGCAAGCCCGCGTTCGGGTAGATGCAGACGAAAGTGTCGGCGATCTTGGCCAGCTCTTCCGCGTACGGGCGCATCAGGGCGGCGCCCAGCGCGCAGTTCAGGCCGATCGTCAGCGGTTTCGCGTGGCGCACGGAATTCCAGAAGGCGGGCACGGTCTGGCCCGACAAAATGCGGCCCGACGCGTCCGTGACGGTGCCGGAAATCATCAGGGGCAGGCGCACGACGCTGGGGTTTTGCTCGTAGAACAGGTCGATGGCGAACAGGGCCGCCTTGCAGTTGAGGGTGTCGAAAATGGTTTCCACCAGCAGCACGTCGGCGCCGCCTTCCACCAGGCCCTGCGTCTGCTGCAGGTAGGCGGCCACCAATTGATCGAAGGTAACGTTGCGCGCGGCCGGGTCATTCACGTCGGGCGAGATCGACGCCGTCTTCGGCGTGGGCCCGAGGGCGCCGGCGACGAAGCGCGGCTTGTCCGGCGTGGAATATTTATCGCAGGCGGCGCGCGCCAGCTTGGCCGCCTGCACGTTCATTTCGTAGGCCAGGTGGGCCATGTGGTAATCGTCTTGCGCGATCGTCGTGGCGCCGAAGGTATTCGTTTCGATCAGGTCGGCGCCGGCCGCCAGGTAGCGCTCATGGATTTCCTGGATGATGTGCGGCTGCGTCAGGGTCAGCAGCTCATTGTTGCCCTTGACGAACAGTTCGCGCGCGCCGCTGTCGGCCGGCGCGGCGAAATCGATGAAGCGGCCGGCGGGACCGCCACGATACGCTTCTTCGTCGAGCTTGTATTGCTGGATGATCGTGCCCATGGCGCCGTCGAGGATCATGATCCGCTGCGCCAGGATGGCGCGCAAGGAGGCTTCGGTCGGGGACATGGCGGGGATCACGGTATCGTTCATTTCATGCTTTCAATAGGCAAACGGGCGGCGGCGCGGCGACAAGACTGTACGAGGCGGTTGCAGGCCAGCGGGATCAGCTGACGGAGTGTGCCGGCCGGGTAAGCCGGGCAGAAGGTGGCAATCGCCTGATTTCACCGGGTCTAAAATTATACGGCATCAGGCTGCTTTGGTTTTAAGCAAAAGCGGCCGTTCGCCCCACGGCTGGCCTTCTTGCAACACATTGCCACACATCGCCTTCCGCCACGACAGCTTCTGAAAATTTCATTCCTGAAAATCTTACTCAAAACGTTAATTCTTCCGCCAAAATTGGTAGGAAGACATGGCCTCTAGGCTGTGGAAAAATTTCCACATTATTTGCGCCATCTCAGCATATTTTTAATGATTTGAATGGCAATAGCTGCAATGGAAAATAATTTTGATTTAAGACAATACAGAGTGACGTGAATAATTCCAAAAATAAAGATTACCAAACAGATACTTTAACTATTATCAAAACCAATTGAATCAAAAGCATTAATAGTTGTCTTTAGGAATCGAATTAACCCATAATATTGGTTCTTCGAAATTACATTCTCACCAAAAGTCACCAATATGTCACATTTCTCCCATGTCCTCCCCGGCCTCGCGCTGTACCAACATGGTTGCCAGCCATGAAAAACCATCTGCTTGTAGCATCGTTTGTCATGCTGGGCCTGTCCGCTTGCGGCGGAGGAGGCGGTGGTGGCGGTGACACCGTGGTGGCAACCACGTCGGGCAATCCCGTCGTGATTCCTGCTGTGATTCCTGCCGTGACGGCCGTCTCGGCGGCGAACGTCGCCGTGGGCGGCAGCCTGGTGGTGACGGGTAGCAATCTGAGCCGCGTGACGGCTTTCCAGGTGGGCGGCGTGAACGTGACCGCCAGCGCCAGCAGCGACAGCAGCGTGACCCTGGCCATGCCGGGCGTGCCGGTCACGGGCGCCTTGAGCCTCGTCAGCGCCAGCGGCACGGCGGCCACCAGCTATAACGTGAACGTGTACCTGCCATTGAGCGTGAGCGGCGTCGCGCCGGCGACGGGTGGCGTCGGTTCCAGCGTGACGATCGCGGGCGGCGGCATGGGCGCCGTGACGGCGGTGCAGTTCGGCAATGGCGCCGCGGCAACACCGCAAAGCCAGACAGCCGGCAGCGTAACGGTGGTGGTGCCTGCGGGCGCGGCAACGGGAGCGCTGACGGTGCGCGGTCCCTACAACGACGTCATCAGCAGCGAACCGTACACGGTCTTGCCCAGCGTGGCAGTGACGTCGGTCACGTCGGCCGTCAACGGCGCGACCTTGTCGGTGACGGTGCAGGGCAGCAATCTCGACCAGGTCAGCGCGGCGACCGTGGGCAGTACGCCGGCCGTCATCGTCAGCGCCAGTGCCAGCCAGCTGGTGTTGTCCGCGCCAGCGTCGGCAACGGGGACCGTGATGCTGTCGGCCGCTTCGCGCATCGCCGTGAATGCGGGCACGGTATCGGCCTTTACTCTGGGCAGCATTGATTTCGCGCAGGTACTGAATTTGAACGCCAGCGATGCCGCCTTGCGCCTGACGCGCGGCAAGCCGGCCGCCGTGCGCGTGTCCGTGCTGGCCACGCAGGCGGGCCAGGCCAGCCCGGCCGTGACCTTGAATGCGACGGCCGCCAATGGCAGCAACCTGGGCAGCATTACCATGAGCGGCCCGTCGGTCTTGCCGACAACGAAAAGCGATTACAGTTTCAACGGCAATTTCAGCGCCGTCCTGCCTTCCGGCTGGATTCTGCCCGGCGTGCGCGTGCGCGTGACGGCCGTGGGCAACGACGGTACGCAAGTGAGCCAGGAAGCGGCGCCCGTCGTGGCCAGCGCGGCGAAAATCCACCTGGTGCTGGTACCGCTGAGCACCGACGATGGCGTGGGGCAACTGCCGGACGCGGAGGTGATCCGTACTGCGCTGACCCGCGTGTATCCGTATGCGGCGGAAAATATCAGCATTAGCACGCGCGCCCCACTGAGCGTATCGGGCAGCAGCACGGCCGACAGCTGGTGGAGCCCGACCTTGGAAGCCCTGAACGGCAAGCGCGCCCAGGAAGATAGCGGCGCCTTTTATTATGGCTTCGTGCCGAAAATGTCTTCCACGCGCGCCGCTGGCCTGGCGTACGTCAATTCTCGCACCGACAATGGCGATTTCACGGCGGCGATCGGCCTGGACGCCAGGTTCAACAGCATTGCCTCCGTCGATCCGTTCGGCAATAGCTGGCCTGAATGGCTGACTACGCTGGTGCATGAACTGGGCCACAATCATTCGCTGCAGCACGTTGCCTGCGGCGGCCCGGCTGGCGCGGCCACCGACTACCCGTATGCAAATGGCGACCTGGGCCCGCAACCGCTGTACAACAGCAGCTATGCGGGCAGCATCGGCCAGTTGAGCAAGGCGGTGTATGGCAGCACGCCGATGAAGGACGTGATGAGCTATTGCAGCGGCGCCTGGTTCTCGGACTACAGCTATGTGCGGGTACAGCAATTCCTGGAAAAACGCAGCACGCAGATTGCCGGCAGCAATGTGCTGGCCGCCAGCATGTCCGTGGCCGAGCATGGCTATCTGACCATTTCCGGCCGCATCACGCCATCTGGCGTGGGCCTGCGTCCCGCCGTTGCCTCGTCGGTGCGCATCGGTGCCGCTGTCAGCGGCAGCGGCCATGCTTATACCTTGCGCGTGTTGACGGTGTCGGGACAGACTATCGACTTGCCCTTCGATGGCGTCTCCGTGGCCGACCACGGCGGCAGCGCCATGAGCCATTTCCGCGTCAGCTTCGCCAACCCGGGCGACATCAGCGACGTGCAAGTGCTGCAAAATGGCAAGGCTTTGGCCAAGCTCGAGCGCCCGGCGCGGCGCAGCAAGGCGGCCGCCAACGATGCCACGTTCGATGCGACGCAAAGCGGCGGCAAGCTGGCGCTGGTCTGGAATGCCGAGGCGGAACCGTACGCCGCCGTGCTGCACGTGGCCGCCGATGGCCGCAAGACGGTGGTCGCCAGTGACTTGACGGGTGGCAAAGCCAGCGTCGACGTGAGCGCCTTGCCGGCCGGCGGCCGCTTCGAGGTCAGCCTGTCGTCGTCCGTGGGTGGGCGCCTGATGAAGGTGCAGCGCCGCTAAGCAAGGGCGCTCGATGCAAAAAGGGCTTGCCGCGGCAAGCCCTTTTTTATTGGTGCATAAACCGCACAGATCCTGTGCCAGGCGAAGGCTGCCGTTTTACCTCCCGCCTGCCTAGAATGGAGCTTCATCCACTTGCGGAGCATCCCATGCCCATCCTGAACCTGCGTTTGTCCACGCCACCCGATGCGCGCCAGTCGGCCGCCATCGCCGCCACCCTGAGCCAATTGACGGCGCAACTGTTGCACAAGGCGCCCGAACTGACGTCGGTGGCGATCAGCCATCTTGACGCGGCGCACTGGTTCGTCGGCGGGCCATCCTTGCAGGCGCAAGGCAAGGCCAGCTTTTTCCTCGATATCCTGATCAGCGATGAAACGAATACGGCGGCGGAAAAGGCCGCGTATATCGCCGCCGTGTTCGCCGCCATGCAGCAGTATCTCGGCGCCGTGCATGACGTCAGCTACATCCACGTGCACGATGCGCGCCAGGCGGCCTGGGGCTACGGCGGCTTGACGCAGCAGTTCCGCGCCGTGCGCAAGGCGCTGCAGCAGCCGTGATCAATCCCAGTGGCGATCTTGATAGTGCCGCACGGAAAAATCGATGAAGGCCCTGACCTTGGGTGACAGCTGGCGGCTGTGCGGATACAGCGCGTACAGGGTGCGCGGCCGCAAGGTGTAGCCGGGCAAGACTTCCACGAGCTGGCCGCTGCGCAGCGCGTCGCGCACGATGAAGGCGGCCGCGCCGGCAATCCCCATGCCGCCCACGGCCGCTTCGCGCAAGGCCACGCTGGTGTTGGCTTGCAGGCTGCCGCGCACGGCCACCTTGTGGGCGGCGCCGTCACCATCGGTGAATGACCATTCCGCCGGCTTGTCGCCGGAGGTATACATCAGGCAATTGTGCCGGACCAGGTCTTGCGGCGTGGCCGGATGGCCATGGCGGGCCAGGTAGGCGGGCGAGGCGACGGCCACTGTGCGGCTGCTGGCCAGCTGGCGCGCCACCAGGGTGGAATCGGGCAAGCCGCGCGCCAGGCGCAGCGCCACGTCGAAGCCATCGTCGATCAGATCGACGATGCGGTCATTGCAGACGAGATCAATGTGGATGTGCGGATATTGGCGGCTGAAATCGGGCAGCCAGGCGGCCAGTTCCAGGGTGCCGAAGGCCATCGGCGCATTGATGCGCAGGCTGCCGGACGGCTGCGCCTGGTGCATGGCGACGGCGCGGTCGGCCGCGTCGAGGGCGTCGAGGATGTCGCGGCTGGCCAGGTAGTATTCCTGGCCGGCGGCCGTCAGCGCGAAACGGCGCGTCGTGCGGTTGAGCAGTTGGGCGCCCAGCTGGCTTTCCAGCTGGCGCACCTGGCGCGAGACGATGGAGTGGGATATGCCCAGCGCGGCGCCGGCGGCCGTGAAGCTGCCCAGTTCCACGACGCGGCGCAGGGCGCGCAGGGCGGTCAGCTGGTCCATGGGCGCGTCTTGCCGCTATTCAGCGAAACGCTTGCCTTCGAGGGGGAAGCCCTTGATGAACTCGGCTGCGGGCAGGCGCTTGCCGCCCGGTTTTTGCAGTTCCGTCAGGCGCAAGGAGCCATTGCCGCAGGCCACGACGATGCCGTGCTGGGCGTCGGCCGCCAGCACCTGGCCAGGCGCTTCCTTGCTGTCCGCTTCGATTACCTCGGCGGCCCAGATCTTGATGGTGGTGCCATCGACCTGGCCGCAGGCGCCGGGAAACGGATTGAAGGCGCGGATTTTCAGGCCCAGTTCCAGCGCCGACATGCTGAAATCGAGCGCCGCTTCTTCCTTGGCGATTTTCGCCGCGTAGGTGACGCCCGCTTCCGGCTGCGGCACGGCTTCGAGCGGCTGCTGCTGCATCTTGCGCAGGGTCTCGACGATCATCTTGCCGCCCAGGGCGGCCAGCTTGTCGTGCAGAGTGCCGGTGGAGTCGCCCGCTTCGATGGGCGTGCGCTCGATGGCCAGCATGGGGCCCGTATCGAGGCCTTCTTCCATCTGCATGATGGTCACGCCCGTTTCATCGTCGCCCGCTTCGATGGCGCGATGAATCGGCGCGGCGCCGCGCCAGCGCGGCAGCAGGGAACCGTGGATATTGATGCAGGGTTTGATGTCGAGCGTGCTGCGCGGCAAGATCAAGCCGTAGGCCGCCACCACCATCACGTCATAGTCCGTGGCCAGCAGGCGTTCGTGGGCCGCTTTCGCTTCGGCGGCGCGCTGCGGGTCCTTGCTGTCCATGCGCAAGGACAGCGGCTGCAGCACCTCGATGCCGTGCTGTTGCGCATACTGCTTGACGGCCGAGGCGTGCAACTGCATGCCGCGTCCCGCAGGGCGGTCGGGCTGGGTCAGCACCAGCGGAATCTCGAATCCCGCTTCGTGCAAGTCTTTCAGGGCCGTGGCGGCGAATTCAGGCGTGCCTGCGAAGATCACTTTCATATGGTTCCTTGACGTGAGGTGCGCAGGCCCGCGCCCGAAGGCGCCAGGCTGGCGTGGTGTAACGACGACTGTTGCTGCTTAGTCTATCAGCTGTACTGCAAAAACTCCTTGAACACCTTACAAAACCGTAGTGAGCGGAAGCGAATTGTGGCTGAGAAGCGGAACTGTGCTTGAGCACAGTGAGCATCGCAGGCCGCAAGTCGCGACGCGCAGTAGGTTTGGTCAGGTGTTTTCAGAAACGGCGGTTCTGCGCACGCAAGCTCGCTTCGCGCTCGAGACCACGGATTTCCTTGATCATCTTGGTCTTGATGCGGTTGCGCTTGAGCGGCGACAGGTATTCGACGAATACCTTGCCCAGCAAGTGATCCATCTCATGCTGGATGCAGACGGCCAGCAAGCCATCGGCTTCCAGTTCGTACTGCTTGCCGTGGCGGTCCAGGGCGCGCACCTTGATGCGGGCAGGGCGCTCGACGCCGTCGTAGACGCCCGGCACGGACAAACAGCCTTCGTCGTAGACCTGCTTTTCTTCGCTGGCCCAGGTGATTTCCGGGTTGATGAACACTTGCAGCTGGTTTTTCTCTTCGGTGATGTCGATCACCATCATCTGGATATGCTCGTCCACTTGCGACGCGGCCAGGCCGACGCCAGGGGCGTCGTACATGGTTTCGGCCATGTCGTCGATCAGGGTTTGCAGGCGCGCGTCAAATTCGGTGACGGGCTTGGCGACCGTGTGCAGGCGAGGATCGGGGTAACGCAGGATATTTAATATGGACATACGGATTCGACTGGTTAAGGTGGGCGCCGGTGCGCCGGATTATTCATGCCTGGGCCATGCGGACGATGGCAGGGCTATTTTATTTTTGGGTACGCTACGGTTGGGCGCGTATGGCGCAACGGCGCGGCAGATGCGTTTGCCAGTGCGTCGATTAGTTTGCTGCAAAGGGAAATTTTATCACAGACGCCCCTTACCCTGTGGACGGCGGGCCGTTTTGCAGCGCCATTGCACGCATTGTTGCGCGCGTCGGTATCACGTCCGTGCCATGGCGCTAGCATGGGATGGCACAGTACACAGCGAGGTTGCCATGCATGCAATTGCAACGACGGTGGACACGGCCACGGAACTGGCGGGCTGGCTGCGCCTGCAGCACCTGCCCGGCGTGGGGCCGGTGGCGGCGCGCGCCTTGCTGGCCCGCTTCGGCTTGCCGCCGCAAATCTTCGCCGCTCCATTCGAGGTCTTGCGCGAAGTGGTGCCGGCCAGCGTGGCGCGCGCCATCGTGCAGCCGACCAAGCCGGTGGCCAACAGCCAGCTCGCGCTTACCCTGCAGTGGCTGCAGCGGCCCGGCAATGCCGTGCTGACCCTGGCCGATGCCGCGTATCCGCCCCTGCTGCTGGAAATCGCCGATCCGCCGCTCTTGTTATATGTGCGGGGGCGGGCGGAACTGCTGTCGCGTCCCGGCGTGGCCATCATCGGCAGTCGTAATGCCAGCGCGCAAGGCATGCAGAATGCGGCCGCGTTTGCGCACGCGCTCAGCACGGCGGGCCTGACCATCATTTCCGGGCTGGCGCTGGGCATCGACACGCAGGCGCACGAAGGCGGCTTGCGCGGCGCGGGCGCGACCGTGGCCGTGATCGGCACGGGCGCCGATCTGGTGTATCCACGACGCAACCTTGATCTGGCGCAAAGAATCGCCGAGCAAGGCTGCATCGTCAGCGAGTACGCGCTGGGCTTGCCGGCCATGCCGGGGAACTTTCCGCGCCGTAATCGCCTGATCAGCGGCCTGGCGCGCGGCGTGCTGGTGATCGAGGCGGCCGCGCAATCGGGCTCATTGATCACGGCGCGCCTGGCCGGCGAGCAGGGGCGCGACGTGTATGCCTTGCCCGGCTCCATCCATGCGACTTTGGCCAAGGGTTGCCATGCGCTCATCAAGCAGGGGGCCAAGCTGGTCGAGTCGGCCGATGACGTGCTGCAAGAGCTGCAGTGGCTGGGTGGCGTCCCCGCCGTGCCGGCAGCGGTGGAAGACGAGACGCCGCTGCTGGCCGCGCTGGGCCACGATCCCGTCGATGCCGATACCCTGGCCGCGCGCAGCGGCCTGGCCATGGGCGCGCTGATGGGCGAATTGCTGGCGCTGGAGCTGGCGGGGCGGGTGGAACGCTTGCCGGGAGGACTGTTTCAACGCTGCAAATGACAGCTTGTCACTTGTGTGGCGGCCTTGCAGCACGGGCGCGCTTTGTCGGTGCGCACCCTTGTGTCTTAGCGAACTTAGCTGCTAGAGTAGAGCCATGTTCGATATCCTGGTGTACCTCTACGAGACTTACTATCGCCCCGATGCCTGCCCCGAGCCGGCAGTCCTGGCGCGCAAACTGTCGGCCGTCGGTTTCGACGACGTGGAGATTTCCGAAGCGCTCGTGTGGCTGACGGACTTGAACGCCATGGCCGGCGTCGAACAAACCCTGACGGCCAGTTCCACGGGCACGCGTTTCTATGTGCAGCAGGAAAGCGACGTGCTGGGCACGGCCGCCATCGGTTTCATCCAGTTCCTCGAAAGCGCCAAGGTGCTCTCGCCGCTGCAGCGCGAAATCGTCATCGAACGGGCGCTGGCGCTCGACGAGGCGCCCGTGTCGCTGGGCAAGCTGAAAGTCATCGTGCTGATGCTGCTGTGGAGCCAAGGCAAGGAACCGGATGCGCTGATGTTCGACGACCTGTTCGTCGACGATGAAGACCTCCCGCCGCGCCTGCTGCACTAATATATCAACGCCCCTGGCCGCACCTGGCGCCACTGCCGCGCCATCTCCCTTACTATATGCTGCGACACCGCGCACGCCAGGCCATTGTTTTTGCGCTGGCGCATTCTTGCTTGCAGATAACTTGCCGAATTCTTCATTAGGCGCTTATCATTGGCCGCTTGACAAGACCACAAGTCACAAGGCCTTGCGCAGACAAAAGCGTCGGCGCCTGGCAATGCACTGTATGATGCGCATGCTGAAACTATCCTAGAGCATTTTTCGAGACTAAAAAATATGACAAAAACCCTCATCATCGCCGAGAAGCCTTCTGTCGCGAACGATATCGCGAAGACGCTTGGCGGCTTTACCAAGCACGATGAGTACTTTGAATCGGATGAATACGTCCTGTCGTCGGCGGTTGGCCACTTGCTGGAGATCGCCGTACCGGAAGAATTCGACGTGAAGCGCGGCAAATGGAGTTTCGCGCACTTGCCGATGATTCCCCCGTATTTCGCGCTCAATCCCATCCCGAAGACGGAAGCGCGCCTCAAAGTATTAAACAAGCTGATCAAGCGTAAAGACGTTTCCACCCTCATCAACGCATGCGATGCGGGGCGCGAAGGCGAGCTGATTTTCCGCCTGATCGCGCAAAACGCCAAGGCCAAGCAACCGGTCAAGCGCCTGTGGCTGCAGTCGATGACGCCGGGCGCCATCCGCGACGGTTTCGCGCACCTGCGCAGCGACGAAGAAATGCTGCCGCTGGCCGACGCGGCCCGCTGCCGTTCGGAAGCCGATTGGCTGATCGGCATCAATGGCACGCGCGCCATGACGGCGTTCAATTCGAAAGAGGGCGGCTTCTACCTGACGACCGTGGGCCGCGTGCAGACGCCGACGCTGTCCATCGTCGTCGAACGCGAAGACAAGATCAAAAAATTCGTGCCGCGCGACTTCTGGGAAGTGCGCGCCGAATTCGTCTGCGCGGCCGGCATCTACGAAGGCCGCTGGCTCGACACGAAGTTCAAGAAGGACGAGAACGATCCCGAGAAGCGCGCCGAGCGCCTGTGGAGCAAGACCGCTGCCGACTCGATCGCCACCGCCTGCCGCGGCCGCCAAGGCACCGTCACGGAAGAATCGAAGCCGACCACCTCGATGGCGCCGGGCCTGTTCGACCTGACCAGTTTGCAGCGCGAAGCGAACTCGCGTTTCGGCTTCTCGGCCAAGAACACGCTGGGCCTGGCCCAGGCGCTGTACGAAAAGCACAAGGTGCTGACGTATCCGCGTACCGATTCGCGCCACCTGCCGGAAGACTATATGCCGACCGTGCTGCAGGCGCTGGAAACGGTCAAGGAAAACAGCAACTACCACCAGTTCGCCAAGCAGATTATCGACAAGGGCTGGGTCAAGCCGAACAAGCGCATCTTCGACAACACGAAGATCTCGGATCACTTCGCGATCATCCCGACGACGATCGCGCCAAAGAATTTGTCCGAGCCGGAACAAAAATTGTACGACCTCGTCACGCGCCGCTTCATGGCCGTGTTCTTCCCGCCTGCGGAATTCCAGGTCACCACGCGCTACACGGAAGTGTCCGGCCATCAGTTCAAGACTGAAGGCAAGGTCATGACCAATCCGGGCTGGCTGGCCATCTACGGCAAGGAAGCGTCGACGGACGCGGACAAGGAAAGCAATGGCAACGGCAACCTGGTGCCAGTGGCCAAGGGCGAGAAAGTGCAGACGGAAAGCGTCAGCGCCAACGGCCTGGTCACCAAGCCGCCAGCGCGCTTCACTGAAGCAACGTTGCTGTCGGCCATGGAAGGCGCTGGCAAGCTGATCGACGACGACGAGCTGCGCGATGCGATGGCCGGCAAGGGCCTGGGCACGCCAGCGACGCGCGCGGCCACCATCGAGGGTTTGCTGACGGAACGCTATCTGATCCGCGAAGGCCGTGAACTGATTCCGACGGCCAAGGCGTCGCAGCTGATGACCTTGTTGAAAGGCCTGGGCGTCAACGAATTGACGGCGCCGGAGCTGACGGGCGAGTGGGAATACAAGCTGTCGCAGATGGAAAAAGGCAAGATTTCGCGCGAAGAATTCATGCGTGAAATCGCGCAGATGACGCAAATCATCGTCAAGCGCGCCAAGGAATACGACAACGACACGATTCCCGGCGACTACGCTACCCTGGAAACGCCATGCCCGAATTGCGGCGGCGTGGTGAAGGAAAACTACCGCCGTTTCGCCTGCACCAAGTGCGAATTCTCGATGAGCAAGACGCCGGGTTCGCGCCAGTTCGAAATCGCCGAAGTGGAACAATTGCTGAAGGACCGCACCATCGGCCCGCTGCAAGGTTTTCGCTCGAAGATGGGCCGTCCGTTCGCCGCCATTTTGCGCATCGTGCGCGATGAAGAGATCAAGAATTTCAAGCTGGAATTCGATTTCGGCCAGAACGACGAGAGCGAAGATGGCGAAGGCGTCGATTTCACGGGCCAGACGCCCGTGGGACCTTGCCCCAAGTGCAATGCCGGCGTGTATGAAATGGGCCTGGCCTATGTGTGCGAACACAGCGTGGCCAAGCCGAAGACGTGCGACTTCCGCAGCGGCCGCATCATCTTGCAGCAGGAAATCTTGCCGGAACAAATGGCAAAACTGCTCAACGATGGCAAGACGGATTTGTTGCCGGGCTTTGTATCCCAGCGTACCCGTCGCCCGTTCAAGGCTTTCCTCGTGCGCGGCAAGGATGGCAAGGTGAGCTTCGAGTTTGAAGAGCGCAAGGCCAAGCCGGGCGCCAAGACGAAGGCGGCCGAGGTCGAAGGCGAAGAAGGCGCGGCGCCAGCGAAGAAAACGGCCGTCAAGAAAGCGGCAGCCGTGAAAAAGGCGCCAGCGAAGAAAGCGGCGGCCGTGAAAAAGCCGGCCGCCAGGAAGGCGCCGGCCAAGAAAGCGGCAGCGGCCGAGTAATCGGGCGCCAGCCACAAAAAAGCCAGGGACGTCCCTGGCTTTTTTTACGTCCCGATTTTCTTGGCGTTAGTCTGACGCTTAGTCCAGGTAGTCCGAATACTCGCGCTGCGCGTAGTTCTGCAAATTCGCCCACGGCTGCGCCTTGCTGACGGTAGGCTGCAGCTTGACGTCGACGCGGCGGTAGAAGGTATTCGCGCGGTCGCCGCTTTCGATAATCAGCGGAATCTGCTTTTGCTCATCCCACAGGATGCGCTGGAACACGCCATTCTTTTCCACTTCGCGCCAGCGCGCGCCCGTCACGTTCGACGCCTGTTTCGACAGCGGCATGGCGGTCACCAGTTTTGGGTCCAGCAGGTAAAAACTGTTTTCCCAGGACCCGTCGAAATTGACGTTTTCGTATTCGGCTTTCGGGATGGAGACGACGATCTTGTCGTGCGCATCGATGTATTCCACGCGCACGGTGTTCTTTTCCAGCATCACGTGGCGGGGGATCAGCACGGGATTGAAGTGCTTGTGTTCATGCTGCGTGGCCTTCAGTGCCACTTTGGTGTTCTCGCCGTGCTTGTGGCCCGCATGCGCGTCCGTCGACGGCGCCAGCACGCGCTCGACCCACACGTGGCCGGGGCGGCGCAGCATCTTTTCTTCGTAGCGGCTTTCGCGCGTCACGCCTTCCGGCGTGAGGACGCGGCTGTAGTAGGTGATGCCCAGGTCCAGGTCGGCGGGAGCCGAAGGGGTTGCAGGAGCGGCTTGCGCGCCGGCGGCAAAGCCGGCGGCGAGGAGGACGGCGATCAGGGACGATTTCATGGTGTGGCCTTTACGTGCAGAGGGGCGGAGGGCATACGCCATCCGCCCCGGTGGGGTTGCCGTGTTGATGTGGATCAGAAGCCGAAGGCCGCCTTCAGCAAGTCAAACACCTTGGTGTTGTCCAGGGTGCCCTTGAAGGCCTTGGCGCCGGCGCCCGTGGCCAGCAGCTTGACGTCGCCGCCGCCGTGGGTTTCGCTGGCCAGACGCACGCCTGTTTCTTGCAGGTAGTTGTCTTTCAGTGCCGTGGCGCTGTCGACATTGCTGCGCAGGTCAGGGCGGTTCGGGCCATTGCCGAACACCAGGGTGGTGTAGGTATTGCCATCGGCATCCTTGCTCGGCTGGTTATCCTTGTAGCCGCGGTTGATGTCGAGGATAGGATTGCCGCGCTTGCCATAGCCGTTGAAGGCCAGGGTGTGGTCATGGTCGGCCGTGACGACGATCAGGGTGTTCTCCAGCTTTGGATCGGTTTCCTTGATCTTGGCGATGGCCGCCTTGATGGCGTCGTCGAAGGCAATGGTGTCCGTCAGCGCGCGCTTGGCGTTGATGCCATGCAAGGCGTGGTCGATGCGACCGCCTTCGACCATCAGGAAGTAGCCGTTCGTGTTTTTCGACAGTAAGTCCATGGCCTTCAGGGTCATTTCCGACAGGCTAGGCTGGGTCGCGCCTTCGCCCAGCGGTGGCGTGGCCGTGCGGTCCAGTTCATATTCCAGGTGGCTGCGGGTGCTGTACAGGCCGATGAATTTCTTGCCGCTTGGCGCTGCCGCCATTTCCGCTTTCGTCGCGGCCACGGTGTAGCCCTTGGCGGCAAATTCCGTCAGCAGGTTGCGGCCATCGGCACGGCCATACTTGTTGCTGGTCGACCAAGGCGTGAAGTGGTTGCGGCCGCCACCCATCAGCACGTCGACGCCATCGCCCAGGGCGGCGTTGTAGCCCGCGCCGCCTGGCACCGCTTGCGCGGCGATCGCGTATTGCGCATTGCGGTTGCAGATGTGCGAGAACGTCGTCGCCGGCGTGGCGTGCGTCAGTTCCGTGGTGGTGATGGCGCCCACGGCCTTGCCCTTGGCTTTCGCCAGTTCCAGGATGGTCGGCACGCTCTTGCCGCCGGCCGGGCAGTTGTCCACGCCCAGGTTGCCGTTGGCATCGCGGCCGGGCTCTTTGGCGATCGTTTCCTGTGCCATCGAGATGACTTCATTGTTCATCTTGACGCCGGTCATGTAGGCGGCCATCGATGGCGCGCTGTCCGTCGTTTGCGCATCGTTCGAGAACGTCTTGATGCGCGCCGTGCGTTCCAGCGTGTCCATCGTCAGGCTGCCGTCTTCCTTGTACTGGTAGATGCGCGCGGCCGTCACGACGGACGGGCCCATGCCGTCGCCGAGGAAGAAGATGACGTTCTTGGCGTCGGCGGCGTAGGCGCCGTTGGCAACGCTGGCGGCCACGAGCGTGGTCAACAAGGAGAGTTTCAATGCATGTTTCATGTGCTTGTCCAGTTCTGATGTCTTGATGGTTACAGACCGCCGGCCGTCTTGACCAGGCCGAATACTTTGGTGTTGTCGATGGTGCCCAGGAAGGTTTCCGAACCTTTGCCGATGGCGCCCAGGAAGACGTCGGTGCCGCCGTGGGTTTCATTGCCGGCCGAGGTGCGGATTACCGCTTCCTGGTGGTAGGCATTGGCGCTGGTGACGGTTTCGTCGAGGCTGGCCATGGCGGCGCGGCTCGATTGCGTACGGTTTTCGCCATTGCCGAAGCCGATGATGGAATACGGTGCGCCGTCCAGGTCTTTCTCGACCGCGCCGGTCACGTAGTTCTTCACCACGCCCAGCACGCCAGGGTTGCCGGCAGCCGTCTTGCCCGTGCGCTTGGCGTAGCCGTTCAGCACCAGGGTGTGGTCATGGTCGGCGGTGACGACGATCAGGGTATTGGCCAGGGTCGGATCGGTGAGCTTGGCTTTTTCGATGGCGGCCTTGATGGCGTTGTCGAACGCGACGGTGTCTTGCAACGCTTTCTTGGCCGTCGTTTCGTGCAGCGCATGGTCGATGCGGCCGCCTTCGACCATCAGGAAATAACCCTTCTTGTTCTTGGCTAGCACGTCCATGGCCTTGGTGGTCATTTCCGCCAGGCTAGGTTCCTTGGCCGCATCGCGGTCCAGGTCGTAACTCATGTGGCTGGACGTAAACACGCCGAACAGGCGGTCCGTCTTGGCCGGATCGACGGCCTTGAAGTCGGTGGCGTTGTTGGCGACCGTGTAGCTCTTCGCCTTCAGTTCGGCCACCAGGTCGCGGTCGTCGGAACGCTTGCCGCCGCTCTTGAATGGCGTAAAGAATTGTGCGCCGCCACCGAGGACCACTTCCAGGCCGGTGGCGCCCAGCGCGCTGTTGTAGCCCGTGCCGCCAGGCACGAGGGCTGCGGCGATATCGTTTTCCAGGTCGCGGTGGCAGATGTGCGAGTAAGTCGCCGCTGGCGTGGCGTGCGTCACGCGCGCCGTGCTGACGACGCCGGCGGCGAAGCCCTTGGCCTTGGCCAGTTCCAGCAAGGTGGTGGCGGGCGTGCCGTTGCCGGTGCCGCATTTGTTGACCAGCTTGTTGCCGTTTGCATCCGTGCCCGGATCGATGGCGACCGTGTTGGCCGACATCGAGATGACTTCATTGTTCATCTTGACGCCGGTCATGTAGGCGGCCATCGATGGCGCGCTGTCCGTCACTTGCGCATCGTTCGAGAACGTCTTGACGAAGGCCGTTTCCGGCAGGGTGTCCATGGTCAGCGCGCCGTCTTCGCCCACCGAATAGATGCGCGCGGCTGTCATGGTGGTCAGGCCCATGCCATCGCCAAGGAAGAAGATGACGTTTTTCGGCGGCGCTTCGGCCACCACGTCTTCTTTTTTGGCATCGCTGCCGCAGGCGGCCAGCATCAGGGTAATGGCGACGCTGCAGCCAGCGACGGAAATTTTTCTGCGTGTCATGTGGTTCATCCGGCTAGGTTTGAAAGAGCTAGCAAGATAGCAATGCAATGTGACACCATCATGACGCTGTGACACGTTTTGTAACGGCGCCACGTTGTCGCCGGCCGCGTGGCTTTCGCGCACGTCATTGACGGGAAAATACACCGTGCCGTAGCCGACATCGCTTGCCGAATCGACGATTGCACCGAATTGTGCAACAAACTATTGCGGTTTATCGGGTTTTTCTACCGAACCGAGCAACGTAAGATGCATTCATCCCAACCATCTTGTGAAGGCACATCATGTTCTCCAAATCCATCAGCAGCGTTCTTGTTTCCACCCTGTTTGCCGCCGGTGCCGCCTCGGCCGCCGCCAGCGCCCCCTTGACCCTGGAAGTATTCAACCCGGGCGAAGAGGCCATCTTCCCCGTCGCTTCCGTGCTGGTGGCGGGCAAGCATGACGCCGTGCTGATCGATGCGCAGTTTTCGCGCGCCGAAGCGCAAAAACTGGTGGAGAAGATCCGCGCCAGCGGCAAGAAACTGACGACCGTGTACATCAGCCACAGCGATCCCGATTTCTATTTTGGCCTCGACGTGATCAAGGCCGCCTTCCCGAAGGCGAAAATCGTTGCCACGCCAGAAACCGTGGCGGAAATCCGCCGCAAGGCCGATGCCAAGGTCGCCTACTGGGGCCCTATCCTGAAAGACAATGCGCCGAAAAGCATCGTCATTCCCGAAGCGTTGACGGGCAAGCGCATCGCCCTGGAAGGCCAGTCGCTGGACATCGCCGGCCCGACGCCAGCGCGCACCTATGTGTGGATTCCATCGATCAAGGCTGTCGTCGGCGGCGTGGTGCTGTTTGGTAACTTGCACGTGTGGATGGCCGATACGCAAAGCGCCCAATCGCGCCAGGACTGGCTCAAGACTCTCGATGGCATCGCCGCCCTGAACCCCGTCACCGTCGTGCCCGGCCACTTCAAGGTCGGCTCGCCCCTGACGCCGGACAGCATCAGCTATACGCGCGACTACGTGGTGACGTTTGAAGCGGAAACGGCCAAGGCCGCCAATTCGGCCGCCCTGATCGAGGCGATGAAAATGCGCTATCCGAAGGCGGGCCTGGAGGGCGCCCTGGAAACTAGCGCAAAAGTCGCCAAAGGCGAAATGAAATGGTAAAAACCTACTGCGCGACGCGATTTCCGGCCTGCGATGCTCACTGTGCTCTAGCACCGTTGCGCTTCTCTGCCAGAACTAGCGCCGCTCGCTACGGTTTTTGCAAGTCATCTGTTTCAGTTTTATAAAGGATAGAGTCATGCCCACACTGCACTACATTTTCGACCCGCTGTGCGGCTGGTGCTACGGCGCCGCGCCGCTGGTCGAGGCGGCGCGCGCCGTGCCCGGCCTGACGGTGGCGTTCCACGGCGGCGGCATGATGACGGGCAGCAATCGCCGCCAGATCACGCCCGAGTGGCGCGGCTACGTGCTGCCGCACGACCGGCGCATCGAGCAATTGTCGGGCCAGCCGTTTGGCGAAGCTTATATGAATGGTTTGCTGAACGACACGACGGCCATGATGGATTCCGGACCGCCGATCACGGCCATCCTGGCGGCTGAAGTCCTGGCCGGCAAGGGCCTGGACATGCTGCAGCGCGTGCAGCGTGCCCATTACGTGGACGGCTTGCGCATCGCCGACGTGCCCGTGCTGGTGGCGCTGGTGCAAGAGCTGGACATGGACGGGGTGGCCTTCCAGGCCGAGTATGCGCGGCAGGCGGGCGCCGCCACGCAGCGGCACATCGACGCCAGCCGCGCCTTGCTGGCGCAGGTGGGCGGCCAGGGTTTTCCTACCTTCGTGCTCGACGATGGCAGCGGCAAGCTGTCCGTGATCGATATCGGCGGCTTTTTGGGCCAGCCCGCGAAGTTGCAGGCGCAGCTTGGCGGCGTATGCGATGCGCAAGGGTGCGCATTGTAAATAGCTATCGGATCGATAAAATCAATTAGCTTTTCCTTTGTTGTTGACCTCGTTACACTAGTTCCATTAGTCAACAACGAAGGAAAAGCAGCCATGAGCCAACAGCCGCCATTCAGTACCGCCTCGGGCATCCCCGTCGCCGACAACCAGAATTCCCTCAGCGCCGGCCCCCGCGGCCCGCTGCTGCTGCAAGACTTCCATCTGATCGAAAAACTCCAGCATTTCAACCGCGAGCGCATCCCCGAGCGCGTCGTGCACGCCAAAGGTTCGGGCGCCTACGGCACCTTTACCGTCACGCACGACATTTCGCGCTACACCAAGGCCAAATTGTTTGCCGAAGTGGGCAAGCAGACGGCCACCTTCGCCCGCTTTTCCACCGTCGGCGGCGAACGCGGCAGTGCCGACACGGAACGCGACCCGCGCGGTTTCGCCGTACGTTTCTACACGGAAGAGGGCAACTGGGACTTGGTTGGCAACAACACGCCCATGTTCTTCATCAAGGACCCGATCAAGTTCCCCGACTTCGTCCACACGCAAAAGCGCGATCCGCAAAGCAATCTGAAATCGGCCGAAATGATGTTCGATTTCTGGAGCCATGCGCCGGAAAGCTTGCACCAGGTCACCATGCTGTTCTCGGACCGGGGCACGCCGGACGGCTACCGCCACATGGATGGCTTCGGCAGCCACACGTATAGCCTGATCAATGCGGACGGCCAGCGCGTGTACGTGAAATGGCACTTCAAGACGCGCCAGGGCATCAAGAATCTGCCGGCCGCGGAAGCGGGCCGCCTGGCCGGTGCCGACCCCGACTACGCCCAGCGCGACCTGTTCGGCGCCATCGAACGCGGCGATTTCCCCCAGTGGGAAGTCAAGCTGCAGGTGGCGACGCAGGAGCAACTCGATGCATGGGAGCAGCGGACGGGCTGGAACCCGTTCGACCTGACGAAAGTGTGGCCGCACGCGGACTTCCCGCTGCTGCCCGTCGGTATTTTCGAGCTGAACCGTAACCCGGACAATTACCACGCGGAAGTCGAGCAGGCGGCCTTTTCGCCGGCCAACGCCGTGCCGGGCATGGGCTACTCGCCGGACAAGATGCTGCAAGGCAGGCTGTTCGCCTACCACGACGCCCAGCTGTACCGCGTCGGCACGAACCACCAGCACCTGCCCGTGAATGCGGCCCGCTGCCCCTTCCATAACCAGCAGCGCGACGGCGGCATGGCGATCCACAATGGCGGCGCGGCGCGCAATTACGCGAACGTGGCGGCGGCAGGCAGTGCGCCGCAAGGGCTGGGCCATGGCGAGGGGGCGCTGGCACTCGATGGCGGCGCGGCGCGCTACGATGGACGCGGCGTGGAAGACGATTACACGCAGGCCGGCAATCTGTTCCGTTTGATGTCGGCTCAGGCGAAGCAGAACCTGTTCGACAACCTGGCCGGTCCCTTGAGTCTGGTGCGTCCGGAAACCTTGCAGCGTCAGCTGGGGCACTTCGACCAGGCCGATCCAGCCTATGGCGCCGGCGTGCGGACCGCTCTGCAGGCGCGCGGCGTGGCGCTGTAGCGTGTGTGGCAGGCGGAACAATCCTGTTCCGCCTGTTGTTGATGCAGCACAAATGAGCGCTTGATATTAAATATTGCCGTATGGACATATTTGCCGCCCATGCGTAGACTTGTCGGTCTGATCTGACTAGAAAGTCTTGCACTATGAATATGGCGAAGCTGTCGGTGCATGGGGACGACCCCACGCTCAAATCCATCCTCGAAGTCTTGCCCACCGATCCGGAACGGCAATGGCGCAAGGGCGAGGCGAAGGGCGCGAATCGCGTGCATCTCGATTCCGGCTTTGAAGTGCTGATCGCGCAGGCACCCAAATCGCAAGTGTTGCCATCGCGCATACGCAGCTACCTGGCCGAATGCCGCTCGCGCGGCGTGACGTTCACGATGCCGCGCATCGTGGCCGAGCTGCAACTGGAATTGAACGGCGACGACACGGTCGACGCGCCGCTCGACCTGTCGCTGGCCGACATGCAGCACCTGACGGAAATGGGCATCAGCCTGAGCCTGGTGACGCGCTCCGCCGCCTGACTCCCAACGATACCGAAGTGGCCGCCTGTATGCACAGGCGGCCATTGTTCGTCACGGTTCTTCGAGCTCGACGGTGACCATATTGTCGTCCGGCTTGCGGTCGATCAGCTTGTTGTCGGGATCGATGCCCGCCTTGCCGGGGCGGCTGCCGACGATGACGGTATAGCTCGCCTGGCGGGCCGTCATGCGCAGGCGTTCGCGCAGCAGCGGATGGCCATTCGCATCGTCGACGCCGATCTCGATCCAGTCGTGCAGGGGCGCGTCGTGTTCCTCGCCCTGTTCGCCGGCCGTCAATTTGCCCGCCTGCACCTTGATGGTGACGGCATACTTGCCGTCGCTGCGCCTGGTGGCCGTGGCCGACAGGGCGCGATTGTCGAACAGCACGATTTTCTCGAACAGGTCGTCGATCAGATAAGCCTGCTCGGGCGGCGTGACCTGGCGCAAGCCGGCAATCAGCGCCGTCACGCTCGCATACGGCGGGCCTTTCTGGCCATAGGTCTTGAGCAGGTCGCGCAGCACGCCGTTGACCTTGTCTTCGCCGATGATATCTTGCAGCAAATACATGGCCAGGCTGCCCTTGTTGTAATGGATGTAGGTCTGATTTTCATTTTCGGCCAGCGGCAATTCCTTCTTGCGCTCTTCGCTGCGTCCCATCAGGTATTGATTCAGGTCATAGCGCAGGAAGCGGCGCATCTTGGCCGGTCCCACGGTTTTCTTCATCACCATCAGGGCCGAATATTCGGCCAGGGTTTCGCTGAGCACGGTGGCGCCGCGCGTGTTGCCGCCCACCAATTGATGCGCCCACCACTGGTGCGCCACTTCGTGCGCCGTGACGTAGAACGGATAGTCGATGTCTTTCGGGTTCTTGTCGTCCACCTTGGCGATGAAGCCCAGGCCTTCCGAGTACGGGATCGTGTTCGGGAACGATTGCGCGAACGTGGCGTAGCGGGGGAACTCGACGATGCGCAGGATCTTGTGCTGGTAGGGGCCGAAGTTCTTCGTGTAGTAATCGAGCGCTTCCTTGCTGCCGCGCACGAAACGATCGAGGTTGTATTCGTGGCCGGGATGGTAGTACACGTCGATGGCCACGTCTTGCCAGCGCTCGTGCTTGACGGCGTAGCGGGCCGACTGGAAGGCGTAGAAATTCAGGATGGGCTGGTCCAGCATGTAATGGAAGTAATGGCGGCCCTTGGCGATCCAGTCGTTGTCCAGCATGCCTGGCGCGATGGCCGTCTGGCCGTCGACGGTGCTGACGGTGGCGTCAAAATTGATGCGGTCGGCGTCGTTGCTCACGTAATTGTCGGCCAGGCCCTTCGCATCATCGCGCGGCAAGGCCCGTTCGCGCGCCGGCAGACCGTGTTTCTTGCGGTCGCGCGGGTCCGTCAATTCCTGCTGCGGCTGGTAGCCGATGTGCGGCAGCACGGCATTCGTGAAGAAGGTGCCGTTGGCCACCACGGGCGTGTCCTGGCCCAGGCCGAAGATGCCGCGCGGCGCATAGCGGACGTCGAAATCGAGACCCAGGGTGGCGCCTGGCGCCAGCGGCGCGGCCAGGCGGTAGCTGTAAAAGCCCAGCTTGCCGTCGTCGAGGCCCGGATGCACGCGCGCGTCGAAACGCAGGCGCATGGTGGCGGTCGGGTCTTGCTGCACAAAAATGTGGCTGATCGGCAGGCCGGTCTTGTTTTGCAGCAGATAGCGGCCCGTGACGGCCAGGGTGCGCTGCGCCGGGTAGATGGCCACGTCGAGTTTCACGTCCGTGATTCTCGGCTGCGGCGTGGCGGCAAACTTGCGGTACTGGCGCTCGAGGCTGGCGCGGTCCGCATCGCGGGAAAATTCGGACTGGTAATCGTTGGCCACGTGGAAAACGTAGAACAGCACGCCGCCTGCGCCGACGAAGATCAGGGCGCCGCCCGCAAAGCTGGCCAGCACGCCATGCGTGAGGCCGTGGCGCGCCAGGCGCAGGCGGATGCGCCAGCTGTCCTGCGCGCCGCGGGGCCAGAACAGCAGCGACAACACCGTCAGCATGACGGCCGCGCCGCTCCAGTACAGCAGGTACCAGCGCTCGCGCAACACAAAGTGGCCGGCGCCGTTCATGGCCGAATACACGACCTCGGGCGTGCTGCCGTACAGCAGCAGCGGGTCGCCCAGGCCCAGCGAGGAAAAGCTGATGCTGGCGATGTGGTACAGAATCATGGCGAAATATGCGAGGTATTTCTGATTGATCAGCACCTGCGCGAAGATGGCCAGCACGGCCACCAGCGCATAGTAGGGCAGGTGCGACAGGAACAGCGATTCCACGTACAGGCCGGGGTCGAGGCGGTAATAGCCCTTGAAGACCTGGATCGACATGCCGCACAGCATGATGATCAGGCTCAGCAAGGCTTGCAGGCCGACCAGCGCCAACAGCTTTGACAGCAGGGGCAGCCAGTTCGGCACGGGCAGGGCGTCGAGCATCTGATACGTGCCCGCTTCCCGTTCGCGCCACACCAGCTCGCCCGCGTAGAAGGTGGTAATGATGAGCATGAACAGGGCGAACGAGGCGCTGACCATGTCCAGCACCTTTTCCGTCACGGGATAGGTATTCGTGCCGTACATGGAACCCATGTCCAGCGCGCCCGCATACATGGTCAGCACGCCGGCCAGCACGATGACGACAAAATAGATGTTCTTGATGGTTTCGCGCAGGTTCAGCCAGCTCATCTTGAAGAGCAGGGCGGCCAGGTTGCGCTGCGCGAAGTCGGGCGCTTCCTGCGTGGACAGCGAGGCGTTCGACAGGCGCTGCGGCGCCTCGCCCTCGCTGCGGCGCCTGGCGGTGCCCGCGTCCATCGTTGCGTGGAACTGAAAGCGCCAGTAGCCGAGCAGCAAGGCCACGAGGGCAAAGCCCGACCAGATGGCGCGGTTCAGCAGGTACACGCCTTCCAGGGTCACCAGGCGCGCGTTGCGCTCCGCGTTCGGCCAGTATTCCGTCAGGCGTATCAACGCCGTCGTGCCGAAGGGGTCGATCAGGGCGGCCAGGGTCTTGTAGTCGAGGTCGCGCGCCAGCGACGGCGCCACCAGGTAGCCGATCAGCATCACCACCGAGCTGATGTACACAGGCAGCATGCGCCGCGTCAGGGCCGCGATGACGAAGAAGATGGCGCCGAAGATGAACAGGTTCGGCAGCAGGGTAAACACATACGGCATCAGGTAGGCCAGCGTCCGTTGCGGCCCCAGCCGTTCCGGATCGATGCCGGGCAGCCAGGCGCCCAGCCAGGCACCGATCACGATGCTGGAAAACACCACGGCCAGCACCAGATAGGCGCCGAGGAAGCGGCCGAAGACGTACTGGTATTTCCTGATCGGCGCGCTGAAGAAGAAATGCTGCATGCCGTATTCGAAATCCTGCTGCACCGAGCGGCCCATCATGGCCGCCACCACCACGGCGCCAAAGCAGCCCAGCACGCTGCACGTGAACGCCAGCGAGCGCGGTGCGTTGATCAGGAACTTGCCGCCGAAACTGATGCTCGCCTCCTTGAAGACGCCGCCGGCGGCCGCCATCCACAGCATGGCCAAGGCCAGGAACATGGCGAAATACACCCAGGTCGACAGCAGCTTGAGTCGCTGTCGCGCTTCAAAGCGGGCGATGGCAAACATGGCCGTCCCCTCAGTCGCACTGCGGGGCGACGCGGTGGCGCCCCGCAATGGTGGCGAAATACAGGTCTTCCAGGTCGCCGATGGCTTCCTCGAAGCCGTCGCCCGGATCGTCGTCGCTGTAGACGTGGATCAGGGTGCGGCCCGACAGCAATCGCGTGGAAATGACGGCGTGGCGCTGCTGGAAGCTGGCCAGTTCTTTCTTGTCGACAAAGCGTGCCCAGATCTTGCAGCTGACTTCGTCGATCAGTTCCTGGGTCTTGCCGCATAGCAGCAAATGGCCCTTGTTGATGATGGCCATGTTGGCGCACAGGTCGGCCACGTCGGACACGATGTGGGTCGACAGGATCACCGTCTTGTCTTCGCCGATGTCGGACAGCAGATTATGGAAGCGCACCCGCTCCTGCGGGTCGAGGCCGGCCGTCGGCTCGTCGACGATGATCAGCTTCGGGTCGCCCAGCAGCGCTTGCGCGATGCCGAAGCGCTGGCGCATGCCGCCGGAAAAGCCGCCCAGGCGCTGGTGGCGCACGTCGAACAGATTGGTTTGCTGCAACAGGCCATCGACGACTTCGCGCCGGCGCGCCCGCTGCGACAGCCCTTTCAGGGTGGCGAAGTGGTCGAGCAGCTCGTAGGCCGTCACCTTCGGGTACAGGCCGAAGTCTTGCGGCAGGTAGCCGAGCATGCGGCGGATCTCGTCCTTGTCGTCGAGCACGTCGTAGTCGCCGAAGAAGACCGAGCCGGAATCGCACTCCTGCAGGGTGGCCAGGGTGCGCATCAGGGTCGACTTGCCGGCGCCGTTCGGGCCCAGCAAGCCAAACATCCCGGGCGGTATCGTCAGCGACACGTTATCCAGCGCCACCACGCCATTCGCGTAGGTTTTCGACAATTTGCGGATCTGCAATTCCATACAACTCCTGACTCATGCGTTGCTGCCCGATGCTACAGGGCTACTCTATGCTGGCATTGTATTGAATTTAAGACGTACTGGGCAGTTGCATGCGATACACGGCATTTTCGCGTGCCCAGAGTGCAGCCGGGCGGGGGTGGATGGCGCCCCGCCCCGCACCTAATTGCGGAACAACACGGATTCGCGATTGAACCACCAGCGGCACAGCATCAGCAGCGCGCCCGCGATCACCGTCGTCGAGGCCAGGATCACGCCGAACATGCGGTAATCCATGGTGCCCTTGACCAGCTCCTTCATGGCCAGCGACACGTTCGTCAGCGGCACCATGGCCCACATCCAGTTCAGTTCGACGCCTGGCAGCATGGCCGCCACCGTGGGCAGGATGACGAACAGCATCAATGGCGTGATCATGCCGGCAGCTTCCTTGTAGCTTTTCGCATAGATCGAGATCGACAGCAGCATCGAGGCGAAGATGGCGGCCGTCGGCACCAGCATCAGGGTCACCATGGCCAGGTCGGGCAAGCCGATGCTGCGTACCATGACGGCCATGTTGCCTTCGAGCGAACTGCCGAAGATGGCCAGCAGGGCGCCCATGCTGCCCACCATCAGCACGGCCGAGGTCATGCCGACGGTAAACAGCACGAGGAACTTGGCCACCACGATGGCGCTGCGCGGCACCGGGGCCAGCAGCAGCGTTTCCAGGGTGCCCCGCTCCTTTTCGCCCGCGCCCAGGTCGATGGCCGGATACATGGCCGCCGTCAGGCACACCATCAGCAGCAGATACGGCAGCATGCCGCCGACGATGGCGCCCATCTGCTCGCGCTCGTTGGCCGTCGACTGCTTGTCGAGCACGATGGGGTGCAGGGCAAAGGCCAGCTGGGCCGGACTCAGGTTCAGTGCCGACAGCGCGCTTTCGCGCAGGCTGGCGTTGTAGGCTTCGACGATCTCGCGCACCCGCTGCTGGGTCACGTCGACCGTGCTGGCGCTGTTGTAATGCAGGGTGACCTTGGCTTGCTGCTGTTGCCGCAGCGACTCTTCAAAATGGGGCGGAATGACGACGGCAAACTTGATCGTGTCGTCGCCGATGGCGCGGCGGATGTCGCCCTCGCTGGCCAGCGGCACTTCGCGCAGCTTGTGCTGCTGCGCAAAGCGCGCGCTCAAGCCCGGCGAATGGTCCTTGCCGAACAGGGCGTAGCGCATTTCCGCCGTTTTCGCGTTCTTGAACATATTGCTGGAAACATAAGCAAAGCCGCCAAAGATCAGCGGCATGGCGAAGATGGGGATGAGGATGGTGAAAATCAGCGTCTTGCGGTCGCGCGTGAGTTCCAGCAACTCTTTCAGATAAATGGTCCACATGGCTCAGGCTCTCTGGTTGATGACGCTGACAAAGGCGTCGTACAAGTCCGCGCTGCCGCCCAGGTGGCGCAGTTCGTTGACCGTGCCGTTGAAGGCGGTGGTGCCGCGGTTGATGATGCAGACGCGGTCGCACAGCTTTTCCACCTCGTGCAGGTGGTGCGTGGAAAAGATCAGCGGCACGCGCAGCGCCTTGTAGCTGGCGATGAAGTCGAGCAGGATCTTGGCCGACATCACGTCCAGCCCGGTGGTTGGCTCGTCGAGGATCACCACCTGCGGCTCGTGCACGACGGTGCGGGCGATCGCGCACTTCTGTTTCATGCCCGTCGATAACTGATCGGCCCGCTTGCCGCCGTATTCCTCCATCTGCAGCAGGGAAAACAGCTCGTCGCAGCGGCGCTTCAGCTTGTCGGCCGGCATGCCGTGCAGGCGGCCGAAATATTCCACGTTTTCGCGCGCCGTCAGGCGGCCGTACAAGCCCGTCGAACCGGACAGGAAACCGATGCTCTGACGCGCCACCAGCGGTTGCTGCAAGACATCGACGCCGTTGACGAGGGCGCTGCCCGCGTCCGCCTGCAAGGCCGTCGACAGCAGGCGCAGGGTGGTCGTCTTGCCGGCCCCATTCGGCCCCAGCAGGCCGAGCACTTCTCCGGGGGCGCAGCTGAAACTGACGTCGCGCACGGCGTGGAACCAGCCATCGTGTTCGCGCGGATCGCTGACGTGCACGCCCTTGCCCTTGTGGGGCGGCATGCGGAAACGTTTTGCCAGGTGCTTGACCTCTATCATGTGCTTCATCCATTCAATGGTGAAGGACGAGAGTAGCATGCAAAAAATGTAACTTGCAAGGTGGAAATATCGTTTGGTCTATTGAAAAAAACAGCATCTTCATGCAAGCTGGCCCGGTGGGCGCCGAGGACGGCGCGGGAGAGTGCAATGCAAACGATCGATCAGGCGATGCAGGACAAGGTACTGGCCGTGGCCCGCGCCGGCATGACCAGTGCCGAAGCCATCGGTTTCTTCCGCGTCAGCCTGGGGCTGTACTACCTGGCCGGCCTGATGACGGAGGAAACGCTCGATTTCAAGCAGATCGACGCGAAGTACAACCGGTTTATTTACCACTCGATAGGTGGCGGGCACAGCATCGCCAGCGTGCTGCAGTTCATGAGCGGCGAAAAAGTCTTGCGTGTGCTCCAATCGGAGCGTTTTCGCGCCGCGTTTGCCCAGCACTGCCCGGACATTCCCGTCGACAGCATTTCCTTCCTGATTTCACTGAACCTGGGCGTGGCGAAAAGCCTGTCCGGCCTGGACGCCGTCGGCCCCGTGGTGGACTGGATCGAGCAGGAAAAAGCGCGCACAAGTCAATAAAGCCCCGATCCCCCTGCGCGCGGCGTGGGGACGGCTGGCCGCTATCGTCCTATAATTCATGCTTTACTACTCATGAGCATAGCCACGATGACCGCGAACCGCCATTTTGACCCCCTGGATCGTTTGATTGTCGGCGCCGACAAGGCCCTGCGCGTCATGGCGGGCGTGGCCTCGGCCTCGCGCCCCACGCCGGCCGCGCATGCGCCCGATGCGGAGCTGAGTCCGGCCGAACAGCGCCACAGCGCCGGCTTGATGCGTGTCAACCATGTGGGCGAAGTGTGCGCGCAAGCCCTGTACAACTCGCAGGCGCGCTATGCGCACAGCCCGGCCATCCGCGCCCAGTTCGACGAAGCGGGACGCGAAGAGGAAGACCACCTGGCCTGGACGGCGCAGCGCCTGACGGAGCTGGGCTCGCGTCTGAGCCTGCTCAATCCCCTGTGGTATGCCGGTTCGTTTGCGCTGGGCACCATTGCCGCGCGCATGGGCGACGGCCGCAGCCTGGGTTTTGTGGTGGAAACGGAGCGCCAGGTGGAAGCGCACCTGGCCAGCCACCTGGAAGAGTTGCCGCCGCAGGACGCCAAGTCGCGCGCCATTGTGAAACAGATGGCCATCGACGAGGTGGAGCACGGCGCCGCCGCCCAGCGTTTGGGCGCCATCGACACCCCGGCGCCCGTGAAGGCGCTGATGGGGCTGATGGGTAAAGTGATGACAAAAACCGCCTATTACATCTGACAGGTCGGGTAGGTCGGATTAGGCCGCCGGCCGTAATCCGACAACATTGTTGGCGCTTGCGGTGTCGTCGGATTACGCGGGGCCTTGCCCCGCTAATCCGACCTACATCATTCCTCGATGATTTCGAAGGAGTGCGTAATTTCCGCCGTTTTCGCCAGCATGATCGACGCCGAGCAATATTTGTCATGCGACAAGGCCACGGCCCGTTCCACGGCCGTCGGTTTCAGTGCCTTGCCCCGCACGGTGAAGTGGAAGTGGATCTTGGTGAATACTTTCGGATCGGTGTCGGCGCGGTCGGCCTTCAGGGTTACTTCGCAGCCACTGACGGCTTCGCGGCCCCGTTTCAGGATCAGCACCACGTCATAGGCGGTGCAGCCGCCCGTGCCCAGCAAGACCATTTCCATGGGGCGTGGCGCCAGGTTGTGGCCGCCGCCATCGGGCGCGCCATCCATGGTCACCAGGTGGCCGGAACCCGTTTCTGCCCGAAAACTCATGCCCGACGGGCCATTCCAGCTGACTTTGCATTCCATCGTACTCTCCGAAAATTGTAAGCGTTTTGTATTGTAATAGAGGAATGCCCATCCATGTGCCGCCCGCCGGGCCGCAGCCGGCCTCGATTGCGGCTTGACGCGGCAAGGCAAAGCCGCTTATACTTGTCGGCTTTCCGTTCGCTCAGGAAAAGTAAATAAGGCAGAGTCCGAACAGCAACATCGTCGGAACCACCATTTGAGCGTGTAATCTATTAGGAAGTCAACATGAAAACATTTTCCGCTAAAGGACATGAAGTCCAGCGCGATTGGTTCGTGGTTGACGCGACGGACAAAGTCCTCGGACGTGTTGCCAGCGAAGTGGCACTCCGACTGCGCGGCAAACACAAACCAGAATTTACTCCTCACGTCGATACCGGCGACTTCATCGTCGTCATCAACGCAGGCAAACTGCGTGTGACCGGTACCAAAGCTACTGAGAAAATTTACTACCGTCACTCTGGCTATCCAGGCGGCATCTACGAAACCAACTTCCAGAAAATGCAACAGCGTTTTCCAGGTCGCGCGCTTGAGAAAGCGGTCAAAGGCATGCTGCCTAAAGGCCCACTCGGCTACGCAATGATCAAGAAGCTGAAAGTGTACGCGGAAGGTTCCCATCCGCACGCTGCTCAGCAACCTAAAGCACTTGTTCTCTAAGGAACTGACATGATCGGTAATTACAATTATGGAACCGGCCGTCGCAAAAGTGCAGTGGCTCGGGTTTTTATCAAAGTTGGCACAGGCTTGATCGTTGTTAACGGCAAACCAGCAAACGAATACTTTTCGCGCGAAACGGGTCTGATGGTCATCCGTCAACCCCTGGAACTGACCGGCAATGTCGAGCGTTTCGACATCAAAGTCAACGTCCATGGCGGCGGTGAGTCGGGCCAGGCTGGTGCAGTTCGTCACGGCATCACCCGCGCTCTGATCGACTACGATGCAGCGTTGAAACCGGAACTGGCGAAAGCCGGCTTCGTGACCCGCGATGCACGTGAAGTCGAGCGTAAAAAAGTTGGTCTGCGCAAAGCACGTCGCGCAAAGCAATTCTCGAAGCGTTAATTTCTACGCTACAGCACCTTTCGGGGTGCTGGTCGAAAAGCCGCTGGACTTCGGTCCCGCGGCTTTTTTGCATTTCAGCGTGACTCGGCGTTGCGCTGTAAAATACGCGGAAAACCCCATGGGTAGCGTTTCCCTTCATCTTTATGCAATCTATACACAAGGAAAGAACATGATCAAAGTTGGCATCGTCGGCGGCACTGGATACACGGGCGTGGAATTGCTGCGCTTGCTCGCTACCCATCCAGATGTCGAGTTGACGGCGATTACCTCGCGCAAGGAAGATGGCTTGCCCGTTGCTGACATGTATCCTTCCCTGCGTGGCCATGTCAACCTGGCGTTTACGTCGCCGGACAAGGCCAAGCTGGAGCAGTGTGACGTGGTCTTCTTTGCCACGCCACATGGCGTTGCCATGGCGCAAGCACCAGCCTTGCTGGCCGCCGGCGTGAAAGTCATCGACCTGGCCGCCGACTTCCGCCTGAAAGACCAGGCCAAGTTCGAGCAGTGGTACAAGATTCCCCACACGGCGCCCGAGCTGATCGAGCAGGCCGTGTACGGCTTGCCGGAACTGAACCGCGAAGACATCAAGCAAGCCAAGCTGATCGCCAACCCCGGTTGCTATCCGACCACCATGCAGCTGGGTTTTTACCCGTTGCTCAAGGCGGGGCTGGTCAACGCGGGCGGTTTGATCGCCGACTGCAAGTCGGGCGTGTCCGGCGCCGGCCGCAAGGCGGAAATCGGCATCCTGTTCTCGGAAAGCAGCGACAGCTTCAAGGCCTACGGCGTGGCCGGTCACCGCCACCTGCCGGAAACGACGGCGCAATTGCAGCGTTTCACGGACGAGAAAGTGGCGCTGACCTTCACGCCGCACCTGGTGCCGATGATACGTGGCATGCATTCGACCCTGTACGCGCAGCTGAACAAGGATGTCAGCAATGAAGAGCTGCAAGCCTTGTTCGAAGAGCAATACAAAGACGAGCCTTTCGTCGACGTGATGCCGTTCGGCTCGCATCCCGAAACCCGTTCCACGCGCGGCTCGAACACGCTGCGCCTGGCCTTGCACCGTCCGGAAGGCGGCAATACCGTCATCGTGCTGGTAGTGCAGGACAACCTGGTCAAGGGCGCATCGGGCCAGGCCGTGCAATGCATGAACTTGATGTTTGGCTTGAAAGAAGCGGCCGGTTTGCAACACATCGCCGTGATGCCGTAACGATACGCGACGGTGCTTGCGCGGGTCCGGCGCCTTTTTGCCGGACCTGTGATAAATTGGACTGCCACCTACCCGACAGGATGACGTTCATGTTCGAGCGCAACGCGAAAAACCCCATCGACACCTTGATCGGCGCTTCCACGCGGATCGAGGGCGACCTGCTGTTTTGCGGCGGCCTGCGCATCGACGGCCATGTGCGCGGCAACGTCACGGGCGAGCCGGGCGAGCCCACGTATGTGGTGCTGGGCGAGGCGGGCCGTATCGATGGTGAAGTGCGCTGCTCGAGCCTGGTCGTCAGCGGCGAGATCAATGGTCCCGTGTACGTGTCCGAAATGCTTGAAATCCAGCCAAAAGCCCGCATTGTAGGTGAGGTCTATTACAAGGTGCTGGAAATGCACAGCGGCGCATTGGTGCAGGGCAAGCTCAGCCGGCACGACAGCGCAGACCCCGTGCTGCACCTGGCCGTGTCGGAAATGTGAGCAGGAACAACACCGGCCTGCCGCGTCAGCGGCGGCCGCAGCGCGACTTGCGCCAACAGTCTATAATGACTTAATGTTTTCTAGTAGGAGTGCCTGATATGAATGCCGTCGCTGAAATGCAAGATGTGATCCCTTCCCCTATTATCTTTACCGATAGCGCCGCTGAAAAAGTCGCGCAGCTGATCGAAGAAGAAGGCAATCCCGACCTGAAATTGCGCGTATTCGTGCAGGGCGGCGGCTGCTCCGGTTTCCAGTATGGCTTCACCTTCGATGAAATCGTCAACGAAGATGACACCACCATGGTCAAGAACGGCGTCCAGCTGTTGATCGATTCCATGAGCTACCAGTACCTGGTCGGCGCGGAAATCGACTACAAGGATGACCTGGAAGGTGCACAGTTCGTGATCAAGAATCCGACAGCCACGTCGACCTGCGGTTGCGGTTCATCGTTCTCGGTATAAAGTAGTTTTATCGGAATGTAAAAATAGCGGATCATCGATCCGCTATTTGTGTTTCTGTGCCCGCTTAGCTCGGGTATAAGGCGCCCAATACCCTCAGCCCCTGCGCTCCCGTCACGGCCGGCAAGTTACCCGGCTTGCGCTGTGTAAAGCGCCAAGCCAGCCACGCAAAGGCCAGCGCCTCGACCTGGCTGGGCGCCACGCCCAGCGCTTCCGTCGATTCCACCGCCATGCCCGGCAATGCACGGGCCAGCGCCGCCATCAGGCTGGCGTTCTGCGCGCCGCCGCCACACACGTACACGGTTTCCGCCCGCGCCCCGTCGCGCGCGATGGCGTGCGCCAGGCTGGCGGCCGTCAGCTGCGTCAGGGTCGCCTGCACGTCGGCCGGATTGGCTTGCGCATAGTTGCTCAGCTTGCCCTGCAGCCAGTCGGCATGGAACAGGTCGCGTCCCGTGCTTTTCGGCGCCGGCAAGTCAAAATACGGTTCATCGAGCAAGTCTGCCAGCAGCGCGGGGATGACCTGGCCTGTCTCGGCCCAGGCGCCGTTGGCGTCATAGGGTTGGCCCAGGTGCCGCAAGACCCAGCCATCCATCAGCGCATTGCCCGGCCCCGTATCGTAGCCCGTCACCATGCCGTCCGCGTGCAGTACGCTGATATTGCTGATGCCGCCGATATTGGCCAGCACGCGCGTGTGGCCGGGCAGATTGAAAATGGCCTGGTGAAAAGCGGGCACCAGCGGCGCGCCCTGGCCGCCGGCCGCCACGTCGCGGCTGCGCAAGTCGGCGATGACGTCGATGCCCGTCAGTTCAGCCAGCAGGGCAGGGTTGTTCAACTGGCGCGTAAAGCCCAGCTCGGGTCGGTGGCGGATGGTCTGGCCATGCGCGCCGATGGCGGCAACGGCGTCCGGGCCGATGCCCGCTTTGCTCAAGAGCATGGCGACGCAATCGGCGTAATGGCGTACCAGTTGATTGGCCGCCAGCGCTTCGCGTTCGATTTCATTCTGGCCAGCACTTTGCAAGGCCATCAGGTCGGCGCGCAGGCTGGCGGGGAAGGGAATGTAGGCGTCGCCCAGGCTGCGCGTGCCGCCATCGTCGGAAAAGTCGACCAGCGCGCCATCGACGCCATCGAGGCTGGTGCCCGACATCAAACCGATATACAGCATGGGGTACTCCTTGAGTGCTCAGTGGTGGGATGCATTGTGCCGTATTTGTGCCGTACGCAAAAGCGCGCGGGGAAAAACAAAGGCACCGGCCATCTGCATGGGCGGTGCCTTTATATATTGCCCGAAGGCAGTGTTGCTTAGCGCGAAGCCAGTGCCGTGTCGTTCGGACGCAGCAGGGTGAAGCGGTGCATCATGTCAGCCGACACCATGCGGAAGCGGCTCAGCTCGGCGGCCGTCAATGGCGCCTGTGCTTGTACGTTCAGCTTGCTTGGGTCTTGTGCCACGCCGCCGACGCGGAATTCATAGTGCAAATGCGCGCCCGTGGACCAGCCGGTGGTGCCGACGTAGCCGATCACATCGCCCTGGCTGACTTTTTGACCTTTTTTCAGGCCCGAAGCGAAGCGGCTCATGTGGGCGTAGGCGGTGCTGTAGTTGGCCCAGTGTTTCAGGACGACAACATTGCCATAGCCGTTTTGGCTGCCGACGGAATCGACCACGCCATCGCCCGAAGCGCGGATAGGTGTACCGGTTGCTGCAGCGAAATCGATGCCCTTGTGCGCTTTCCAGTTGCCGGAAATCGGGTGTACGCGCATGGAGAAGCCGGACGAGATACGGGAAAATTCGAGGGGGGATTTCAGGAAGGCTTTTTTGAGGGACTTGCCGTCGAAACTGTAGTAACCGCCGCCTTGCTTGCTGGCTGGGTCTTCGAACCAAACGGACTGGTAAGTCGTGCCGCGGTTGGTGAATTCACCGGCCAGGATGCGGCCCGCTCGGACAAATTCGCCATCTTGCCAGAATGTTTCGTAGACAACATTAAACGAGTCGCCGCGTTTCAGGTCGGAGCGGAAGTCGATATTGGTGGAGAACATTTCCACGATTTGCGCGGAAATCGAGTCTGGCAGGCGGGTGCCGTCCAGGCTGGAGTCGGTGGCGGCGAACAGGGTGGAGGTAATCTTGCGCGCGTGCATTTCAACGCGGCGTTCCAGCTGGGCTGCCACTTCCGTGGCCACGAACTTGTCGCCCTTGCGGGTGATCAGGATGTTCTTGACCGATTTGTCCGTGCCGTCGACGAGGGTGGCGCGCATCCAGTTGAGGTCGCCGTTTTCGGTGGTTTGCGCTTGTACGCGCTTGCCCGATTTCAGCAACATCACGCCGCGCGCGATCTTGTCGGTTTTGATGAAATTGGCGGCCGCCTGATCATCCACGCCGAGACGGGTCAGCAGGGTGGCGAGGGTATCGCCAGCGCGGACTTTTTCTTCGTGGGTGAAATTCTGGTCTACCTGTTCCATCGCGGAAATTTGCGAGGCGATGTCCGGCATTTCCAGGTTCTGGGCGATGGACGTGACGGGCAGGTCCGATGCGTCCGGCGCCATGGGCGACACAGCGACCGCGCCGAAGGCGGCCACGGCGAGCAGCACCGCGGACGCACCAATAATGCGTGCCTTGCGGGTCGTCGTCAGCTGTGTGTACAGGCGTGAGCCTGTGATTTTATGTATAGGGTTCATGCAATCAGTTAAAATTTGCCCTTGAACGTGACCTGAGCTAGCGCTCTTTGTTATTGTTATTTTGATTCGTTTTCATACGGCAAGATTGATGGGATCGAGCATTATAGCAAACTCCGCAAACCTACTACCATTTTGAGATCTACAGTCAAATTTTATGGAAATCAACACCACCGCATCGCCTACAAAGGCTAACGCCGCTCAGACCGCGCTTCCGCTGTCTGACAGAGTACAAGAAGCCCTCGCGATTACCAAGCGTGGCGTCGACGAACTATTGATCGAAAGCGAATTTGCGCAAAAATTAGCACGCTCCGAGAAAACCGGTGTTCCGCTGCGCATCAAACTGGGCCTGGACCCGACCGCACCCGACTTGCACCTGGGCCACACTGTCGTGCTGAACAAGATGCGCCAGCTGCAAAACCTCGGCCATCAAGTCATTTTCCTCATTGGCGACTTCACGTCCATGATCGGCGACCCTTCGGGCCGCAACGTCACGCGCCCGCCGCTGACCAAGGAACAGATCGAGATTAACGCGATGACGTATTTCGCGCAAGCATCTTTAGTACTGGACGCCAGCAAGACGGAAATCCGCTATAACTCCGAGTGGTGCGATCCGCTGGGCGCGCGCGGCATCATCCAGCTCGCTTCCCACTACACGGTGGCGCGCATGATCGAGCGCGACGACTTCACCAAGCGCTTCCAGGGCGGCATTCCTATTTCCGTGCATGAATTCCTGTACCCGCTGATGCAGGGCTATGACTCGGTGGCCCTGAAATCGGACCTGGAACTGGGCGGCACGGACCAGAAGTTCAACCTGCTGGTGGGCCGCGAACTGCAAAAGCAGTACGGACAGGAGCAGCAGTGTATTTTGACCATGCCGCTGCTGGAAGGTTTGGACGGCGTGGAAAAAATGTCCAAGTCGAAGAACAACTACATCGGCATCACGGAACCAGGCAACACCATGTTCGCCAAGCTGATGAGCATTTCCGACGTCATGATGTGGCGCTACTACGAGCTGCTGTCGTGGCGCTCGATCGACGAACTGGCGCAGCTGAAGCGCGAAGTCGAGGAAGGCCGCAATCCGCGCGACGCCAAGGTTGCACTGGCGCAAGAAATCGTCGCCCGCTTCCATTCGCAACAGGCGGCCGAAGATGCGCTGGCCGATTTCGTCAACCGCTCGAAAGGCGGCATTCCCGACGATATCCCGGAAGTGAGCCTGGCTGGCGCGCCGCTGGGCATCCCGCAATTGCTCAAGCAAGCCGGTCTGTGCCCATCCACGTCGGAAGCCATGCGCAAGATCGACCAAGGCGGCGTGCGCATCGACGGCACCGTCATCAGCGACAAGGGCTTGCAAGTGGAAGCCGGCCAGTTCGTGTTGCAAGTTGGCAAGCGCAGCTTTGCGCGCGTCACCTTGACGGCATGATCGCGCTGCTGCAGCGCGTCACGCAAGCCAAGGTGGATGTCGCCGGCGCCACCATCGGCGCCATCGACGCCGGGCTGATGGTGCTCGTGTGCGCCGAGCGGGGCGATACGGAGAAGGAAGCGGACGCCCTGCTGGCCAAGCTGCTCGGCTACCGCGTGTTTGCCGATGAGGCGGGCAAGATGAACCGCAGCGTGACGGACGTGGCCGGCGGCTTGCTGCTGGTGCCCCAGTTTACGCTGGCGGCCGACACCAAGTCCGGCACGCGCCCGTCGTTTACGCCGGCGGCCGCGCCGCAGGACGGCTTGCGCCTGTTCACGCATTTCGTGGACCAGGCGCGCAGCCGCCATGCGACCGTGCAAACGGGGCAGTTCGGCGCCGACATGCAGGTGTCGCTGACGAACGACGGCCCCGTCACGTTCTGGCTGCAAGTGAATGCCAAATAAGCGCAAAGCCATAACTATAAAGAGGAGCAAGCGATGAAATTGTGGAGCGAGACGTTTCGTGATGGCGGCCTGATGCCGGCCGACTATGCTTTTGCCGAGATCGATCCGGCCAGCCGCGTGCGCCTCGCCGGCAACCGCAATCCCCATCTGGCCTGGGACGATGTGCCCAACGGCACCGAGTCGCTGGCCCTGTTCTGCATCGACCCCGATGCGCCGCAGGACGCCAGCCTGGCTAACCGCGATGACCAGGCCCTGCCGCTGACGGCGCTGCGCGGCGACTTTTATCACTGGAGCTTGCTCGACGTGCCGCCGGCCATGCGGGTTATTGCTGCTGGGGAATTTTCCAGCGGCATCACGCCGCGTGGCAAGGCGGCCGGTCCCGGGCTGCGCCAGGGCATCAACGACTACACGGGCTGGTTTGCCGGCGATGCCGCCATGGCTGGCGATTATTACGGCTATGATGGCCCGTGCCCGCCATGGAATGACGAGCGCATCCACCACTATATTTTCCGCCTGTACGCGCTCGACGTGCCGCAGCTGGCTTTGCCCGGGCGTTTCACGGGGCAGCAAGCCCATGCCGCCCTGTACGGCCACATCCTCGACGAAGCCCAGCTCGTCGTCGCCTACTCGCTCAACCCCGAGTTGGCACTTACCCTGAAGAAATAAAGCATGAGCACCATGATTTTATTGATACGCCATGGCGAGACGGCCTGGAATGCGGGCCGCCGCCTGCAGGGCCATATCGACATCGCCTTGAACGAGGCGGGCCTGGCGCAAGCGGCCGCGCTGGGACAGGCGCTGGCGGACGAACCGCTGGCCGCCATCATCGCCAGCGACCTGCAGCGCGCGCAGCAGACGGCGCAAGCCGTGGCCGATGTGAAAGATGTATCCGTGCAAACGGACCCCTTGCTGCGCGAGCGCTGCTATGGCGCCTTTGAAGGCTTGCTGTATGCGGACATCGCTGCGCGCTATCCGCATGAGTATGCGCAATGGCAATCGCGCCAGATCGACGCCGTGATGCCGTCGGGCGAGCGCCAGGCCGAAAGTTTCCGCCAGTTCTATGCGCGCGCGAACGATGCCATCGTCCGCTGGGCCGAACAATATGACGGCCAGACCATCGCCATCGTGGCGCACGGCGGCGTGCTCGAGTGCGCTTACCGCGAGGCGGTCGGCATGACGCTCGACAGCCCGCGCGACTTCCAGGTCAAGAATGCCAGCGTCAACCGGTTTTCGTACGCGGACGGCAAGCTGCATTTAGTGCACTGGGGAAATATCGAGCACCTGAGCGCACCCGCGATGGACGAGCTGGGCTAAGCGACCCCATCCTCACTCTGACGCACTGAGCTAAAAAAATAGTGCTTATTAAATAGGCAGGTAATCGGTTAAAATAGCAGGTTCCTCCGTCCATTCCAGGTTCCTCAGTGCAAATCGGCCCTCACATTCTGCGCAATAACGTTTTCGTCGCTCCCATGGCGGGTGTGACGGATCGGCCTTTCCGCCAGTTGTGCAAGCAGTTGGGTGCCGGCTATGCCGTGTCGGAGATGGCGGCGTCGAATCCGCGCCTGTGGGCGACGGAAAAAAGCGCGCGCCGCACGGACCATGAAGGCGAAATGGAGCCGAAAGCCGTGCAGATCGCCGGTGCCGATCCGCAAGACCTGGCCGATTGCGCCAAGTTCAACGTGGACCGGGGCGCGCAGATCATCGACATCAACATGGGTTGCCCCGTGAAAAAGGTGTGCAACAGCTGGTGCGGTTCGGCCCTGTTGCAAAACGAAAGCCTGGTCGAAAAGATCTTGCACGCCGTCGTCAACGCCGTCGACGTGCCCGTCACCCTGAAATTTCGCACGGGCTGGAACCGTGAAAACAAGAATGCCCTGAAAATCGCCCGTATCGCCGAGCAAGCCGGCATCCAGATGCTGACCTTGCATGGCCGCACGCGTGCCGATGGCTACAAGGGCGATGCCGAATATGAAACCATTGCTGCCGTGAAAGCATCGGTGGGCATCCCCGTGGTGGCCAATGGCGACATTACCAGCCCGGAAAAGGCCCGTTTTGTACTCGATCAAACGGGCGCCGATGCCGTCATGATCGGCCGCGCGGCACAGGGCCGGCCGTGGATTTGCCGTGAAATCGACCATTTTTTGCGCACTGGTACTTTATTGCCGGCGCCGTACGTGGATGAAGTGCGGACCTTGATGGATGAGCATTTGCGCGCCCATTACGCGTTTTACGGCGAATTCCTCGGCGTGCGCACGGCGCGCAAGCACATCGGCTGGTATGTGAAAGACCTGGAAGGCGGCGAAGCGTTCCGCCAGCAAATGAACTTGCTGGAGTCGACGGACGCGCAATTGCTGGCCGTCGATCAATTTTTTGAGTCGCAATGGAAATTTGGCGAACGGTTACAATACCGCCTCTCCGAATCCAGTGAAAGTGGCCTGGTAGAAGCGGCCACGGCAGCATGAGCAGATAGCAGCAAGCAGGGTAGTCAGTGATCAGCAGTACAAGGGCGAGCGCCTATACAGAGCGTCATGCAATATTAATTACAACACCGAGGCAAGAGGGCAGCACGCGGACCGCATGAGCGACGCGGCACCGGATGGCCAGGTGTTCAGCCGGTTGAAGCATACAAATGAGCAAAGAAAGCATTCAGGAAGTCGTACAGAAAAGTCTAGAAGATTACTTCAATGACCTGGGCGAACAGCAAGCATCGAATATCTACGACATGGTCGTGCTGACCGTGGAAAAGCCCATCCTGGAAGTCGTGATGACACGCGCCGATGGCAACCAGTCGCACGCCGCGCAGATGCTGGGCATCAACCGCAATACCTTGCGCAAGAAATTGCAGGAGCACGGTTTGCTGTAATGCCGGCATGCAAGTGACGCCAAGATTTGAATCCGCCGCAGCCTCAGCCCTGCGCCATTCGCCAAGAACACTTAACCACCTAGCCACAGCCATGATCAAACAAGCTCTCCTCTCCGTTTCCGACAAGACCGGCGTTCTCGAATTCGCCCGCGCCCTGTCCGCCCTCGGCGTCAACCTCCTGTCCACCGGCGGCACCGCCAAATTGCTGGCAGACAACGGTGTTCCTGTCACGGAAGTTGCCGATTACACGGGTTTCCCGGAGATGCTCGATGGCCGTGTGAAAACCCTGCACCCGAAAGTGCACGGCGGTATCCTGGCGCGCCGCGATTTCCCTGAGCACATGTCGAAACTGGTCGAGCACGACATGCCGACCATCGACATGGTGGTGGTCAACCTGTACCCGTTCCAGGGCACGGTCGCCAAGGCCGATTGCACCCTGGAAGACGCGATCGAAAACATCGATATCGGCGGCCCGACCATGCTGCGTTCGGCGGCCAAGAACCACAAGGACGTGGTCGTCATCTGCGATCCGACCGACTACGACGCGGTGCTGGCGGAAATGCGCTCGGCCGACGGCAAGGCAGGCGACGTCAGCTACGACACCAAATTCATGCTGGCGAAAAAAGTCTTTGCGCACACGGCGCAATACGATGGCGCCATCACCAACTACCTGACCAGCCTGGGCCCGACGAAAGTGCACGCCGAGCGCGGCGCCTATCCGCAAATCCTGAACGTGGCCTTTGAAAAAGTGCAAGACATGCGCTACGGTGAAAACCCGCACCAGAGCGCCGCTTTCTACCGCGACCTCGTCACCACCGATGGCGCGCTGGCCAACTATCGCCAGCTGCAAGGCAAGGAATTGTCGTACAACAACATCGCCGACGCCGATGCGGCCTGGGAATGCGTGAAGAGCATGGGCGGCTTCGAACAAAGCGCCGCTTGCGTCATCGTCAAGCACGCGAACCCCTGCGGCGTAGCCCTGGGCAAGAATGCGGCGGAAGCGTATGCGCGCGCCCTGCAGACGGACCCGACCTCGGCATTCGGTGGCATCATCGCCTTCAACACGGAACTCGACGGCGCCACCGCCGGCGAAATCGCCAAGCTGTTCGTCGAAGTGCTGATCGCCCCGTCGTTCTCGGCCGAAGCGAAACAGATTCTGTCGAGCAAGCAAAACGTGCGCATGCTGGAAATCCCGCTGGGCGCGGGCGTCAACGCCATGGACTTCAAGCGCGTCGGTGGCGGCTTGCTGGTGCAATCGCCGGATGCGAAGAACGTCGGTATCGGCGACTTGCGCGTGGTCAGCAAGCTGCAGCCAACGCCGCAGCAGCTGGCCGACCTGATGTTCGCCTGGAAAGTGGCGAAATTCGTCAAGTCGAACGCCATCGTCTTCTGCGGCAATAACATGACCCTGGGCGTGGGCGCTGGCCAGATGAGCCGTATCGACTCGGCCCGCATCGCTTCGATCAAGGCGCAAAACGCGGGCCTGTCGCTGACCGGTTCGGTGGTGGCGTCGGACGCCTTCTTCCCGTTCCGCGATGGCCTCGACGTCGTCGTCGACGCGGGTGCGACCTGCGTCATCCACCCGGGCGGCTCCATGCGCGACCAGGAAGTGATCGATGCGGCGGACGAGCGCGGCGTCGTGATGCTGTACACGGGCACGCGTCACTTCCGTCATTAATATCGATGGAGAAAGTAGGTCGGATTAGCGGGGCCGCAGGCCGCGCGTAATCCGACAGGCGCGGTTGGCGACGCTGTCGGATTACGCGTACCGCTAATCCGACCTACAGCTACTCCAAAAAGTACTCAGCGGCAGGCACCGGTTATTCACCGGTGCCTGCCGTATTCATTATAGAATCTGGCGATGATTATTCTTGGCATCGATCCTGGCTTGCGCACCACCGGCTTTGGGGTCATTGAAAAACACGGCAACAAGCTGCGCTATATCGCGTCGGGGACCGTCAAGACGGGTTCCGAAGGGGAATTGCCGCCGCGCCTGAAGGTTATCCTGCAGGGTGTGGGCGAGATCGTCGGCACCTACCAGCCCGATTGCGCGGCCATCGAAAAAGTGTTTGTCAACGTCAATCCCCAATCGACCTTGCTGCTGGGCCAGGCGCGCGGCGCGGCCATTTGCGCGCTCGTGCATGCCGATTTGTCGGTGGCCGAATACACGGCGCTGCAAGTGAAACAGGCCGTCACGGGCCATGGCAAGGCAGCCAAGGAGCAGGTGCAGGAAATGGTGTCGCGGCTGCTGTCCCTGCCCGGCTTGCCCGGCACGGATGCGGCCGATGCCCTGGGCGTGGCCATTTGTCACGCCAACAGCATCGATGCGCTGGCCATGATAGGCGCGCTGGCGCCGCAACTGCAGGGCTTGCGCATGAAGCGCGGCCGTTTAGTTGGATAATCACCCTGAAATTTAACATTAGGAACACGCGATGATAGGCCGTCTCTCCGGTATTCTGCTTGAAAAGAATCCGCCACAATTGCTGGTCGATTGCCAGGGCGTCGGCTATGAAGTCGACGTGCCGATGAGCACTTTTTACAACTTGCCCCACGTGGGCGAAAAAGTCGTGCTGTTCACGCACCAGGCCATCCGCGAAGATGCGCATTTGCTGTTTGGCTTCGGCAATGCGGCCGAGCGGGCCGTGTTCCGCCAGCTGATCAAGATCACGGGCGTGGGCGCGCGCATGGCGCTGTCGATTCTTTCCGGCATGACGATTGCCGACTTGGCGCAGGCCATCACCCTGCAGGATTCCGGCCGTTTGGTGAAAGTGCCGGGCATCGGCAAGAAGACGGCCGAGCGCCTGTTGCTGGAATTGAAGGGCAAGCTGGGAGCCGATATCGGCGCCGGCGGCGCGCATGCGGCGCCCGACGCGCAATCGGACATCCTCAACGCGCTGGTCGCGCTCGGCTATTCGGACAAGGAAGCGCTGGCCGCCGTGAAGAACGTGCCGGCTGGCACCGGTGTGTCGGACGGCATCAAACTGGCGCTGAAAGCGCTGTCGAAAGGCTGATAGGGCATGAGCATCCAGACCGACAGCTTCACGGAACAGCGCATCATCGACGCGGCGCCCATCTCGCACAACGAGGAGGCCATCGAGCGGGCCTTGCGCCCCAAGCAGCTCGATGAGTACGTGGGGCAGGAAAAGATCCGCGACCAGCTTGAGATTTTCATCACGGCCGCGCGCCAGCGCAAGGAAGCGCTCGACCACACTTTGCTGTTCGGCCCGCCTGGCCTGGGTAAGACGACCCTGGCGCACATCATCGCGCGCGAAATGGGCGTCAATTTGCGCCAGACTTCCGGCCCCGTGCTCGAGCGCCCGGGCGACCTGGCGGCGATCCTGACGAACCTGGAAGCGAACGACGTGCTGTTCATCGATGAAATCCACCGGCTGTCGCCGGTCGTCGAGGAAATTTTATATCCGGCGCTTGAGGATTATCAGATCGATATCATGATCGGCGAAGGCCCGGCAGCCCGTTCCGTGAAACTCGATCTGCAACCGTTTACCCTGGTCGGCGCCACCACGCGCGCCGGCATGCTGACCAACCCGCTGCGCGACCGCTTCGGCATCGTCGCGCGCCTCGAGTTTTATAACACGGGCGAATTGACGAAGATCGTCAGCCGCAGCGCCGCCTTGCTGAAAGCGCCCATCGACCCGGAAGGCGCGCGCGAGATCGCCCAGCGTGCCCGTGGCACGCCCCGCATCGCCAACCGTTTGCTGCGCCGCGTGCGCGATTTCGCGGAAGTCAAAAGCAATGGCGAGATCACCAAGGTGGTGGCCGACCGCGCACTGGCCATGCTCGATGTCGATTCCGTCGGCTTCGACGTGATGGACCGTAAATTGCTCGAAGCCGTGCTGTTCAAGTTCGGCGGCGGCCCCGTCGGCATCGGCAACCTGGCGGCCGCCATCGGCGAAGCGGCCGACACCATCGAAGACGTGCTGGAGCCGTATCTGATCCAGCAAGGATTCTTGCAACGCACGCCGCGTGGCCGCGTCGCCACGCCGGCCGCCTATTTGCACTTCGGCGTCAGCGCGCCGCGCATGGGCCCCGGCGGCGAAGCGTGGGAACTGTGATGGCGCAAGAAGGTATGCCAGGCATGCAAATCTGGATCGACGCCGACGCCTGTCCCGTCGTCATCAAGGAAATTTTGTACCGCGTGGCCGACCGTCTGGAGTTGCCGCTCACCCTGGTCGCGAACCAGGGCTTGCGCGTGCCGCCATCGCGTTTCATCCGCACCGTGCAAGTGCCGTCCGGCGCCGACGTGGCCGACCAGGAAATCGTGCGTTTGCTCAATCCCGGCGACCTCGTCATCACGGGCGATATTCCGCTGGCGGCCGACGTGCTGACCAAGGGCGGTTATGCGCTCAATCCGCGCGGCGAGTTTTACACGAAGGACAATATCGCCCAGCAACTGACGATGCGCGCCTTCATGGAAGAGCTGCGCAGCGGCGGCGTCGACACGGGCGGCCCGGCCGCCTTCAACCAGTCGGACCGGCAACAGTTCGCCAATAGCCTGGACCGGCATTTGAGCAAGCACCACCGCAAGCCGGCGGCGGTAGTGCGGCAGACGTAAAAAAACCGGCGCAAGCCGGTTTTTTTGTGCGCATAAAGCTTAACGCATGACTTTTTTCGTGCCCACCACTTCCACCGTTACGCGGCGGTTCTTGGCGCGCCCGGCGGCACTCGTGTTGTCGGCCACCGGCTGCGTTTCTCCCTTGCCTTCCGTATAGACGCGGTTCGTTTCCACGCCTTGCGCCACCAGGTAAGCCTTGACGGCTTCGGCGCGGCGCAAGGAGAGCTTCTGGTTGTAGGCGTCAGGGCCGACGGCATCCGTATGGCCGACCGTGACGATGACTTCCAGATCCATGCCTGTCAATTGACCGAGCAGCTGGTCCAGCGCCGCCTTGCCTTGTGGCTTGAGCGCCGATTGATCGAAATCAAACAGCGCTTCGGAAGCAAACGACACTTTTTCCGACACGGGTGCCGGTGCGGGCTTGGCCTCGATCAGCGGTGGCGCCACCGTGACGACGGGCGCCGCTTCTGGCGCCGGCTGGTAGGCGGGCGTGGCGCTGGCCGGGCGGCCCAGTTTGTACACGAGGCTGACGGAATACAGGTCCGCATCGCCACGGTTGCCGACGGCGTCGTTCAGGCGATAGCGCTCGACTTCGCCACGCAGGGCCAGCGCTTCGCTGAACTTGTATTCCAGGCCCAGGCCCAGCTTGGCGTTGAGCTTGCGCTCGCTGGCATGGGCATTGGCCGAGCCCAGCAGGCGATTGCCGCTGAATTCCGTGTTGGTCCTGGTGTAGTGCATGCCGACGCGGCCCAGCAAGGACAGGCGCTGCGACAGCGGCAGCTGGCCCAGCAAGTCCAGGTTCACGCCGCGAAAGGCCGCTTGCCCGTTCAGCACGCCGTTGCCGCTGGTGGTCGACTTGAAATCGAACTTGCCCAGGTCAAAGTAGCCTGCTTCCACGGCGAAATACTGGTTCAGCTGGCGGCCGGCAAACAGTTTATAGCCGGTGTCGCGCTGGTCCTTGCTGAAGCCGGTAACGGTTTCGCCGTTGGCGGCCAGGCTGGCGCGCAGGCGCGGCTCGTCGATGGTGGCGCGCGACTGGCCCACGCCCGCGCCGATGTACCAGGCGCTGTTGGCCCAGTCCGGATTGATGAAGGTATTGTCCTGCGCCTGCGCCGATTGCGCCGCCAGCAAGGCGCCGGTCATGACGCCCAGGGCGCCCAGTGTGTGTGCGATAGTCATGGTCATGTCCCGGTTATTTGGTGATCTGGTTGTTGCGCAGGGTAACGGCGGCAGCCGTCAGCACGCGGCCATTGAGCAGGGTCGTGTTGTCGCCCACCGTGATGGCGGCCGATTGGCCCAGGATATTGCCCTTGAAGACGCTGTTCGCTGCCAGGGTGGTCGGGCCGACGGGCAGCCAGGTGACGTTGTCGGCCGTGGCGCCATTGTTCAGGGCAACTACCGAATTGACGGTCGAGTTCAAGGTCAGCGCCGTGCGGAAGATGTACACGCCGGGACCGTTCAGGGTCAGGGTGCCCGTGATGCTGATGGCGCCCGCATAGCAATACACGCCGGGGCCGAAAGTCTGGCCACCGAGGTCGATGCCGCCGGCAAAGCTGACGTCGCAAGTCCGGCTATTGCCGTCCGTGATCGCCGCTTGCAGATCCGTCATGGCGCCGGCCAGGATGGCGCCCGACTTGTAGTTGGTAAAACCTGTCGCCTGGGTCGGGTCGACCGTTTGCGAAGGCGAACCGACGTCGCCCGTGACCAGGGTCGTGCCGCCCGAATTATTCGTGATCGAGGTGCCGGCCAGCACGCCGAACGATGCGGCGCGGCCCAGGATGATCGGGTTCAGGACGGGCGGGATGGCAACGGCCGTGACAGTCAGCAGCGCGCTGCCCGACTGGCCGCCGGCCGTGGCCGTGATGCTGCTGGTACCGGCGGCAATGCCGGTGGCGACGCCCGTGTTCAGCACGCTGGCATTGGCAACGGTGCCCGACGTCCAGGCGGCGCTGTTGGTGATGATGGCGTTCGAGCTGTCCGAATACGTTGCCGTGGCAATGAATTGCTGCTGGGCACCGACAACGATGCTGGCGGTGGCTGGCGTGACGGCAATGCTGACCAGGGTAATGGCAGGCACGGTGACGGTGGTGCTGGCTGTCTTGCCGTTGAAGCTGGCATTCATGACGCTGGTACCAAAGGTAACGCCGGTGACGAGGCCGCCGCTGGCGACGGTGGCCGAAGCTGGTGTGGCGGAAACGAAGCTGCTGCCGGACGTGACGTCAACGCTGCTGCCATCCGAATATGTGGCAAGGACGGCCAGCTGGCGCGTCGCGGCGACGGGCACGATGGGGTTTTGCGGCGTGACGGCGATCGACAGCAAGGTCGCCGGGGTGACGGTCAGTACGGTGCTGGCCGTGAGCGTGCCCGTGGTGGCCGTGATCTGCGTCGTGCCGGCAATCTTGCCGAGGGCCAGGCCGCCAGCGGCGATGCTGGCCGTGGCGGGGTTGGCCGAGGCAAAGGCCGAGACGGCCGTGACGTCGCGCGTGGCGCCGTCGCTGAAGCTGCCCGTTACCGTGAATTGCTGCGTTGCGCCGATGGCGATGGCTGGCGCGAGCGGCACGATGGCAATCGCCGTCAAGGTGGCGGGCGAGACGGTCAACTGGGCCGCCGCACTCTTGCCGCCGAACGTGGCGCTGATGCTGCTGTTGCCGGCAGCGATGCCGGTGCTCAAGCCCGTGGCGGCATTGACTGTCGCGCTGGCCGACGTGGCCGACGTCCAGGCCGCCTTGGCGCTGACGTCTTGCGCGGAGCCGTCGCTATACGTGGCGATGGCCGTAAATTGCTGGCCCGCGCCGATGGCGACCGTGGCCGTGGCTGGCGTGACGGCCAGGCTGGAAAAGGTGGCAGCCGGCAAGCCGAGGATGGGATCGCGTCCCTGGTCGCCGCCGCCGCAACCGGCCAGGGTGGCCATGGCCAGCAAACCTGCCGAGACGAGCAGCGGGTTCAGATATCGCTTGAAGAGATTCATATAGTTCCTTTGTGCATGGCAATTATTGCCGGTCATCCGCGGATGAGGTCATCCGGCAGAGCCATGCCGCCTTTCGCTACAGGGCGATGGCGTCACAGGCATGCACTATTTCATCTAGGAAACTTCAAGTATGTTCGGTGGCGCGCATAGGCGCTTGGCATTCGGAGATAGGTTCAAAAAAAGGCGATTCGGCCTGAAAAACAACGGATGTGTGCGGTAAACAGACGCAAAAAAGCCGGCGCTAAGGCCGGCTTCATCAGGGCAGGGAGGGGCTTACTCTTCGCGCACCCACGTCTGCGAACGGCCAAACATCGGCACGCCGATGTAGCCGCGCACTTGCAGCTTGGTGCCGCCTTCCGTCAGTTCCGCTTTGCTCTTGTAGGTTTTGCCATCGGCCGGGTCCGTGATTTCGCCGCCCGTCCATTCCTTGCCGTCATATTTCAGGCCGGACAGGATCACCATGCCGATGATGGGCTGGTCTTTCTTGGCGCCCGTGCACTTGTCGCACTTGGGATTTTGATCTTCATTCGGGGCACGGAACAGTTTTTCGATCTTGCCTTGCAAGACGCCATTGTTTTCCGTGATGACGACGAGGGATTTCGGCTTGCCGCTGGCGTCGTCGATGGTTTTCCACGTGCCCACGGGGGTAAAGTTGCCGTCGCGCGCGGTGGCGCTGCCGGCGATGGCCAGGGCGGCCACCAGTACGCTTGCTTTGAATACTTTATGCATCGCTAGTCTCCATTGGTTTTTTGATCGTGTCACGAACAGTTATATACCAAGGCAAGACCAGCAGTGCTGCGCGGCGTCACGGATGACGCCGCACAATCCTTCCAAACTTGCCTTATGCGCTGGCTAGTTTAGCAAACTGTTCGCGCAGTTTTTCAATTGTCGCCGAAAAACTGAGCAAACGCTCGTTTTCTTGCGCAACGATGGCGGCGGGGGCGCGCGCGACAAAGCTTTCATTGCCTAATTTGCTGTTTACTTTGGCAATTTCCGCTTCGATGCGGGCGATTTCCTTGCCCAGGCGCTCGCGTTCGGCGGCCACGTCGATTTCCACTTTCAGCATCAGCTTGGTCGTGCCGACGATGGCGACGGCCGCTGGCGAGTCCGGCAATGCATCGACGATCTGCACGTCGGCCAGCTTGCCCAGCGACTGGATGTACGGTGCGTACGACGCCAGCGCTTCTTTCTCGCTGGCATTGCCTGCTTCGACGATCAGCGGCACGCGCACGGAAGGCGAGATCTGCATTTCGCCGCGCAGGTTGCGCGTCGCATCCGTCAAGGCTTTCAGCTGCTGCATCCACGCTTCGGCCGCTTCATCGATCTTGTCGGTGTTGGCGATCGGATACGGCTGCATCATGATGGACACGCCCTTGGGCTCACCGTCGGCCTTCGGCAGCTTGCCGGCCAGCGGCGCAACGCTCTGCCACAGGGCTTCCGTGACGAAGGGGATGATCGGATGGGCCAGGCGCAGCACGACTTCCAGCACGCGCAGCAGGGTGTGGCGGGTGGCGCGCTGCTGGCCTTCCGTGCCCTGTTGCACTTGCACCTTGGCCACTTCCAGGTACCAGTCGCAATACTCGTCCCACACGAACTTGTAGATGGTGGCGGCGATATTGTCGAAACGGAAGTCTTCAAAGCCCTTGGCCACGTCCAGTTCCGCCTTTTGCAGCAGCGAGATGATCCACTTGTCCGCTTGCGACAGGTCGGCGTCGTTCGGCGTGCAATCCTTGCCTTCCGTATTCATCATGACGAAACGGGTGGCGTTCCACATCTTGTTGCAGAAGTTGCGGTAGCCTTCGCAGCGCCCCAGGTCGAAATTGATGTTGCGGCCCAGCGAAGCGTAGCTGGCCATGGTGAAGCGCACGGCGTCCGTGCCGTAGGCGGAAATGCCTTCCGGGAATTCCTTGCGTGTTGCCTTGGTGATCTTTTCCGCGTCGCGCGGGTTCATCAGGCCCGTCGTGCGCTTGACGATCAGGTTTTCCAGGTCGATGCCGTCGATCAGGTCGATCGGGTCCAGGGTGTTGCCTTTCGACTTGGACATTTTTTGCCCTGTCGAATCGCGCACCAGGCCGTGCACGTAGACGGTTTCAAACGGTACCTTGCCCGTGAAGTGCGCCGTCATCATGACCATGCGCGCGACCCAGAAGAAGATGATGTCGAAACCCGTGACCAGCACGGACGAGGGCAGGAAGGCCTTCATGTCCGGTGTTTCTTCCGGCCAGCCCATGGTCGAGAACGGTACCAGGGCGGACGAGAACCAGGTGTCGAGCACGTCGTCGTCGCGTTTCAACGGCCCCGTGCTGCCGGCGGCCTGCGCCTTGGCTTGTGCCTCGGCTTCCGTCTTGGCGACGAAGATATTGCCCTTGTCGTCGTACCAGGCGGGGATTTGATGGCCCCACCACAACTGGCGCGAGATGCACCAGTCCTGGATGTTGTTGAGCCACTGGTTGTAGGTGGTGCTCCAGTTTTCCGGCACGAACTTGATATCGCCATTGGCGACTTTATCGAGCGCCGTTTCGGCGATCGATTTGCCCGGGAAGAACGTGCCTTCCGGGGCCGGCTTGCTCATGGCGACGAACCACTGGTCCGTCAGCATCGGCTCGATGACGACGCCCGTGCGGTCGCCGCGCGGCACCATCAGCTTGTGCGGCTTGACCTGTTCCAGCAAGCCTTGCGCGTCGAGGTCGGCGACGATCTGCTTGCGCGCGGCAAAGCGGTCCATGCCGCGGTAGGCTTGCGGCGCGTCGTCGGTGATCTTCGCGTCCAGGGTCAGGATGACGATCTGCGCCAGTTTATGGCGCTGGCCCACGGCGTAATCGTTCATGTCGTGCGCGGGGGTGATCTTGACGCAGCCGGTGCCGAATTCCTTGTCGACGTATTCGTCGGCGATGATGGGGATTTCGCGGTCGGTCAGCGGCAGTTTCAGCATCTTGCCCACCAGCGCAGTGTAGCGCTCGTCCGTCGGATCGACGGCCACGGCCACGTCGCCCAGCATGGTTTCAGGACGGGTGGTGGCCACCGTCAGGAAACCGCTGCCGTCGGCCAGCGGGTATTTGATGTACCACATGGAGCCGTCTTCTTCCTCGGACACCACTTCCAGGTCGGACACCGCCGTGCCCAGCACGGGGTCCCAGTTCACGAGGCGCTTGCCGCGGTAGATCAGGCCTTGCTCGAACAGGCGCACGAAGACGTCGGTAACGACTTTCGAGCGCGGCTCGTCCATCGTGAAGTATTCGCGCTGCCAGTCGGCCGAGGCGCCCAGGCGGCGCATCTGGCCGGTGATGATGGAACCGGATTTTTCTTTCCATTCCCACACTTTTTCCACGAATTTCTCGCGGCCCAGGTCATGGCGCGAAATCTTTTGCGCGTCCAGCTGGCGTTGCACGACGATTTGCGTGGCGATGCCCGCGTGGTCGGTGCCGGGTATCCAGGCCGTGTTGTGGCCCAGCATGCGGTGGTAGCGTGTCAGGCCATCCATGATGGTCTGGTTGAACGCATGGCCCATGTGCAGGGTGCCGGTGACGTTCGGCGGCGGCAACTGGATGCTGAAGGAAGGTTTTCCGGCATCGAGGGTGGCGGTAAAGTAACCGCGCTGTTCCCACTCGGTGCGCCAGAATTGTTCAATGTCGGCGGGCTCGAAAGACTTGGCTAATTCCATGATTTGGCGTGTGATTGGCAAAAGGAACCATTATAGATGACGCGGCATCGCCTGCAGCGTGGCTAGCGTCCTTTTTCAGTGTTTTGGCGGCCTGGCGGGCCGCGAACTAACAACAGATGGCGCAATAAAACGGGGGTAAAAGGGTGGCCGATGCTATAATGCCGGCCTCGGCGCCTCCTGCCCCATCCTTGCGGACGGCGCCAGCAGACGCGGTTGTATCCAAGTTTCATATCCAACACACGTCCGCGTCTCAAGGCCAGCGCATACGCGATGCCAGCCACTTTCAGAGCGTCCCCTTCGGGCCGGGCGCCTGAGCCACGCGCACCGCCAGCGGTGCACCATTCACGGCGGAATCAACGCGGCGTGTCATTGCACGCCGCTGCCGCCACAGCTTAGCCAGGAATCTTGCTGCCTGGCCAGTCGTCTTTCGATACGGCACTCCTCAGCGCGCCTTTGGCGCCTGTGGCCGCGCCATGGCCGCTCTCTTTTCCTGGTTTCGCCTATACAAGGAAACCAGCATGAAAAAAATCTCGATCACCGTCGGCCTCGTTTCGACCATCGCCACCGTGGGCGCCTTGCCTGCGGCCCACGCCCAATCGTCCGTTGATGTGTATGGCTTGATGGACGCGGGCCTGGTGCAGGAAGGCGGCGTCAGCAAGCTCACCAGCGGCATATCGGCCGGCTCGCGCCTGGGTTTGCGCGGCACGGAATCGCTGGGCAATGGCTTGCAAGCCGTGTTCACCCTGGAAGCTGGCGTCCTGAGCGACACGGGCCGCTCCGACCAGGCGGGGCAATTGTTCGGTCGCCAGGCTTTCGTCGGCATCGACAGCCCGCTGGGCATGCTGACCGTGGGCCGCCAGTACAACCTGCAAAGCCAGGCCTTGACCGACGTGGCCGACCCGTTCGAGGGCGGCTTTGCCGGTGCTGCAACCAATCTGGCCGGCTATTCGGCCACGCGCATCGACAATACCGTGCGCTATTCCACACCTGAAATGCGCGGCGTGACGGCCACGGTCCTGTACGGCTTTGGCGAACACACGGGGATTGCGGCCGACCAGCGTTCACTGGGCCTGGCCCTCGGCTATGTGAACGGCCCATTGACCTTGCGCCTGGCGCGCCAGAGCCGTGCCGGCGAGCCGGGCAAGGCCGACGTGAACAACACCATCTTGGCCGGCAACTACAACTTCGGCGTGGCGACGGCCTTTGCCGGCTATGGCCGCAACACGGGCGACGGCAGCACCATGTTCTTTGGTGGAAATCCGTACGGCGCGGCGCAGGCGCCGGCCCAGTCGACCGACAGCCGCGACGCCATCGTCGGCGTGTCCGTGCCGCTGGGCGCGACGACCTTGCTGGCCTCGTACGTGCACAAGGATGACCGCGATGCGGCCAATCGCGATGCGCGGCAGCTGGCCGTCGGCGCCACGTATGCCTTGTCCAAGCGCAGCAAGGTGTATGTTGCCTACGCGCACATCCGCAACCGCAACGACGCCGCCTACATGGTGGGCAATGCCACGGAAGTGGGCACGGGCAACCGCGCCTTCAACGTCGGCCTGCGCCACGCGTTTTAAGACTGTGCGCTAAACGGGCAGCATGCTGCCTTCGAGCAGCAATGTTTCGAAGGCGGGGGCGGCCAGCGGGCGGCTGAACAGGTAGCCCTGCATCTGGTCGCAGCCGTGCCGGCGCAGGAAGGCCAGCTGCTGTTCCGTTTCCACGCCTTCGGCGATGACTTTCAGGCGCAGGCTGTGCGCCAGTGAAATGATGGCGCGCACGATGGCCGCGTCGTCCATGCTGTGTGTGATGTCGCTGACGAAGGTCTTGTCGATTTTCAGCACGTCGATGGGGAAGTGGCGCAGGTAGGCCAGGCTGGAATAGCCGGTGCCGAAGTCGTCGATCGACAGTTGCACGCCCAGCGCCTTCAGCTTGGCCATGATGGCCGTGGCTTGCTCCACGTCATGCATGACCATGCTTTCCGTCAATTCCAGTTCCAGGCAGGCCGCGTCGAATCCCGTGTCCGCCAGCGCCTGCGCCACCGCGTGCAGCAGGTTCTTTTGCTTGAATTGCCGCGCCGACAGGTTGACGGCCAGGCGCAGCGGGCCATGGCCGGCCAGTTGCCACGCGCGCGCCTGGGCGCATGCCGTGCGCAGCACCCAGTCGCCGATGGGAATGATCAAGCCCATTTCCTCGGCCAGGCCGATAAAGCTGGCAGGCGGAACACGCCCCAGCTGCGGATGTTGCCAGCGCAGCAGCGCTTCCATGCCCACCACCGCGCCGCTGGCCAGGTCCAGCTGGGGCTGGTATTCGAGGTGGAATTGCCCCCGTTCCAGCGCGTGGCGCAACTCGCTCTCCAGTTCCAGCCGCTCCAGGGTGCCCGCATTCATGCTTGAAGCATAGAATTGCCAGTGGCCCCGTCCCTGTTCCTTGGCGCGGTACATGGCGATGTCGGCATGCTTGATCAGGGTGTCGGCATCGACGCCATCGTCGGGATACACGGCCACGCCCATGCAGCAGCTGAGAAAAAATTCATATTCGCCCAGTTGCAGCGGCTGCGCCACGGCGTCCTGGATGCGTTGCAGGATGGCGGCGCCCGGTTCGCCATTGCCATGCTGGGGCAGCAGCAGCACGAATTCGTCGCCGCCCAGGCGCGCCACCGTATCGACTTCGCGCGTGGCGCCGCCCAGGCGCTCGGCCACGCTTTTCAGCACCAGGTCGCCCGCATCGTGGCCCAGGGTATCGTTGACGAATTTAAAGCGGTCGAGGTCGATGAAGACCACCCACAGGGGCAGGCCGCTGCGCCGCGTCACGGCCATTGCCTGTTCCAGCCGCTCGCGCAGCAGGGCCCGGTTGGCCAGGCCCGTCAGGATATCGTGCCTGGCCTGGAATTCCAGCTCCTGTTCGAAACGCATGACGGTGCTGATGTCGTATTGCGCCACGACAAAATGGCTGAGCGCGCCATCGCCATCGTCGCGCACGGGCGCGACGAACAGCTCGCTCCAGTAGCTGCTGCCATCCTTGCGGAAATTGCGCACGATGGCCTTGCCTTCGCGCTGTTCGCGCAGGGCCGCCGTAATGGCGTGCATGTCTTGCCGCCCCTGTTCCGGTCCCTGCAAGTCTTCCAGGCGCTGGCCGATGACTTCGCTGGCCGCATAGCCGGTGATGCGTTCGAAGGCGGGGTTGACGTATTCGATCAGGTAGCCGGGCGCGTCGGCGCTGCACAGGATGATGGCGTTGGCCGACACTTCGATGATGCGTTCGCGCAAACGCAGCGATTTTTCATTGTGCATGCGCGCGGCGATGTCTTCGGACAGGCGCAAATTGGCAAACTGCAGCGCCGCCGTGCGTTCGCCCGTGATGCGGGCAATCACGGAATTGCGCGACACCAGCTGAAACACATAGGCCGCTGCCAGCAGGCTCGACAGCACTCCGCCCAGCAGCACATACAGCGAGCCGCGATGGTTCGCATCCAGGCCCATGCCTTTGGCCGGCAGCAGCGCGGCGCCCAAGGTGTGGCCGCTGGCGTGATACTGCAGCAGCAGCCGTGCGCTTTCCGCCTCGATCTGGCGCGCCGAGGCGTAGCACAGGGCCGTCAGGCACAGTCCGAACGCCAGCGTGAGCAGGGCCGAGGTGGAAACGGAAATGGAGATGCGTTTGAAGAATGATTGCATGGTGGTCCCGTGGCAGCGCCGGTGCCGATCCATGATCAGGCAGGCCGGGCAGTGACTGACTGTAGGGTGCGCGGCGAAATGCCGTCCGTTCGCTACCGAACGGACAGCAATGCCGACAAGAAATATAGTCGGGTCACTGTGCCAGCGCTGTGTTACGCTGCACCACATGGCGCCCCTCGTTCGGACGCCTTTCATCGATCCCCTAGCTGACGACTGGAAAACAGGAAACCTGCCCATGTCGAGTCCGCATGCCCAGTTGCACAACCCGAATCAAAACCATTTGCTCGCCGCCATGCTCGACGCCGATTTCGCGCGCCTGGCCCCCCACCTGGAGCAAGTGTCCATGTTGCTCGGTGACGTGATCTACGATTCGGGCGACAAGCTGCAGCATGTGTATTTTCCCACCACGGCCATCGTTTCCATTCATTACCTGCTGGAAAATGGCGGCTCGTCGGAAATTGCCGGCGTCGGCAATGAAGGCGTCGTGGGCGTGTCGCTGTTCATGGGCGGCAACTCGACGCCGAGCCGCGCTGTCGTGCAGACGGGTGGCGTCGGCTACCGGCTGAAGGCGTATTTGCTGATGGAAGAATTCGACCGCGCCGGTCCCGTCATGCGCTTGCTGCTGCGCTATACGCAAGCGCTGATCACGCAAATGTCGCAGACGGCCGTGTGCAACCGTCACCATACGGTGGAGCAGCAGCTGTGCCGCTGGCTGCTGCTGACCATGGACCGCCTGCCGAACCGCGAGCTGACCATGACACAGGAGTTGATTGCCAACATGCTGGGCGTGCGCCGCGAAGGCGTGACGGAAGCGGCCGGGCGTTTGCAGACGCGCGGCTTCATCAGCTACCGGCGCGGCCATATCTCCGTGCTGGACCGCGCCGGCCTCGAAGGCCATGTGTGCGAATGCTATGGCGTGGTGAAAAAAGAATTCACGCGCCTGTTGTCGGACGTGCGCCAGCGCCAGGCGCACTGAATACCGCATCTTTCCTCTTATCGTAGTCACAAGCCCAGGCTAGCTCATGCAATCTGTTGAAAACACCCCCCCGCGCGCACCGTCGCGCTGGCCCATGGCGCTGGCGTTTTCGTTCAGCGCCATCGTGCTGCTGGCCATCGGCCTGCTGGCCTGGCGCGCGCCGTTCGAGACGGCCTGCGTCATCGATGCGCTGGTATTTTTGCTGCTGATGCTGCTCGTGGCGCTGTACCGGCGCACCCTGGCGGCCAGCCTGCCGCGCCAGCTGCTCAAGGCGGGCGCCTTGCAGGATGCGATTTTCAACAGCGCCAATTTCTCGTGCATCGCCACCGATGCGCAGGGCGTGATCCAGATTTTCAACGTGGGCGCCGAACGCATGCTGGGCTATGCGGCGAGCGACGTGGTCGACAAGCTGACGCCGGCCGGTATTTCTGACGCGCAGGAAATCGTTGCGCGCGCGGCGGCCCTCAGTGCCGAACTCGACACCGTCATCACGCCCGGCGTGGAAGCGCTCGTGTTCAAGGCCACGCGCGGCATCGAAGACATCTATGAACTGACCTACATCCGCAACGATGGCAGCCGCTTCCCCGCCATCGTCTCCGTGACGGCCTTGCGCGACGCGCAGAGCAAGGTCATCGGTTACTTGCTGATCGGCACGGACAACACGGTGCGCAAGCAGGTCGAGGCGGAACAGGCCTTGCTGGACCAGCGCCTGCGCGAACAGCAGGCGTACACGCGTTCGCTGGTCGAGAGCAATAATGCGGAGTTGACGAAGGCGCGCCAGGTGGCGGAAAAGGCCAACCGCGCCAAGTCCGAATTTTTGTCGAGCATGAGCCATGAATTGCGCACGCCGCTGAATGCCGTGCTGGGCTTTGCGCAGCTGATGGCGTCCGACGTGCCGCCACCGAGCCCGCCGCAGCAGCGCTCGATCGAGCAAATCCTCAAGGGCGGCTGGTATCTGCTGCGCCTGATCAATGAAATCCTCGACCTGGCCATGATCGAATCGGGCAAGGTCACCTTGTCGCAGGAAGCGATGTCGCTGCTTGACGTCCTGCAGGATTGCCAGGCGATGATCGCGCCGCAGGCGGAAAAGCGCGGCATCCGCATGCATTTCCCCCGCTGCGGCGAAGCCTACTTCGTGCATGCGGACCGCACGCGCGTGAAACAGGTGATGGTTAACCTGCTGTCGAACGCCATCAAGTACAACCAGGGCGGCGGCACCGTCACCGTCGATTGCAGCCAGCGCGGCACCAAGGTACGGGTCAGCGTGCGCGACAGCGGCGCCGGCCTCGACGCGGGCCAGGTGGCCCAGCTGTTCCAGCCATTCAACCGCCTGGGACAGGAAAACAGCACGGAAGAGGGCACGGGCATCGGCCTCGTCGTCACCAAGCAACTGGTCGAATTGATGGGCGGCACCATCGGTGTCGACAGCACGGTCGGCGTGGGCACCACATTCTGGTTCGAGCTGGCCGCCAGCAGCGCGCCGGCATTGGTGCTGGGCGACGGCGACGCGCTGCCGCAGGTGCAGGAGCCGCAGGAAAGCCAGCGCACCTTGCTGTACGTGGAAGACAATCCCGCCAACCTGGCGCTGGTGGAGCAATTGATCGCCCGCCGCAGCGATTTGAAGCTGCTGACGGCCATCGATGCGCACCTGGGCATCGACCTGGCGCGCACGTATCAGCCGGACGTGATCTTGATGGACATCAACCTGCCCGGCATCAGCGGCTTTGGCGCCCTGCATATCCTGCATGACGACCCGCTCACGAGCCATATTCCCGTGATGGCGCTGTCGGCCAACGCCGTGCCGCGCGATATCGAGAAGGGCCTGGAAGCGGGCTTCTTCCGCTACCTGACCAAGCCGATCAAGGTCGTCGAATTCATGGATGCGCTCGACGTGGCCCTGCACCATGCGGCCGCGCACGGCCTGGCCGACGACATTCACGCAGTACGCTAATTCAGCATTTATTTTTAGGAATACCGCCATGCTTCAAGCCACCGAGATCCTGAACGCCAGCATCCTCATCGTCGATGACCAGGAGGCGAACGTCATGCTGCTGGAGCAGGTGCTGCGCAATGCCGGTTATACGCGCATCACGTCCACCATGAACCCGCAAGCCGTGCACGCGCTGCACCAGCAGCACCGCTACGACCTGATCCTGCTCGACTTGCAGATGCCGGAAATGGATGGTTTCGAGGTCATGGAAGGCTTGCGCGACATCGAAGCGGGCAGCTACCTGCCCGTGCTGGTGATCACGGCCCAGCCCGGCCACAAGCTGCGCGCGCTGCAGGCGGGCGCCAAGGACTTCGTCAGCAAGCCGTTCGACCTGGTGGAAGTCAAAACGCGCATCCACAACATGCTGGAAGTGCGCCTGCTGTACCAGAAGCTGGCCGAATACAACAAGTCGCTCGAGCAGATGGTGGAAGAGCGCACGGCGGAGCTGCGCGAAAGCGAAGCGCGCTTCCAGCGCTTCACGGAACTGTCGTCCGACTGGTACTGGGAACAGGATGCGCAGGGCAACCTGACGCGCTTTTCCGGTCCCGTGGCTGAAATGCTGGGCATCGGCAGCGAACAAGAGCCGCAGCGCTGGAACGCCACCGAACGAGCGCTGCTCGATGCAAAAATTGCCGCGCGCGAACCTTTCCTCGATTTCATCTACAGCCGCGCCAACCTCGACGGCAGCACGCAGTACCTGCAAGTGAGCGGCGAACCGATGTTCGACAATGGCAGCCGCTTCATCGGCTACCGCGGCATCGGCCTCGATGTCACGGAGCGCCATCGCATTGCCTGATTTATACTGGGTGCTATCGATACTGACCAGGAAAAATCATGACTGACAAATCAACGCCGCAATACTGGTTCCCCGCCAAGACCTATGGCTGGGGCTGGGGCTTGCCCATCACGTGGCAGGGCTGGCTCGTGTTCCTGGCCGCGCTGGCGCTGTTCGCCTGCGGCGCCTTCCTGTTCCCGCCGCAAACCATGCTGGTCGGCTACATCGTGTATGAAGTGGCCATCGTTGCCGTGCTTATTTTCATCTGCCAGCTGAAGGGCGAACCGACCAGCTGGCGCTGGGGCAAGAAGAAGTAGAGCGATGTACAAAGACGACACCTGCAAGAAATCATCTGGCCACGCGGCGTGAACCGCGTATAATTGGCTCGCTGCCGCAAGGCGGCAAACGCTAGGGGTCCTGCCTTTCGCTGTGGAAACACGGTGCAAGCGCGGGTGAGAAATACCCTCCGAACCTGATCTGGATAATGCCAGCGAAGGGAAGCTTTAGGATGAACGCACCCCGCCTTTCCGCGTGCGCGCAGCCGAACCTCCTTAGCTGGCTCCAGGCTTAAAAATAGTCTAGCCAAGGAGCCAAAATGAACGCCAACCCGAAATTCCTCTCCGCCACCGCCACGGTCGACGAAGCCGCCATCGCGCCGCTGCCCAATTCGCGCAAGATCTATGTCGAAGGCAGCCGTCCCGACATCCGCGTGCCCATGCGCGAGATCAGCCAGTCCGACACGGAGGCGTCGTTCGGCGGCGAAAAGAATCCGCCGATCTACGTCTACGACACCTCCGGCCCGTACACGGACCCGGACGTGCAGATCGACATCCGCTCGGGCCTCGATACGCCGCGCCTGCCGTGGATCATGGAACGTGCCGACACGGAAGAATTGCCCGGCCCCACGTCCGACTACGGCATCGCCCGCCTGGCGGATCCGAAACTGGCCGAGCTGCGTTTCAATCTGCACCGCAAGCCGCGCCGCGCCATCGCCGGCAAGAACGTCACGCAGATGCATTACGCGAGGCGCGGCATCATCACGCCGGAAATGGAATTCGTCGCCATCCGCGAAAACATGCGGCGCCAGGAATATCTGCGCGAACTGAAAGCCTCCGGCCCCATGGGCGAGCGCCTGGCCGAGCTGATGGGCCGCCAGCATCCGGGCCAGGCCTACGGCGCCAGCATCCCTGCGGAAATTACGGCCGAATTCGTGCGCGAGGAAATCGCCCGCGGCCGCGCCATCATCCCCGCCAACATCAACCATCCGGAAGTCGAGCCGATGATCATCGGCCGCAATTTCCTCGTGAAGATCAATGCGAACATCGGCAATTCCGCCGTCACCTCGTCGATCGGCGAGGAAGTGGAAAAGATGACCTGGGCCATCCGCTGGGGTGGTGACAATGTGATGGATCTGTCCACAGGTAAACACATCCACGAGACGCGCGAATGGATCATCCGCAACAGCCCCGTGCCGATCGGCACCGTGCCCATTTACCAGGCCTTGGAAAAGGTCAATGGCAAGGCCGAAGATTTAACTTGGGAAATTTTCCGCGACACCCTGATCGAACAGGCCGAGCAGGGCGTCGACTACTTCACCATCCACGCTGGCGTGCTGCTGCGCTATGTGCCGATGACGGCCAAGCGCCTGACGGGCATCGTGTCGCGCGGCGGCTCCATCATGGCGAAATGGTGTCTGGCGCATCACCAGGAATCGTTCCTGTACACGCATTTCGAAGAAATTTGCGAAATCATGAAGGCGTACGACGTGTCGTTCTCGCTGGGCGACGGCTTGCGTCCCGGCTCGATCTACGACGCCAACGACGAGGCGCAGTTGGGCGAGCTGAAGACCCTGGGCGAACTGACGCAGATTGCCTGGAAGCATGACGTGCAGGTGATGATTGAGGGGCCTGGCCACGTGCCGATGCAGCTCATTAAAGAGAACATGGATTTGCAGCTGGACCAGTGCGGCGAGGCGCCGTTCTACACCTTGGGACCGCTGACGACCGACATCGCACCCGGCTACGACCACATCACGTCGGGGATCGGCGCGGCCCTGATCGGCTGGTATGGCACGGCCATGCTGTGTTACGTGACGCCGAAGGAACACCTGGGCCTGCCCAACAAGAACGACGTCAAGGACGGCATCATCACCTACAAGATCGCGGCGCATGCGGCCGACCTGGCCAAGGGCCATCCGGGTGCGCAAATCCGCGACAACGCGCTGTCGAAAGCCCGCTTCGAATTCCGCTGGGATGATCAGTTCAACATCGGCCTGGACCCGGACAAGGCGCGCGAATTCCACGATGAAACCCTGCCCAAGGATTCGGCCAAGGTGGCGCATTTCTGCTCCATGTGCGGTCCCCATTTCTGCTCGATGAAGATCACGCAGGAAGTGCGTGAATACGCGGCCGGCATGGGCATCGCGGAAGACAAGGCACTCAAGCAGGGCATGGAAATCAAGGCCATCGAATTCATCAAGAACGGCGCCGAGCTGTACCGCAAGGTCTGAGGGAGGGCGTGATGACCGCATTGATATCCATCACGCTCAACGGCGCACCGTACCAGGTGCCGCCGGGGCAAACCCTGGACCAATTGATCGCCGCCCTGTCGCTGGAAAACCAGGCGCTGGCGCTGGCCGTCAACCGCAATGTCGTGCCGCGCAAGGCGTGGCCGGGACAGGTTTTACGGGTACAAGACCAGGTTGAAATAGTCCGCGCCATCGGCGGCGGCTGAAAACGTCCAAGCAAACCTACTGCGCGTCGCGCTTTGCGGCCTGCGATGCTCACCGTGCTCTAGCACGGTTGCGCGTCTCGGCCACAAATCATCGCCGCTCGTTACGGTTTTCTTCGGACGTTTAAAAACTTAAGGAAGAACACATGAATACCGCAACACATAACGACCTGCTGACCATCGCAGGCAAACAGTATCAATCGCGCTTGCTGGTCGGCAGCGGCAAGTACAAGGATTTGCCGCAGACGCGCGAAGCGACGGATGCGGCCGAGGCGCAGATCATCACGGTGGCAATCCGCAGGGTGAACATTGGCCAGGATCCGAACGCGCCCAGCCTGCTCGACTTCGTGCCGCCGGACCAGTACACGATTTTGCCGAACACGGCCGGCTGCTACAACGCCAAGGATGCCGTCTATACCTTGCAACTGGCGCGCGAGCTGCTGGGAGGGCGCAACTTGGTGAAACTGGAAGTGCTCGGTGACGAAAAGACCTTGTTTCCGCACATGCCGGAAACCTTGATCGCGGCCGAAGCGCTGGTCAAGGATGGTTTTGACGTGATGGTGTATTGCAGCGACGACCCCATCCAGGCGAAGATCCTGGAAGATATCGGCTGCGTGGCCGTCATGCCGCTCGCGTCCCTGATCGGTTCGGGCATGGGCATTTTGAATCCCTGGAACTTGTCGCTGATCATCGAGCAGGCGAAAGTGCCCGTGCTCGTCGATGCCGGCGTGGGCACGGCGTCCGATGCGGCCATCGCCATGGAGCTCGGTTGCGATGGCGTGCTGATGAATACGGCCATTGCCGGCGCGCGCGACCCCGTGCGCATGGCGCATGCGATGAAGCTGGCCGTGCGGGCCGGGCGCGAAGCGTTTTTGGCGGGACGCATGCCGCGCAAATTTGCCGCGTCGCCGTCGTCGCCGATGGCGGGCCGCCTGGCGTGATGACGCCGATGCGCCGCACTGTGCTCGTGTTTGCCGGCGCCGATCCATCGGGTGGCGCCGGCATCGCCGCCGATATCGTGGCCATTGCGGCGCAGGGCGCACATGCCTTGCCCGTCATCACGGCGCTGACGGTGCAGGACAACGACAGGGTCTTTGGCGTCGAGCCGGTGGCGCCGGAATTGCTGCGCCGCCAGGCGCAGGCGCTGATCGACAAGATCAGCATCGATGCCGTGAAAATCGGCATTCCCGGCAGTGCCGCGAACGCGGCCGTCATTGCGCAACTGATCGCGCAATTGCGGCTGGCCCGGCCGCATTTACCTGTGGTGCTCGACCCCGTGCTGGCCAGCGGCCATGGCGACGTGCTGAGCCGGGACGATGCCGTGCTGGCGCTGGCGCCCTTGCTGCTGGTGACGACCGTCATCGTACCGAACGGCCCGGAAGCGGCGGCCCTCGGTGGCGTAGAAAACCTGCGCGCGCAAGGGTGTCAGAACGTGCTGGTGACGGGTGGTCACGGCGAAGGCGAGGCGATCGTCAACCGCTGGCTCGATGGCGCTGGTAGCGCGCGCGAGTGGCGCTGGCCGCGCCTGCCCGGCGAATTTCACGGCAGCGGCTGCACTTTGGCGTCGGCCATCGCGGCGCGCCTGGCGCAAGGCGTGCCGATGCAAGAGGCGCTTGATGGCGCGCAACACTATTGCCATGCGGCCCTGGCTGGCGCGTATGCGATTGCGCCAGGCCAGCTGATGCCGCAACGATTCATTCAATAAGGAAAACATCATGCGTGGACTGTATCTGGTCACCCCGAACTGGGACGACACCGACCGCCTGCTCGACGTGAGTGAGCAAGCCTTGCAGGAAGGCGTGGCCCTGCTGCAATACCGTCACAAAAGCGCCGACGCGGAGCAGCGGCGCGAACAGGCGGGCGCCTTGCTGGCCCTGGCCCGCAAGTATGGCGTGCCTTTCATCATCAATGACTTCATCGAACTGTGCGAAGAGCTCGACGCGGACGGCGCGCACGTGGGCGGCACGGATGCCTCCGTCGCGCAGGTGCGCGCGCGGCTGGGCAAGGACAAGCTCGTCGGCGCTTCCTGCTATGGCGACATGGCCCTGGCAAGGACGGCGCAGGCGGGCGGCGCCAGCTATGTGGCCTTCGGCGGCTTTTATCCGTCGCTCGTGAAAAAGTATCCGGTGACGACACCGCTGGACATCGTGCTGCAGGCGAAACGCGAGATCGCCTTGCCCTGCGTGGTGATCGGCGGCATGACGCCAGAGAACGCCGCGCCGCTGGCAGCGCGCGGCGCCGACATGGTGGCGGCCATCAGCAGCGTCTATCAGGCGGACGATGTGGATATTGCGGTGCAGCAATTCAATCACTTGTTTGCGGCATGAATAGGGGCGTGCAGGGCTGGTTCGGGGGAATAATCGGCATATAATAAGAACATCATTCATTACCGAGGTCCCCCATCCATGAGTCAGCCAGCCGCCGCGAAACGCCTTATCCTGATCGTTGACGATGACCAGCTCCTGTTGGAATTCCTCGGCGAAGTCCTGCGCCATGCCGGCTACGAAACAGCCCTGGCCCATTCGGCCGAAGTGGCGCTGCAACTGATCGCCCAGCGCGAGCCGGACCTGGCCTTGCTCGACATCCACATGCCGGGCATGTCCGGCCTGGAACTGGCCAAGCGCCTGCATGGCGAGACGGCCGTGCCGTTCATGTTCCTGTCCGGCAGCGGCGACAGCGAATCGGGCAAGCAGGCGGCCGCCTATGGCGCCGTCGGTTACGTGGTCAAACCCGTCGACGAGGGCCGCTTGATGCCCGCGTTTGAAGCGGGCCTGGCCCGTGCCGATGAAATCCGCCAGCTGCGCCGCACGGAGCTGAACCTGAACGCGGCCCTGGCCGCCGGCCGCGAAACGAGTTTGGCCGTGGGTTTGCTGATGGGTAAATTCCAGACGGACCGCAACACGGCCTTTGAAGTGCTGCGCGACCATGCCCGTTCCAGCCGCCGCAAGATCAATGAGATCGCCAGCCAGCTGCTGCTGGCCGAGGAAACCCTGAACGGCTTGCACGGGGCGTTCTTGAACCGCGCAAAAACCAAGTAAGCGTTTTCCTGGCGCCTGCTTTGTTATGATGTGGCGATACGGCGCGCTGGCGCGCCCGGTTCAACCATACTCAGCACACACCACAGGACACACATGAAAACCAAAGCAGCGATTGCATGGAAGGCGGGCGCGCCTTTGACCATCGAGGAAGTCGACCTGGCCGGCCCGCGCGAGGGCGAGGTACTGGTCGAGATCAAGGCCACGGGCATTTGCCATACCGATTACTACACCCTGTCGGGCGCCGATCCGGAAGGCATCTTCCCGTCCATCCTTGGCCATGAAGGCGCCGGCATCGTCGTCGACGTGGGGCCGGGCGTGAAAAGCCTGAAAAAGGATGACCACGTCATCCCCCTGTACACGCCGGAATGCCGCCAGTGCAAATTCTGCCTGTCGCAAAAAACCAATTTGTGCCAGTCGATCCGCTCGACCCAGGGCCGCGGCCTGATGCCGGATGCCACCTCGCGCTTTTCCATCGACGGCAAGCCCATCTTCCACTACATGGGTACGTCCACCTTTTCCAATTACATCGTCGTGCCGGAAATCGCCCTGGCGAAGATCCGCGAAGATGCGCCGTTCGACAAGGTTTGCTACATCGGCTGCGGCGTCACCACCGGCGTGGGCGCCGTGCTGTTTACGGCCAAGGTCGAGGCGGGCGCGAATGTCGTCGTGTTCGGCCTGGGCGGCATCGGCCTGAACGTGATCCAGGCGGCCAAGATGGTCGGCGCCGACAAGATCATCGGCGTGGACATCAATCCGGCCCGCCAGGCCATCGCGCGCAAGTTCGGCATGACGCATTTCGTCAACGCCAACGAGGTGGAAAACGTCGTCGACACCATCGTGCAGCTGACGGACGGCGGCGCCGACTATTCGTTTGAATGCATCGGCAACACCACCACCATGCGCCAGTCGCTCGAGTGCTGCCACAAGGGCTGGGGCCAGTCCATCATCATCGGCGTGGCGGCGGCCGGCCAGGAAATTTCCACCCGTCCATTCCAGCTGGTGACGGGGCGCGTGTGGAAAGGTTCCGCCTTCGGCGGCGCGCGCGGCCGCACGGACGTGCCGAAGATCGTCGACTGGTATATGGAAGGCAAGCTCAACATCGACGACCTGATCACGCACCGCCTGAAGCTCGACGACATCAACCAGGGCTTCGACCTGATGAAAAGCGGCGAGTCGATCCGCTCCGTCGTGCTGTACTAATACATTACGCCGTACCACGGCGTTTTTGCGGAGGCTGCGGCCTCCGTTTTTTTTGCCCGCCTCCATCCATCGTCCGTGTTTGCCATCCAGGGCGGTCTTTTTGCAGCCTGTCGCATGGCGCTGGAGCCGAGCTCCATCCGCCGCTAAAGTGCATGCTCCACTACTTTTGCGACGAGGCAGCCATGTCCACTTCCCACCGTTTGATCCTCAGCCTGGCCGGTATCCTGATCGGCGGCAGCGCGCTGGCCGTGCAACCGTCCCAGCCGCCCGCGCCGCCAGCGCCGCCGGCCGCACCGGCCGCACCCAGCAAACAGATCAATATTTCCATGGGCAGCGGCGATGGCTATGCGCTCGTCGACAGCACGGAGGACAGCGTCACCATGGCCGGCACCGATGTCGATGGCCAGCAGATCAAGCAGCTGCAGCGCTCGCTCAAGGGGCAGTTCCTGTGGTTCCGCGACCAGGGCAAGGGCTATGTAACGCAGGATGCCGCGCTGCTGGCCCGCGTGCGCGACGCCTGGAAGCCGTCGCAAGATCTGGGCTTTCAGATGAGCGGCCTGGGCAAGCAGATGAGCGAGCATGGCAAGGCGATGGGTGAATTGGGCAGCAAGATGGGCGCCCAGGGCGCGGCGCAGGCGAATGGCGGCACGCGCGAGGCGGCGCAGCTGCAGGCGCTGGGCCGCCAGCAGCGGGAACTGGGCCGCAAGATGGGCGAGGCGGCGCGCCGCCAGGCGCAGGCGACGACGGAGACGGCGCGCCGCGCGGCCGAGCGCGATGTCGAGAGCTTGCAGCAGCAGATGGAAGATGCGCAAGACAAGATGGAAGAGGTGAATGACCGCCTCGCCGCCGCGCACGAGCGCGAGGCGGACAAGGCGGAAGTGCTGTCGCGCCAGATGGATCAGCGGGGCAAGCCGATGGAAGTGCTGGGCAAGCAGATGGAAGCGCTGGGACGCCAGCAGGAAAAAGCCACCAAGGCGGCCGACAAGGCCACGCGCCAGGTGATCGCCCAGGCGCTCAGCGAAGGCAAGGCGAAGCCGGTGCGCTGAGCAGCGTGCCGAATCAGGGCGCCAGCGGCTTGCGCATCAGGCAGCGCAGCGCCGGATCGTGGCCATCCTGCGCTTCGCGCGCCAGCCTGCGCGCGTGGCCCGCGCCCAGCGTCGCGGCATCGGTTTCGCTGAAACCGTGGCGCGCATAGTAGGGTGCGTTCCATGGCAGGTGGCGATACGTGCTCAAGGTCAGCCAGGCGCAGCCCAGCGCCCGGGCATGGGCCGCCGCCGCGTCGAGCAGGCGCGCGGCCAGTCCCTGCCGTTGCTGCGGCAGCGCGACGGACAATTCCACGATGAACAGCTGGCCGTCGAGCGCCTCGGCCGCCAGGAAGCCCACGGGCGTATCGTGCTCATCGGCGGCCACCCACAGGCCGCCTTCGCGCCATAGCCCCTGTAATGTGCTTAGGGGCAAGGTTTCCCCTTGCGCCAGCCACGCCAGGTCCGGCCCGGCCTGGGCAAACAGGGCCGCGGCGCTGCGTTCGACCCGGGCCAGCAAGGGCAGGTCGGCGCCGGTGGCCGCGCGGATGGTGTAGCTCATGGCATGTGCCACACGGCGGCCACGGCGCGGTATTGGGCCGGCAACTGCCGCATGGCGTCGTCCTCGCTGGCATACACCTCATCTTGTACGGTTTCCCACTGCGCGTCGCAGCTGAAACGGTAGATGCGCGCTTCGTCCGCGTAACGGCAGACGGCCAGGCCGTGGATGGCGGTGGGGGCGCCACCATGCTCATTGGTGACGTGGCCGAAGGGCTGGTCGGACCAGGCCCAGGCCAGTATGCGGGCGCCGTCGAGGTGGGTGGGGGGTGTCATGGGGATACAGGCTGCGGTGTCGGGATGGCGATTGTAGCGCGCGTGGGTAAAATGCCGCGACCGCTGGACAAATGCACAGTATTTTTAGCCATGCCGGTATAATCACGGGATGCAAAATCTTCTTCACAACCTCAATCCCGAACAATTGGCTGCCGTCACCTTGCCGGCGCAGCATGCGCTGATCCTGGCAGGCGCCGGTTCGGGCAAGACCCGCGTGCTGACCACCCGCATCGCGTGGCTGATCCAGACCCAGCAGGTATCGCCGCCCGGCATCCTGGCCGTGACGTTTACGAATAAAGCCGCCAAGGAAATGCTCACGCGCCTGTCGGCCATGCTGCCGATCAATACGCGCGGCATGTGGATCGGCACCTTCCACGGCCTGTGCAACCGCTTGCTGCGCACGCATTACCGCGACGCGGCCTTGCCGCAAACGTTCCAGATCCTCGACTCGCAGGATCAATTGTCGGTGATCAAGCGCTTGTTGAAGGCAAATAATATCGATGATGAAAAATTCCCGCCGAAGACGGTGATGTATTTCATCAACAACGCCAAGGACCAGGGCTTGCGCGCCACGGACGTGGAAGCGTACGACGCGCACGAGCGCAAGATGGTCGAGCTGTACCAGTTGTACGACGACCAGTGCCAGCGCGAAGGCGTCGTCGATTTTGCGGAATTGCTGTTGCGCACGTACGAATTGCTGAGCCGCAACCAGCCGCTGCGCGAACACTACCAGGCCCGCTTCCGCCATATTCTGGTGGACGAGTTCCAGGATACCAATAACCTGCAATACAACTGGCTCAAATTGCTGGCCGGCCACGGCAGCCGCGATGGCGGCGCCCTGTTTGCCGTCGGCGACGATGACCAGAGCATCTACGCCTTCCGCGGCGCGAATGTCGGCAACATGAGCGCCTTCGAGCATGAGTTCCAGGTCAAGAACTTGATCAAGCTCGAGCAGAACTACCGCTCGCACGGCCACATCCTCGACAGCGCCAACGTGCTGATCGCGAACAACAGCAAGCGCCTGGGCAAGAATTTGCGCACGGACGCGGGCCATGGCGAGCAGGTGCGCGTGTATGAAGCCAGTTCCGATCTGCAGGAAGCGCAGTGGATCATCGAAGAGGCGAAAAGCCTGATCGCCGATGGCGCCTCGCGCAGCGAAATCGCGATTCTGTACCGCTCGAATGCGCAGTCGCGCGTGATCGAACACGCGCTGTTTTCGGCCGCGATTCCGTATCACGTGTATGGCGGCCAGCGCTACTTCCAGCGCGCCGAGGTCAAGCACGCGATTGCCTATTTGCAATTGATGGACAATCCCCACAACGATTCCGCCTTCTTGCGCGTGGTGAACTTCCCCACGCGCGGCATCGGCATGCGCTCGATCGAGCAATTGCAGGCCGCCTCGGAACAGTACGGCATTTCGCTGTACGCATCCGTGCCCTACGTGGCGGGCAAGGCGGGCAGCGTGCTGGCCGGCTTCGTCAAGCTGATCGAAGGCGTGCGTTTCGAAACGCAGCAATTGTCCTTGCCGGAAATGGTGCGCGTGGTGCTGGAAGCGAGTACCTTGCTGCAGCATTACCAGAACGAAAAAGAAGGCGCCGACCGCATCGAAAATCTGGAGCAGATGGTCAGCGCGGCCAGCCAGTTCATTTCCGAGGAAGGTTTCGGCCAGGGCGCACCGGCCCATCTGGGCCCTGCCGCCCAGGCGCAGTCGGGCGCGCCCGTCGTGAACCAGGATGGCATCGAAATTTTGGATGCGGACGCGCCGCTGCCGGCCGTGATGTCGCCGCTGTCCGCCTTCCTGTCGCACGCGTCGCTGGAAGCGGGTGACAACCAGGCGCAGGCGGGCCAGGATGCGTTGCAGATGATGACGGTGCACTCGGCCAAGGGCCTGGAATTCGACAACGTGTTCATCACGGGCCTGGAAGAGGGCCTGTTCCCGCACGAAAGCAGCTCGAAGGAAGACAACGGCGTGGAAGAGGAACGCCGGCTGATGTACGTGGCCATCACGCGCGCGCGCAAGCGGCTGTACATGAGCTTTTCGCAGACGCGCATGCTGCACGGCCAGACGCGCTACAACATGAAGTCGCGCTTCTTCGACGAATTGCCGGAAGAATCCTTGAAATGGCTGTCGCCGAAGGTGCAGGCGAACTGGTTCGGCAACCGCAAGTCGGCCTGGGACGAGGCGCCCAAGGTGGCCAGCCTCGGTTCGGACAATGCGATTGCACAAAAGATCGCGCAAAAAGCCACGGGCGGCGGCTGGCGCATCGGCGAATCCGTGGCGCACGCCAAGTTCGGCGAAGGCGTGATCGTCAACATCGAAGGCGGCGGCGGCAATGCCCGCGCGCAAATCAATTTCGGACAGCACGGCATGAAGGTGCTGGACGTGGGGATTGCGAAGCTGGAACGGCTGTGAAGGTAATCCGGCATAACAATGTTGTCGGATTACGCGTGGCCTTCAGCCCCCGCTAATCCGACCTACAGGACGATACTCTGACCGGTCGCGTAGGTCGGATTAGCGAAGCGTAATCCGACACCATTGTTGGCCTTGCAGCGTCGGATTACGCGGCGTGCCGCTAATCCGACCTATGCCGTGGCATTGCGAGGCATTCGGAAAATAAAAAAGGGGCAGCCTGCGCAGGCTGCCCCTTTTTACATCTGGCCGGCGATTATTCGCCGGTCTTGTCCAGCGACACGGTCTTGCTGTCATCGACGGGCAGGCCGAAGATCTGGCGGTAGGCCGCGTAGAACGAGCAATGCATGATGATGGTGAGTATCATCGACAGCGGCATCATCAGTTGCATCATCAGCGGCGTGCGGCCAAAGATGACGGCCAGCAACTGGCTGGTGACGACGCTGATGGCGAACCACGTGCTGGCGAAGACGATGAAGGCCGACAGCGAGCGCCAGACGGCGAAAAAGCTGAAGAACAGCGCCTTGCCCAGGCTGATGCGTTGCCAGTAGATCAGCGGCGCGGCAAAGCAGAAGGCCATGGCGGCAGGCACGTACATGACGATGGCCAGCAGGATGCCCAGGCCCAGGCGCGATTCGGGGATGGCGGCGCGCGCCGCTTCTTCCGTCAGCTGTCCGGTGACCAGTTGCCACAGCAAGCCGTCGTCCACCAGGGTCGAGGCGCCGATGGCGACGATGGCCATCAGGATGTACAGCACGCCCAGGCCCAGCAGTGAGGGAAACGCGGGCTTGCGAAAGCCCGAGATCAAGAGGCTGGGCAGGACGCGCTTGCCCTGGTCGATATTCAGGCAGCCTTGCACGAAGGCGACGGAAAACACGGGCACGAGGATGACGGGCAGCAATTGACCGAGCACGGGCACGATGCTGACGGCCAGCATGCAGAACATATAGCCGAGAAACAGCATCGACATGCCGCCAGGCTGCTGGCGAAACAGGCCGAAGCCTTGTTTTACCCAGAGCCAGCCTGTACTTGCAGGTAATTTTTCCATTTTTTAAAACAATTCCGGAGCAGGTGTGGCAATACGTTCGCGCAGAATGCGTTCGAAATGCGTGGGATCGTGCGGCGTCAGCATTTCCGCTTCGCGCGGCTGGTAATAGTCGTACAGGCGCGACAGCCAGAAGCGCAGCGCGGCGGCGCGCAGCATCGGTTGCCATGCCGTCTGTTCTTCATGCGTGAATGGCCGCACGGCCTGGTAGGCGTCAAGCAGGGCGCGCACGCGCACCGTGTCGAGCACGCCCGTGTCCAGGTCCACGCACCAGTCGTTGACGGTGACGGCCACGTCGAACAGCCAGGTGTCGCAGCCGGCAAAATAAAAGTCGAAAAAGCCCGTCAGGCGCTCGCCGTCAAACATGACGTTGTTGCGGAACAAGTCGGCATGCACGGGACCGCGCGGGATGGCTTTATACGTATCGCAGGCGGCAAAGGCGTCCTGGAAATGGATTTCCGCGCGCAGCAAATGGGCCTTGGCGTCGTCGAGGTGGGGCAGGACCAGCGGCGTAGTGGCGTTCCACCAGTCCAGGCCGCGCAAATTCGGCTGCTGCAGGGGGAAGTCCTGCGCCGCCAAATGCATTTTCGCCAGCATGGCGCCGACGGCCGCGCAGTGCACGGCTTGCGGCGCCATCTGCGAGCTGCCGTCGAGTTTGCTGACGATGGCGGCCGGTTTGCCTTGCAGGGCCGTTACCAGTTCGCCATCGGCATTGGCGATCGGCGCCGGCACCAGCACGCCCCGGTCCGCCAAATGGCGCATCAGTTGCAGATAGAACGGCAATTGCTCGAAGCTGAGGTTTTCAAAGATCGTCAGCACATACTCGCCGCGCTCCGTGCTCAGGAAAAAATTGCTGTTTTCGATGCCGGATGCGATGCCCTTGAGCGCCAGAGGTTTGCCAAGTGGAAACTGCGTGATCCACTGGCCGATATCGTCCAGGTGTAGCGCGGTAAAAACTGCCATGGGAAAGAGGGGAATGGTCTAAATGGTCAAAAAAAGCCGGCTGCCCCGCAGGCGGCCGGGGCAGGGCAGAAGAGAGTGCTTGCTTACTTCGCTGGTGCGGGCGGTGCTGGCGCGTCCGCTGCCTCTTCATCGCGTTGTTTCTGTTTCTTCTTGCCCAGGTCGAATTCCAGCACTTTCCATTGCGGGCCGCGCAGGGCGCCGTTGTGGGCCTGGTCGCCGCCGGCGGCCGGCTTCATGTAATAGGTGCTGCCGCCGCTCGTGACTTTGACTTCGGACGTCACGCCCGCTTCGCGTTTTTCGGTAATCTGCTGCTTGGTCGCCGCTGGCGCCACGGTAATGGGCGCTTCGCCCATTTCCTCGATACGTTCGAGCTGTGGCGGCGCGTCGCTCGGTTTGGCCGGCGTCTGGGCGCTGGCAATGGCCGAACATGCCAGCAGGGGCAGGGCGAGGAATGTCCAGAGTGTCGATGTACGCATCATGATGGGTTCGCTTCCATGTGTGGGACTGCAGTGCGTGCAGTGTGTAATGCCGTCAATTTATCTATAAGGCATTGTAACAAACTGGTAGGCAATGCTGTTTAAATGGGTTGAAATCGGCCGAGGTGGCAGCCCGCGTGCCCGCACGGGGCCGCCAGAGTGGCAAAAACAGCAAGAACGGCACGCGTGGCGGCCGGTGGCGCGGCCCTAAACTCTGCGATAATTGTGCGATATTCCGCCCGTTCGCCGCTGTGTCTTCCCGGCTGGCGCGGCTCACCTTATTTTATTGGCATTATGCAAAACACCCTGCTGTTAGTCGACGGTTCCAGTTACCTCTATCGCGCCTTCCATGCGCTGCCCGACCTGCGCAGCCCGGATGGCTATCCCACGGGCGCCATGCACGGCATGGTCAACATGCTGCGCCGTCTGCGCGCCGATTTCCCGGCCGCCTACATCGCCTGCGTGTTCGATGCCAAAGGTAAAACTTTCCGCGACGACATGTATCCCGAATACAAGGCCACGCGCGCCTCGATGCCGGACGACCTGCGCCTGCAGATCGAACCGATCCACGAAGCCGTGCGCGCCATGGGCTGGCCGATATTGATGGTCGACGGCGTGGAAGCGGACGATGTGATTGGTACCTTGGCCGTGCAGGCTGCCGCCGCCGGCATGAACGTGGTGGTCTCCACGGGCGACAAGGACCTGGCGCAGCTGGTCAACAGCCAGGTGACCCTGATCAATACCATGAGCAATGAAAAGCTCGACGAAGCGGCCGTGCTGGTCAAATTCGGCGTGCCGCCGAACCGCATCATCGATTACCTGTCGCTGATCGGCGATACGGTCGATAACGTGCCGGGCGTGTCGAAATGCGGCCCGAAGACGGCCGTCAAATGGCTGACCTTGTACGGCAGCCTGGAAGGCGTCATGGAAAACGCGGCCCAGGTGGGTGGCGCCGTGGGGGAAAACCTGCGCACGGCCCTGCCATGGCTGCCGCAGGCGCGCGCCCTGATCACCGTCAAGACGGATTGCGATTTGTCCGGGCACATGACGACGATCGCCGATTCGCTGGTGGCGAAGCAGGAAGACAAGGAAGCGCTGCTGGCCTTCTTCAACCGCTACGGCTTCAAGGCCCTGCTGCGCGAACTGGGCGCGGCGCTGCCGCCGATGTCTCCCGTTGGCGCACCGACAGTTGCCGGTGCCGCCATCGCGAATACGACGGGCGACATGTTTGCCGATGCGGCGCCAGCGGTGGAAGCCGTGTATGAAACCGTGCTGACGGATGAACAGCTCGATAAATGGATCGCGCTGATCGATGCGGCGCCCTTGACCGCCGTCGACACGGAAACCACGTCGCTGGAACCGATGACGGCGCAAATGGTCGGCATTTCCCTCTCGGTGGCCGAGCACGCCGCCTGCTACATCCCGCTGGCCCACGATTACGCGGGCGCGCCGGAACAATTGACGCGCGAACACGTGCTGGCGAAACTGCGCCCGTGGCTGGAAGACGAAAACAAGCCCAAGCTGGGCCAGAACCTGAAATACGACAGCCACATCTTCGCCAACCATGGCGTGACCCTGCGCGGCATCGCCCACGATACCTTGCTCGAATCGTATGTGTTCGAATCGCACAAGAAGCATGACATGGACAGCCTGGCGCTGCGCCACCTGAACTACACGACCATCCCGTTCGAGGACGTGTGCGGCAAGGGCGCCAAGCAGATCACGTTTAATCAAGTCGAGGTCGAGCAGGCGGCGAAATACGCGGCCGAGGATGCCGACGTCACCTTGCGTTTGCATAATGCCATGTGGGGCAATGTGGCGAATGATGAAAAACTGACCTTCATCTATGAAAAGATCGAGCTGCCGACGGCCGTGGTCTTGCAAAAGATCGAGCGCAACGGCGTGCTGATCGACGACGAATTGCTCAACATCCAGTCGGCCGAGCTGGCCGTGAAAATTCTGGAACTGGAAAAGAAGGCCTATGAACTGGCCGAGCAGCCGTTCAACCTGGGTTCGCCCAAGCAGATCGGCGAAATCTTCTTTGAGAAGCTGAAACTGCCGGTAATTAAAAAAACCCCGACTGGCGCGCCATCGACGGACGAGGAAGTGCTGCAGAAGCTGGCCGAGGATTATCCGCTGCCCAAGGTGCTGCTCGAATACCGGGGCATGGCCAAGCTGAAGTCGACCTATACCGATAAATTGCCGAAGATGATCAACGTCACGACGGGCAGGGTGCATACAAACTATGCGCAAGCTGTGGCCGTGACGGGACGATTGGCATCGAACGACCCGAACTTGCAGAATATCCCCATCCGCAGCGCGGAAGGCCGCCGCATCCGCGAAGCCTTCATTGCCCCGCTCGGCAGCCACATCGTCTCGGCCGACTATTCGCAGATCGAATTGCGCATCATGGCGCATATCTCGGGCGACGAAGCCATGCTGCGCGCATTTGCCGACGGCATCGACATTCACCGCGCCACGGCGGCCGAAATCTTTGGCGTGCCGGCCGCGGAAGTGCAGAGCGAACAGCGCCGCTACGCCAAGGTCATCAACTTCGGCCTGATCTACGGCATGAGCGCGTTCGGCCTGGCCGGCAACCTGGGCGTGGACCGTACGGCCGCGCAAAGCTATATCGACCGCTACTTTGCCCGTTTTTCCGGCGTGAAACAGTATATGGAAGACACGCGCCAGCAAGCCAAGGCGCGCGGCTACGTGGAAACCGTGTTCGGCCGCCGTTTGTGGTTGCCGGAAATCAATTCGCCAAACGGCCCGCGCCGCCAGGGTGCGGAACGGGCGGCGATCAACGCGCCGATGCAGGGCACGGCCGCCGACCTGATCAAGCTGGCCATGATTGCCGTGCAAGGCTGGCTGGAAACGGACAATTTGCAGACGAAGATGATCATGCAGGTGCACGATGAACTGGTGCTGGAAGTGCCGGATGCCGAGCTGGAACTGGTCAAGCGCAAGCTGCCGGAGCTGATGGCTAGCGTGGCCGCGCTGAAGGTGCCGCTGACGGCCGAGGTGGGCGTCGGACGCAACTGGGACGAAGCGCATTGATGCTGTGTCGGCTTACGCGGGGCATGCCCCGCTAAGCCGACCTACATGTTTAATTCAGCAATGACCGTAAGCCGAACGCATGTTTACTTGAGCAATGACCGTAGGTCGGCTTAGCGCGCAGCGCGTAAGCCGACATTTTTTGTCAACACACCCTTCAGGAGAAACGCATGAGCGACATGATCACCGATTGTGAAAGTTTGCTGGGCCAGAGCAGTTTGTCCGGGCCGGACGGCCGGCGTGGTTTCCTGAAGGTGGCGCTGGGCACGGGCTTTGCCGTGGCCGTGCTGCCCGTGGCGGCGCAAAACGTCATCAAGACGGATTCCGCCGGGCTCGTCACGGGCAGCATGTCGGTGATGGTCGACGGCCAGGCCGTGCCCGTGTACGCGGCCCAGCCGGAAGGCAAGACGGGTTTGCCTGTGGTACTGGTTATTTCGGAAATCTTTGGCGTGCATGAACATATCGCCGACATGGCGCGCCGTTTCGCCAAGCAGGGTTATCTGGCGTTGGCGCCCGATCTGTTCGTGCGCCAGGGCGATCCGACCAAGGTCAGCAGCATTCCCGAATTGATGAAAGGCATCATCGCCAAGACGCCGGACGCGCAGGTGATGGCCGACCTCGATGCCGTTGTGGCGTGGGCGAAACAGAATGGCGGCGACACGAGCCGCCTGGGCATCACGGGTTTCTGCTGGGGCGGGCGCATCACGTGGCTGTACGCGGCGCACAATCCGGCCGTCAAGGCGGGCGTAGCCTGGTATGGCCGCCTGGTGGGCGAAGCGACTACCTTGCAGCCGAGCAACCCCATCGATATCGCCGCCAGCTTGAAGGTCCCCGTGCTGGGCTTGTATGGCGGCAAGGATACGGGCATCAGCCAGGAATCGATCGCGAAGATGAAGGAGGCGCTGGCCAAGGGCGGCAACAAGTCCGAATTCGTCGTGTACCCCGATGCGGGCCACGCCTTCAATGCCGATTACCGCCCCAGCTACGTGGCGGCCGATGCGAAAGACGGTTATGCGCGCTGCCTGGCCTGGTTCAAGCAGCACGGCGTGGCGTGACGCCGCAACAGAAAAACACCGCATTTCCCAGAAGTTAACGCGAAAGGCGCACCGGGCTGTAAAATGCCCGCTGCGCGCCAATGCAGTACAATTGCATCTTCATCGCGCGACGCTGCCGCCAGACGCGCAAAAAATTAAACAATAGATAACAACGCATTCATCAGGCCAGACGCCAGCATCGCGGGCGCCAGTGACCCGGCGCCATTTTGAGGTAAGAAAATCATCGATCCCGTCCTTATATCCATTTTGCTCGCGACCACGATCGCGGGCGTGTTGAGCATTACCGCGGCGGCGATCTTTTCGTTTGCATTCCTTTCCAAAGTGGTCGAGCGCATGGTCAGCTTGTCCGTCGGCATCATGTTGTCGACGTCATTGCTGCACGCCTTGCCCGAAGCGTTCGAATCGCAGGCGGACCCGCGCACCCTGTTCGCCACCCTGCTGGCGGGCTTGCTGGCCTTTTTCATGCTGGAAAAATTCGCCATCCTGCGCCATTCGCACCACCACGAAGGCGATGGCCATCACCATGCGCACGGCCACGACAAGCATGAAGCGGGCAAGGCCGGCTGGATGATCCTGGTCGGCGACGGCATGCACAATTTTACGGACGGCATTCTGATCGCCGCCGCCTTCCTGGCCGACCCGAAGCTGGGTCTGGTGACGGGCCTGGCCATCATCGCGCATGAAATTCCGCAGGAAATCGGCGATTTCATCGTGCTGCTCAATGCCGGTTTCTCGCGCCTGCGCGCCTACATCTTCAACCTGCTGTGCAGCCTGATGGCGGTGGCGGGCGGCCTGCTTGGCTATTTCACCCTGGACCGCGCCAGCAATCTGATTCCTTACGTGCTCGTGTTCGCTTCGTCAGGCTTCATCTACATCGCCTTGAGCGACCTGATGCCGCAGATGCAGCGCCGCGCCACCTTGCGCGAAACCATTCCGCAAGTGCTGTTGATCGCGCTGGGCGTGTGCATCGTGCTGTTCCTGACGCACAAGCGCCACGGCGGTTGATGTACTGACTGCGTGAGTGTAGTATTGCCTTTCTGACTAACTTGCACAGAAAGGAGGAAAATATGGAAATTTTTATGCTCGCCCTATGGGATGCGCGTTCTTTAAGCGCATTTGCCAGCTCTTGCCCACGTTCTATCGCGCTGCGATAACCGGGTCAGAGCAAAGTCACCCCTCTCATATAGAGTCTTTCTCGGCTCATGGTTGTCGTTAGCGCTCCTGTTAACGCGGATGCTTGCATCCCGAACAAAGACAAGAGCCATGACTACCCTTATCTCGACACAAGCTTTACAGCTGGATACCCACGACGGTTTCCTGTTCAACGGACTCGCCTTTACCTTGCGCCAGGGCGACCGCATCGGCCTGATCGGCCACAATGGTTGCGGAAAATCCACCTTGCTGGGTCTGCTCAGCGGCACGCGCGAAGCCTCGTCCGGCACCATTCATGTCGCCCGTGCCTGCCGCTTGCAGCACGTGGAGCAGCATTTGCCAGCCGAACTTGCCAGCCTGAGCCTGTACGACGCCTTGCTGGCGCCCGTGCTGGAGCAGCCCGAGCTGCATTGGCGAGTCGACAGCCTGCTGGCCGAACTCGGTTTTGACCTGGACACGGCGCAAGTGCCCGTGCACTCGCTGTCCGGCGGCCAGCACACGCGGCTGCTGCTGGGCCGTGCCCTGCTGCAGGAGCCGAACGTGCTGCTGCTCGACGAACCGAGCAATCACCTGGACTTGCCGTCCTTGCTGTGGCTCGAGCAATTCTTGCTGGCCTGGCGCGGCGCCTTCATCCTCGTCTCGCACGACCAGCGCCTGCTCGACAACGTGGCTACGCGCAGCTGGATCTTGCGCGACAGCCGCCTCTACGACTTCGACTTGCCGTGCGGCCCCGCGCTGGCGGCGCTTGCCGAAGCGGATATGGCCGCTGCCGCCCGCCATGCGGCCGAGCAAAAGGAAATCGACCGCCTGTCGGCCAGCAGCGCCCGCCTGGCCCTGTGGGGCCGCACCTATGACAATGAAGACCTGGCGCGCAAGGCCAAGACCATGCAGCGGCGCATCGACAAACTGAAGGAGGAACAGTCGTTCGTCAGCGATGGCGCGCCGTGGCGCTTGAGCTTGCGGGGCAAGGCCTTGGCGGCCGACCAGCTGCTGGCGCTGGACGCCTTGGACGTGCGCGCCGTGCCCGCCTCGCCGCTGCTGTTCCACGTCGGCCAGCTGTGGCTGAAACCGGGCGACCGCATCGCCTTGCTGGGCGCCAACGGCAGCGGCAAGTCGTCCTTGCTGCGCCTGTGCTGGCAAGCGATACAGGCGCAGGAGGAGCGCAGCGGCCTGCGCTACCACCACGCCGCCAACATCGGTTACTACGACCAATCGCTCAAGCAACTGGCCGATGACGCCGACCTGTCCGACGCCCTATATCCGTTTGCCGTGCAGAATGAGGCCGCGCGCAGCCAGGTGGCGCGCAAGCAGGCCTTGATCTCGGCAGGCTTTCCCTATGCGCGCCATGGCCAGACGGTGGCGACCCTGAGCGGCGGCGAGCGGGCGCGGCTGCTGTTCCTGGGCTTGTCGCTGGCCAGCTACCACTTGCTGCTGCTGGACGAGCCCAGCAACCACCTGGACATGCAGGGCAAGGCGGAGCTGGGGCAAGCCTTGCAGGGTTTTGAAGGGGGCTGCCTGCTGGTGTCGCACGACCGCGACCTGATCGAAACGGCGTGCAACCGTTTTTGGGTGGTGGCCGATGGCCAGCTGGAAGAGTGGCCGGACGCGGCCAGCGCGTATGCACGACTCAGTGTGGAAGATGGGCAGGCGTTGACGCCCGCGCCAACAGTGGAGCATGCCTCTGCGGTATTGGCGGACGTCGACGTGCAGCTGGAACGCTTGTGCGAACTGGAGCAATTGATGGCCGACGACCTGGCCCGCAAGCCGCGCCACCAAAAGCCGGCCAGTCAGCAGGCGTGGCTGGCGGAACTGGAACGGCTGAATCTGGTGTTGGGGATAACGTCGTAGTTACCCACAGGTAAAAAAATGGCGGACCATCTGGTCCGCCATTTTTTTAATTTCCCGTCGCCACGGGCCGCGCCGGATCGGCGCACCATTCGCTCCACGAGCCCGGATACAGGGCCGCGCCAGGCAAGCCGGCCACTTCCATGGCCAGCAGGTTGTGGCAAGCCGTCACGCCGGAGCCGCACTGCAGGATGGCCGCTTGCGGTGAGTCTATCAATGCGCTGAAGTCGCGCTGCAGTTCGTCCGCACTTTTGAAACGGCCGTCCGCTTGCAGGTTATCCTTGAAGAAACGGTTTTTCGCGCCGGGGATGTGGCCGCCGACGGGGTCGATGGTTTCGTTTTCGCCCCGGTAGCGGTCGGGCGCGCGCGCGTCGATGACGGTCAGCGCCTGGGTTTCCAGGTTGGCGACGACGTCCTGTACGCTGACCGTGCGCGTCAGGCTGGCTTTTTCCGTGATGTTGCCGACGGGGCGGGGCGCCACCGGCGTGACCACGGGCAAACCTTGCGCCTGCCAGGCGGCCAGGCCGCCGTCGAGCACGGCGACGGAGGGATGGCCGAGCCAGCGCAGCAGCCACCACAAACGGGCGGCGAACATGCCGCCCTGGCCGTCGTAGGCGACAACTTGCGTGTCGTCGTCGATGCCCCAGCCGCGCAGGGTGGCCAGCAGGGCGTTGCGGTCGGGCAAGGGATGCCGTCCCGTAAAGTCCGCGCCGCGCGCCGTCTTGGGGCCGGACAGGGCCGTGTCGATATCGGCGAACTGCGCGTTCTGGATGTGGCCGGCGGCAAACGCATCGCTGCCGGCCGTCGGCTTGAGCAAGTCGTGGCGGCAATCGAGGATCACCCAGTCGCTGTCGTTCAGGTGGTCGGCCAGTTCGCTGGCCTGGATCAAGGTGGTGTACATCGGAAACGCTCCTTTACACTTCGCTGGCAATCGGATCCGTGCGCGCGATCGCCGCGCCACGGGCCGTGTTGCGGGTATTGTAATAGGTTGCCGCGATGCCGGAAGCGAGAATGATGCCGATGCCGGTCCAGCCGTGCCAATCGAACAGGTCGCCAAAGATCACCACGCCCCAGAAGCTGGAAAAGACGATGCCTGTGTATTGCAGGTTGGCCACCACGAGGGTCTTGCCCAGGCGATAGGCACGCGTCATGGCCATCTGCGCCATGGTGGCGCACAGGCCGATAGCGGCCAGCAAGCCGATGCCGTAGCCGCTCGTGTGCGCATGCCAGACGATGGGGCCGCCGCCGGCGCTGGCCACGTGGCCGATCACGCCGGCAAGGAAATTGACGACCGAGAAATAAAACACGACCCGGTATTCGGGCTCGCCCAGCAAGCCCAGTTTACGCACCTGCAAATAGGCGAGGGCAGACAGCATGCCGGAAATCAATGCCGTGATGGCGCCGGCCAGCTGGTCCGTCTCGAACACCGGTTGCAGCAGCAGGGTCACGCCGACAAAGCTCATGGCAATGGCCGCCACCAGCGGCCACTCGACCTGTTTCATGCCTTTCCAGAAGCCGCCGGCCAGCAGGATCACGGCGATCCAGATGGGCGCCATGTAATTCAAGGTCATGGCCGTGGCCAGCGGCAGGATGGCGATCGCATAAAACCACAGCCACAGGGCGATCACGCCCACCACGCCGCGCCACAGATGCTGGCCCGGCATCGTGGTTTTGAAGCTGCCGCCCTGGTAGAGGATGGTGCAGCTCATGACGATCATGCCGATGATGCCGCGGTACATGACGATTTCGGACGTCGAATACATATCCGACGCCAGCTTGACGCACACGCCCATGATGGCGAACATGAAACTGGCAAATAGCATCCAAAGCGATTGCATGAGAAATCCTGACGATGAAAAAGAAAAGGCCGCGCAATGCGGCCCTGGAGGGAATTACAGTTCGATATTATTGCGGTACCACTCGTGGAAGTGCTGCATGCCGTCTTCCATGGGCGACTGGTAAGGGCCCACTTCGCTCACGCCGCGCGCCATCAGGGCCTTGCGGCCCGCATCCATGCGCTGGGCGATTTCATCGTCCTCGACGCAGGTTTCCATGTACGCAGCCCGTTCCGCTTCGACGAAGTCGCGCTCGAACAGCACGATTTCTTCCGGGTAATAGAACTCCACCACGTTGCGCGTCTTTTGCGGGCCATCGGGCCACAGGGTCGAGACGACGAGCACGTGCGGATACCATTCGACCATGATGTTCGGATACAGGGTCAGCCAGATGGCGCCATACGGCGGCGCTTCGCCGCCACGGAATTGCAGCACCTGCTCTTGCCATTTCTTGTAGGCGGGCGAACCGGCCTGCTGCAAGCCGCGGTGCACGCCCACCGTTTGCACGCTGTAATCCTTGCCGAACTCCCAGCGCAGGTCGTCGCAGCTGACGAAGCTGCCCAAGCCCGGGTGGAACGGTTCGACGTGATAATCCTCGAGGTAGACTTCGATGAAGGTCTTCCAGTTGTAGTCGCACTCGTGGATTTCCACGTGGTCGAACATGTAGCCGGAAAAATCGAGGTCTTTCGAGACGGACAAATCTTTCAATTTTTCCATCACGTTGTAGCCGTTTTGCTCGAACAGCAAGCCATTCCAGCTTTGCAGCGGCGTTTTCGACAGGTTCAGGCACGGCGTCTCGGGGAAATGCGGCGCGCCGATCAGTTCACCCTTGAGGTCGTAAGTCCAGCGGTGCAGCGGGCAGACGATATGGTTGGCGTTGCCGCGGCCGTTGTACATCAGCGCCTGCCGGTGGCGGCACACGTTGGACAGCACTTCGATGCCGTTGGCGTTGCGCACGAGCATGCGCCCCTCGTTCTCAGACGCCAGGGTCGCAAAATCGCCGGTTTCCGGCACCATCAGCTCGTGCCCGACATAGCGCGGGCCGGCTTGGAACAATTGCTGCATTTCACGCTGCAACAGCGTTTCGTCAAAATAGACGTGGACCGGAAGTTGCGCGTTTGAGCGCGCCAGCTTGGCGTGAGTAGCCAGATCGGACATCCCAACCCCCCATAAATGTACAACGGTCAGCAGTGCTCCAAGCCCTTGCCTGGACAACCGCTACAGAGAGAAAGAATCCGCAAAGACCTGAATTCAAATTTGTTGAAACGGTATTTCGGACAGAACCGGCGATTATAGCGCGGATCCGGCCTCGACATTGCCAAAACCCCCGGCAATTGGCGCACTTTAATGAGAAACGTTGTCATTTACCGTGCTATTTCCGCCAGATGGGGGCGATTGGACTAAAATCCACTGACAAACGGACAATGTCATAGACTTTGAGCGCACCGATTGCGCTTTAGTTTTCACTGAATAGTGTGGTTTGTTCTAAAATAACGCTTCTATGCTGGCCGGGAGTCCCCGGCGTCTCCCTACAAGCCCCTCGTGCCACGAAGAGATCTGAGTCTATGTCGAAGAAATTAACTGCCGCTGCCGCAGCGCCGGCCTCGTTTGAAGAGGCGATGGCGGAACTGGCGCAGCTGGTAACGCAAATGGAAGCGGGCCAGTTGCCGCTGGAAGCATCGGTCGCGGCCTACCAGCGCGGCTCGGAACTGGTCAAGTATTGCGCAACCCAGCTCGATAGCGTCGAAGCGCAGGTGAAGGTATTGGAAGGCGACATGTTGAAACCGTTCGTGGATGCCGGCGAGGCCGCTCAATGACGGCCAGCGTACAGCAAGACGGCGTCACCTTTGGCGACTGGATGCAAGCGACCCAGTCGGGCGTGGAAAGCCGGCTCGACCAGTTCCTGCCGGCGGCGGACGTGGTGCCGCACAAGCTGCACGCGGCCATGCGCTATGCGCTGTTGGGTGGCGGCAAGCGCGTGCGCCCGCTGCTGGTGATGGCGGCGGGTGAATTGTTTGATGCCGATCAAGATACCCTCGCGCGCGCCGCTTGCGCGCTGGAAATGATTCACGTGTATTCGCTCGTGCATGACGACATGCCGTGCATGGATGACGACGCTTTACGCCGTGGCAAGCCCACCGTGCACATCGCCTACGATGAAGCGACGGCCCTGCTGGTCGGCGACGCGCTGCAGTCGCAGGCCTTCATGCTGCTGGCCGATGGCGCGGCGATTCCTCCGACGCGGCAGATGGCCATGGTGCGCCTGCTGGCGCACGCGTCCGGGTCAAGCGGCATGTGCGGCGGCCAGGCGATCGACCTCGACAGCGTCGGCCTGGCCTTGACCTTGCCGCAGCTGGAACAGATGCATCAACTGAAAACGGGCGCCTTGCTGCGCGCGGCCGTGATCCTCGGCGCGCTGGCGGGCAAGGACTTGACGGCGGACGAGATGACGGCGCTGAACGCCTATGCGCGCGCCGTCGGGCTGGCGTTCCAGGTGGTCGACGACGTGCTCGACGCCACTGCCGATTCGGCCACCCTGGGCAAGACGGCGGGCAAGGATGCGGCCGCCAACAAGCCCACTTACGTATCGATACTGGGGCTGGAGCCATCGAGAGCCCTGGCAGAACAATTGCGGTGCGACGCCCATGCGGCGCTGGCGCCATTCGGGGACAAGGCACGCCGTCTGCGCGAGCTGGCGGACCTGGTCGTGCAGCGGAAGGCATAAATGAAACTGTTAGAAACCATCAATGAACCAGCGCAAGTGCGCAAGCTGGCCCGCTCGCAACTGGTGCCGCTGGCCCAGGAACTGCGCAGCTTCCTGCTTGACTCCGTGTCCAAGACGGGCGGCCACCTGTCGTCCAACCTGGGCACGGTCGAGCTGACCGTCGCGCTGCATTACGTGTTCAACACGCCGCACGACCGCATCGTGTGGGACGTGGGCCACCAGACCTATTCGCACAAGATCCTGACGGGCCGCCGCGAGCGCATGCATACCCTGCGCCAGAAGGATGGCATTTCCGGCTTCCCGAAACGCGACGAAAGCGAGTACGACACCTTCGGCACGGCGCACTCGTCGACGTCGATCTCGGCCGCCCTTGGCATGGCGCAGGCCGCCAAGATCAAGGGCGACCCGCTGCACGCGATCGCCGTGATCGGCGACGGTTCGATGACGGCCGGCATGGCCTTCGAGGCGATGAACAACGCGGGCGTGCAGGAAGACGTCAACCTGCTGGTGATTTTGAACGACAACGACATGTCGATCTCGCCGCCCGTGGGCGCACTGAACCGCCACCTGGCGCGCTTGATGTCGGGCCAGTTCTATGCGGCCGCGAAAAATGTCGGCAAGTCCGTGCTGCCGGCGCCCGTGCTGGAACTGGCGAAGCGCTTTGAAGAGCACGCCAAAGGCATGGTCGTGCCCGCCACCATGTTCGAGGAATTCGGTTTCAACTACATCGGCCCCATCGATGGCCACGACCTCGATTCGCTGATCCCGACCTTGCAAAACATCAAGCAGTTGAAGGGCCCGCAATTCCTGCACGTGGTCACCAAGAAGGGCCAGGGCTACAAGCTGGCCGAGGCGGAACCGATTTTGTACCACGGCACGCCGAAGTTCAATCCGGCGGAAGGCATCAAGCCGGCGACGGCGCCGGGCAAGATGACGTACACGGAAGTGTTCGGCAACTGGCTGTGCGACATGGCGGCTCACGACAAGCGCCTGGTGGGCATCACGCCGGCCATGCGCGAAGGCTCGGGCATGGTGAAATTTGAACAGCAATTCCCCAACCGCTATTTCGACGTCGGCATCGCCGAGCAGCATTCCGTGACCTTCGGCGCCGGCCTGGCCTGCGAAGGCTTGAAACCCGTCGTGGCCATCTATTCGACCTTCCTGCAGCGCGCCTACGATCAATTGATACACGACGTGGCCCTGCAAAACCTGGACGTGACGTTCGCGCTGGACCGCGCCGGCCTCGTGGGCGCCGATGGCGCCACGCACGCGGGCAATTACGACATGGCGTTTTTACGCTGCATCCCGAACATGGTCATCATGGCCGCGTCGGACGAAAACGAATGCCGCCAAATGCTGACGACGGGCTACCACTACCCGGGCCCGGCCGCCATCCGCTATCCGCGCGGCGCCGGTGCCGGCGTGGCCATCGTGCCGGAACTGAGCAGCATCGAAATCGGCAAGGGCGAGATCAAGCGCCAGGGCAAGCGCATCGCCATCCTGGCCTTCGGTTCCATGGTGGCGCCGAGCGTGGCGGCGGGCGACAAGCTCGACGCGACGGTGGCCAACATGCGCTTCGTCAAGCCGCTCGACGTGGCGCTGGTGAAACAGCTGGCCGCGGAACACGATTACCTGGTGACGGTGGAAGAGGGCTGCATCATGGGCGGCGCCGGTTCGGCCGTGGCCGAAGCGCTGGCGGCGGAAGGGATCGTCAAGCCGATTTTGATGCTGGGCTTGCCCGACACCTTCATCGACCATGGCGACCCCGTGCAACTGCTGAAAAGCGTGGGTCTCGATGCCGCCGGCATTGCCGCGTCGATTGAACAGCGTTTTGGCGGCACGCAGCCGCGCCTGGCTGTCGTCAGCTAAGTTTGCCTGCATACAGAGAAGCGGCACTGCGGTGCCGCTTTTTTTTCGCCTTTTCCCGATTTACATTGCACTGCAACATTTTTCGCCGGGGAATGCTACGATGACGCTTTGATACCCTTTCAAAGTCCAACTTGCATTTCAGGAAACTTCACCGCCGTACGCGTGCACTGGCCGGCCGCTGGCTGACGGGCATGCACGCCTATACCGACAAGCTTGCGCAGCGCCGTCCCCTGTGGATGGTCAGCCTGGCCATCGATGAAACGAATTTGTCCGAGGGCTTGCGGGCCGCCTGCGCGTCGAGCGCCATGTTGCTGCTGGGCTTGCTGTTCGACCACCCCGATTTTTCCTGGGCCGCCATCGGTGCCTTCTGGACCTGCCTGGCCGACGCGGCCGGCACGCGGCGCATGCGTTTCGTCTCGATGGTGGGCTTCGGCTTGCTGTCCACCGTGGCAGGCGGCCTGACGGCGCTGGCGGCAGGCCATGGCGTGGCGGCCGCCGCCGTCGCCGTCATGGTGTTTTCCTGGGCCGGCGCGCTGGCGCGCATCTGGGGCGCGGCCACGGCGCAAGTGGCCATCCTGGCGGCCACGGCCTGCGTGGTGATGGTCACGCATCCTCTTGAATCGATGACGCAGACGGCGCCTTTCCTGGGTCTGTACATGTTCGGCTGCCTGTTTGCCACCGTGCTCAGTTTTACGGTCTGGCGCATCCACCCGTTCAGCCCGGCCAGGCGCGCCATCCGCGCCGCGTATTCGCGCCTGGCCGGCATCGCGCGCGACAATGCGCGCTTCCTGGAGCAGGGCCCGGCGCTGCCGGACGCCACCGCGCATGGCGCCAGCTACCGTTCGCAGGCGCGCGCCGCGCTGGAAGCGGCGCGCGTGGCGTTGGCCGCCGTGCCGCCCGCCCGCGCGGGACGCAGCGCCCTGTACGACAACTTGCTGCTGGCGCTCAGCGACGCCGAGCGCATCTTCGCCTATCTGATCGCCGTCACGCATACGTGCGAGCGCGAGCAGCAGCGCCTGCGCCAGGACCCGCGCGCGCGGCGCAGCCTGGAAGTGATGGCCGTGCTGCTGCGCCGCCTGGGACTAGCCGTGCAGCGTCAGCCGGCAACGCCGCCGCTGGCCTTGCAGCGCCGCCTGGCTGGCTGCGGACGGCGCCTGGAAGCGGCGCTGGGCGCCTTGCTGCCCTTGCGCCTGAACGTGGACTTCATGGAACTGGGCATGCCGCGCGCGACGCAGCTGCCGTGGCGCGAGGCGGCTTTCCTGGCGCTGGGGCAGGCATGGCAAACGGCGAAGGTCAACGCCACGCCCCAGTCGTTGAGCTGGCGCCACGCGGCGCGCGTGTCGCTGGCGACGACGGCCGGCTTCCTGCTGGTCGAAGCCTTGCATATTCCGTTCGGCTACTGGGCCACCATGGCGACCTTGTTGATCTTGCAGCCGTCCGTGTCGACCACCTGGCCGCGTGGCATCGAGCGCGTCGCGGGCAGCGTGCTGGGTGCCGTGCTGGCCGTGCTGATCGGCCTGTTCATTTACACGCCGCTGGGCATCTCGCTGGTGGTGTTTCCCCTGATCGTCGCCACCATGGCCTTGCGCCGGGTCAGCTACAGCCTGCACGTGCTGTTCATGACGCCGGCCTTCGTGCTGGTGGCCGACTATGCGGCGCCGGCCAGCGAGATGGTGTACGCGATTAGCCGCCTGGGCAACAATGTGCTGGGCTGCGTGCTGGCCCTGCTGGCCACGTTTTTCCTCTGGCCGGACCGCGAAGCGGACGACCTCGACCAGCGCCTGGCGAAAGCCGTGTCGGCCAACCTGAAATACCTGCTGGCCGTGCTGGCGGCGGGCGGACGGTGGGATAGCGCGATTGCGCGCCTGCGCCGCGAGGCGGGGCTGGCCAGCAATAACGCGGAGCAAGTGCTGCAGCGCCTGCGCATCGAGCGCCGCCTGGACCGCAGCAGTGGCGTGGGCCTGGCGGCATTGCGTACCTTGCCGCTGCTGCGCCGCGTGGCGGGCAGCACGGCGCGCATCAGTCTGAGTCCGCAGGCCGAACCGGCGTCGCCCGCATTGCAACGGTGGATCGCGGAGGTCAGCGGGGAAATCGATGCGCTGCTGCGCGGTGCAGCCGATGCCAGTGCGCCGGGACCCTGCGCGGCCGAAGGCTTGACTGCCCTGCAAGCGGACGCCGTGGCCCAGGTGCAACTGTTGCGCGGCTTGCTGCGCGAGCACGTGCAGGCGGCCGATGGCGCGGTGGCATCCTCGCGCTGAAGGTGGCCGCCGGGCCGGCTGCGCCCGCAACCGGCTTTTTTCATGCTTGCGGCGCCAATATTGTAGAGACGTTTGGCGCCTGCCAATCTCTCCAAATTCCACATTTCATGGGCTTCCCCGATATATTTTCCAAACTGGAAATTTATCGAAAGGAAACGTTGACTCTAAAATAAGTGCGGTCTATATTCGATTTTGCAGGATGTAAATTCTAAAAGTAATCAGCATTCAACCGCAAGCGGCATTCTTTTGCCACGTCAATCGAAGGTAGAAAATGTTTCATTATGCAAAAGAAAATTAAAACCATCGCCATGTATGGCGTGATCCTGGCCGCTGGCCTGGGCTGCGGTTATGGCCTGTCCCTGTTGCCCGGCTTGTTCAAGTCGAATTACACCGAGGGCAATTACGCCGCATATTTCCCGAATGCCCAGGCGAAAGTGGTGCTGTACGGCACGGACTGGTGCGGCTATTGCGCCAAGACGCGCGCGTATTTCAAGGAAAACAAGATCGAATTCGTCGATCTCGATATCGAGAAATCCCCGGAAGCGAAGAAAGCCCATGACGCGCTGGGCGGTGGCGGCGTGCCAGTGGTGTTGATTGGCAACCGCAAGATACAGGGTTTCAATGCGGGCGCGCTGGAAGCGGCGCTGAAGAAAATCTGATTGCAGGATGGCGTGTAAGAGACGGCGCGCCATGGTTGTCCGTCATCGTCTGTCATTTCCATAAAGGAGTGCTTATGTTCAAAAAACTGGGTTTCTTTTTGTTTGCCATGGGCGTCAGCGCCTCGTATGCCATGGCCAGCAGTACCGCCGACATTTCCGAATGCCAATCCGAGTGCTATATGGCGCTCGATGCCTGCGTCATGGAGTTCAGTGTCCCTTCGTGCGTACGCGTGAATAAAGCCTGCCTGCAGGCCTGCGGCTAAGTAACAGCCTGCCAGCCGGATAAAGCACGGCGATGCTGTTTGACAGGCATCGCCGTTTTTTTTATGTCACCCCCGCGTGCGGTCATGCCGCCACAGCACGTCGCTGCCGCCGGCAAAGCGGTTGAGCACGCGCGACAGCACGAACAGCAGGTCCGACAGGCGGTTCACGTACTGGCGCGGATGCTCATGCAGCGGTTCCGCATTGGCCAGCGCGACGATGCTGCGCTCGGCGCGGCGGCACACGGTGCGGCACACGTGGGCCAGCGAGGCGGCGCGCGAACCGGCCGGCAGGATGAATTCGGAGAGGGCCGGCAAGTCCGCATTGTATTTTGCCAGTAAATCGTCGAGGCGCAGCACGTGCTCCTCCTTGATCAGCTGGTAGCCGGGGATGCAGATTTCTCCGCCCAGGTCGAACAGGTCGTGCTGGATGGCCACCAGTTCGTCGCGCAAGGCGTCGGGCATGGCTTCGCACAGCAGCAAGCCGATATTGGAATTGAGTTCGTCCACGTCGCCCATGGCGTGGATGCGGGCGCTGTCCTTGCTGGTGCGGCTGCCGTCGCCCAGACCGGTGCTGCCATTGTCGCCCGTGCGCGTGGCGATTTTCGAAAGTCGGTTGCCCATGATGCTGATCCTGTAAAGAAGAATGGGGGCAGCATACGACACTGCGCGCCGCCTGGCCCCGGATTTGCGGGCAAATAGGACAAAAAACGCGATGCGCGCCACTTTTGTGCTTACAATCCTTGCACACCCATGTCCATTTGCCCCCATCTTATGCTCAATGCCGCTCCTGAATCCGGATTGACCGCCGCGCGCCAGCAAGCCGTCGTCGCTGCCCTGCTGGCCGTGCTGCCGGCCCGCTGCGTGCTGTCCGACGTCGAAGATACGCGTCCGTACGAATGCGACGGCTTGGCCGCCTACCGCCAGCTGCCGATGGTGGTGACCTTGCCGGACACGGAAGAACAGGTCATCGCCATCCTCGGCGTCTGCCGCGAACTTGGCGTGCCGATCGTGCCGCGCGGCGCCGGCACGGGCCTGTCGGGCGGCGCCTTGCCCATCGCCGACGGCGTGGTGCTGTCGACGGCGCGTCTGAACCGCATCGTGCGCCTCGATGCGTATGCGCGCACGGCCGTGGTGCAGCCGGGCGTGCGCAACCTGGCCATTTCCGAAGCGGCCGCGCAATATGCGCTGTATTACGCGCCCGACCCCTCGTCGCAGATCGCCTGCAGCATCGGCGGCAACGTGGCGGAAAATTCGGGCGGCGTGCATTGCCTCAAATACGGACTGACCGTGCACAACGTACTGCGCGTGCGCGTCGTCACCATCGACGGCGACGTGCTGGAACTGGGCGGCGAATGCCTGGATTCGCCAGGCCTGGACCTGCTGGCCGTCTTCATCGGCTCCGAAGGCATGCTGGGCATCGTCACGGAAGTGACCGTGAAATTGGTGCCGAAGCCGGCCACGGCCAGAGTCATCATGGCCTCGTTCGGCGACGTCGTCACGGGCGGCAATGCCGTGGCCAACGTGATCGCCGCCGGCATCATCCCGGCCGGACTGGAAATGATGGACCAGACGTCGTCGCGCATGGTCGAACCGTTCGTCAAGGCCGGCTACGACATCGATGCGGCGGCCATTTTGCTGTGCGAAGCGGACGGCACGCACGAGGAAGTGGAAGAGGAAATCGCCCGCATGACGGCCGTGCTGGAAGGGGCGGGCGCCAGCGCGATTGCCGTTTCGCAGTCGGAAGCGGAGCGCATGAAATTCTGGTCCGGCCGCAAGAACGCCTTTCCCGCCGCCGGACGCATCTCGCCCGACTACTACTGCATGGACGGCACCATCCCGCGAAAAAAACTGGCGGAAGTGCTGACGGGGATCGCCGCCATGGAAACGACGCATGGCTTGCGCTGCGCGAACGTGTTCCACGCGGGCGACGGCAATCTGCACCCCTTGATCCTGTTCGACGCCAACATGCCCGGCGAATTCGAGCGCGCCGAAGCGTTTGGCGCCGACATCCTGGCCCTGTGCGTGGCCGTGGGCGGCACCATCACGGGCGAGCATGGCGTGGGCATGGAAAAGATCAATTCCATGTGCGTGCAATTTACGCGCGCCGAACTCGATGCCTTCTTTGCCGTCAAGCGCGCCTTCGATCCCCACGCCTTGCTGAACCCGGACAAGGCGATTCCCACCTTGAACCGCTGCGCCGAATTCGGCAAGATGCATGTGACGGCGGGGCGGCTGCCATTCGCCAACCTGCCCCGTTTTTAATCTGCCGGAGACTCTTTTGCAAGCAATCGTTGAACAATTCAGGCAGCAGATCCTGGCGGCCAGCGCGGCGGGCAGCCCCTTGCGCCTGCGCGGCGGCGGCACGAAGGACTGGTATGGACAGCAGCTCAAAGGCGAGGTGCTCGACACGCGCGCCTATGCGGGCATCATCGACTATGAACCGACGGAGCTGGTAGTCACGGCCCGCTGTGGCACGCCGCTGGCGGAAATCGAGGCGGCGCTGGCCGCGCGCAACCAGATGCTGGCGTTCGAACCGCCGCATTTCGGCCCTGGCGCCACGGTGGGCGGCGCCGCCGCCAGCGCCTTGTCCGGCCCGCGCCGGGCCAGCGCCGGTGCGCTGCGCGATTTCGTGCTGGGCGCCGTGCTGATGGATGGCCATGGCGAACGCCTGGCCTTCGGCGGACAAGTCATGAAGAACGTGGCCGGCTACGATGTCTCGCGCCTGCTGGCGGGCTCCTTGGGCACCCTGGGCCTGATCCTGGAAGTGTCGCTGAAGGTGCTGCCCTTGCCGCTGCGCGAAGCGACGTTACGCTTGCCTTGCGCGGAAATCGCCGCCTTGCGCATGCTCAATGAGTGGGCGGGCAAGCCGCTGCCGATATCGGCCAGCTGCTGGCATGACGGCGTGTTGACGGTGCGCCTGTCCGGCGCCGAGGCGGCCGTCTCGGCGGCGCTGCAATCCCTGGGTGGCGAAGTGCTGACGCACGATGACGCGGCCGTCTTCTGGCTGTCCGTGCGCGAGCAAACGCACGCATTCTTTGCGGGCGCGGGCAGCCTGTGGCGCCTGTCGCTGCCGCCGCACGCCAGCGCCATGATTTTAAAAGGGCGCCAGCTGATCGAGTGGGGCGGCGCGCAGCGCTGGCTCAAGCTCGATGGCGACGCCGATGCGGCCGGCAGCGTGCAGATTCGCCAGGCCGTGGCGGCCGCTGGCGGCCACGCCACCCTGTTCCGTGGCGGCGACAAGGCCGTGGGCGTGTTCCATCCGCTGGCGCCGGCCGTGGCCACCATCCACCAGCGCCTGCGGCAGGCTTTCGACCCGGCCGGCATCTTCAACCCGCACAGAATGTATTGAGCGCGCATGCAAACCAATCTCGCCGATTTCATCAAGAATACGCCGGCAGGCGACGAAGCCGAAGCCATCCTGCGCGCCTGCGTGCATTGCGGTTTTTGCACGGCCACCTGTCCCACCTACCAGTTGCTGGGCGACGAACTCGATGGCCCGCGAGGACGCATCTACCTGATCAAGCAAGTGCTCGAAGGCGCGCCCGTCACGGCCAAGACGCAGACGCACCTGGACCGCTGCCTGACCTGCCGCAACTGCGAGTCGACCTGTCCGTCCGGGGTGCAGTACGGGCGACTGGTCGACATCGGCCGCAACGTCGTCGAGCAGCGCGTGCAGCGCCCCTTGCGCGAACGGGCGCTGCGCTTCGCGCTGAAGGAAGCCTTGCCGCGCCGCTGGCTATTTACGCCCGTGTACAAGGCGGGGCAGGCGCTGCGTCCGCTGCTCTCAAAAAACTTGCAGGATAAATTGCGCCCGGGCGCGCAAGCCGGCGCCTGGCCCACGCGCCAGCATGCGCGCAGCATGCTGCTGCTCGACGGCTGCGTGCAGCCGGCCATGTCGCCGAACATCAACGCGGCCACGGCGCGCGTGTTTGACGCGCTGGGCGTGCAACTGATCGTCGCGCCGAAGGCGGGTTGCTGCGGCGCGCTGCGCCATCACCTGAACGACCAGGACGCGGCGCTGGACGACATGCGCCGCAATATCGACGCCTGGTGGCCGTATGTGGAAAGCGCGGAAGCCATCGTCATGACGGCCTCCGGCTGCGGCGCCACGGTGAAGGAATATGGCCATTTGCTGGCGCACGATGCGCAGTATGCGGAGAAGGCGCGGCGCATCGCGGCGCTGACGCGCGATCTGTCCGAGATCATGCCGGCGTTTGAAGCGGAACTGACGGCTCTGCTGCAAGGGCGCATCGGAAAACGGGTGGCGTATCACCCGCCGTGCACCCTGCAGCATGGCCAGCAGGTGCGCGGCAAGGTGGAGCAGGTGCTGCGCGCCGTCGGCGTCGACGTGCGCCTGTGCGCGGACAGCCATCTGTGCTGCGGTTCTGCGGGCACGTATTCGATCCTGCAGCCGGCACTGTCGCAGCAGCTGCGCGACAACAAGGTGGCGAACCTGGAAGCGTGCGAGCCGGAGATGATCGTGTCGGCCAATATCGGCTGCCTGAGCCATTTGCAGTCTGGCACGGAGACGCCCGTGCGGCACTGGATAGAACTGATCGACTCGGCCTTGACGGTTAAATAGGTACTTCGCTGTACTGCGCGATGCGCCACTGCGGTGCTGGCACGAAGTTGGCGGCCCACTCCAGCACGGCGTCGGCCGGCATGGGGCGGGCGATGCCGTAGCCTTGCGCCAGGTCGCAGCCCAGCTGGATCAGCCGCGCGCCATGTTCGACGCTTTCCACGCCTTCGGCGATCACCGTCAGGCTGAAGGAACGAGCCAGGCCGATGACGGCGCGCACCAGGTGCAGGTCGTCGCGGTCGTTGAGCATATTGCGCACGAAGCTCTGGTCGATCTTGACGATGTTGGCCGGCAGGCGTTTTAAATACGACATCGACGAGTAGCCGGTGCCGAAATCGTCGAGGGCGAACGTGATGCCCAGCGCCTGGCAGGCGCGGATGATGCGGCGCACGTCTTCGATGTCGTGCAGGGCCGACGATTCGAGGATTTCCAGTTCCAGCATGCTGGCGCGCACGCCGGGAAATTCGCCGAGGATGGTTTCCAGGCGCGAGACGAAGTCCGGCTGCTGGAAGTGGCGTGCCGCGATATTCACGCTGACCACCCAGTGCTTGCCGCAAGCGGCCCAGCGCTGCATCTGCCACAGGGCCTGGCGCAGCACCCATTCGCCGATATCGATGATCAACTCCGTCTGCTCCACCAGCGGCAGGAATTGCGCGGGCGCCAGCACGCCGCGGCGCGGATGCTGCCAGCGCAGCAGCGCTTCCATGCCCACCACCGTGCCGGCGCGCATGTTGACCTTGGGCTGGTAGTACAGCCGCAGTTCGCCATTGATCAGGGCATGGCGCACTTCCGTGCGCTGGTTGTGATGCGTGCGCACTTCTTCATCGAGATTGGTGTCGAAGAAATGGTACTGGTTGCGCCCTGTCAGCTTGGCCTGGTAGACGGCGTGGTCGGCGTGGCGCAGCAGGCTTTCCGTATTCAAGTCCTTGCCCGCGTAGACGGCGATGCCGGCGCTGGCCGTCATGTGCAGCGCCTGCTGGTCGCACTGGTAGGGGCGGCCCAGTTCCGCCATCAGCTGCGTGACGTTCTGTTCGATGCTGGCGATGCTGGCCTGGCCGCACAGCAGCAGGACGAATTCATCGCCGCCCAGGCGCGCCGCGTAATGGATCTGGCCCGTAAAGTCGTGCAGGCGGCAGGCCACCTGCTTGAGGATTTCATCGCCCGCCTCGGCGCCGTAGCGGTCGTTGATGGCCTGGAAGTGGTCGAGGTCGAACAGACAGACGGCCAGCAGGCGCTGGCGTTCGCGCGCGAGGAACAGTTCCTGTTCGAAGCGGGCGGCCAGCGCGGCCCGGTTGGGCAAACCCGTCAGCACGTCATTGTAGTTTTGCCACGACAGCTTTTGCAGGGCCTGCTGCATGTGCACGGTTTCGTTCAGTTGTTCGCCCAGCTGGCGCTGACTGGTTTTCAGCGAGGTCAGCAGTGCTTCGATATCGCCGGCCATGCCGTTGAACGATTGCGACACGGCTTGCGCCTCGGGCGTGGCGCCGGCCGCCAGGCGCACGGCGAAGTTGCCGTCGCGGAAGCGGTCGGTCGCTTGCACGAAGCGCGCCAGCAGCTTGCGGTGCGTGGCCAGGATCAAGCCCAGCAGCACGAAGACGAGCACGATATTGACGGTGCTGAGGACGGCCTGCTCGCGTACCCTGAGCCACACTTGCGCCAGGGGCAGGCCGGGCGTGTAGTGCAGGTCGAGGATGCCGTCGCCACCGTCCGGCAACGCCACCGTCAGGCGGCTGCGGATGGCCGTGATGCCGGCCAGGCGCGCGAACCATGCCGGTACCGTGGCCAGCGTGCCGGCCAGCTTGCTGTCGGCCAGCACTTCGACATGCCCGCCAGCCGTGTCCCAGCGCGCGGAAACGAGGCTGCGGTTCAGCGGCAGGGCGCTGCGCAGCACTTGCCGCACGCTGTCGTGCATCGCGTGACTGTCCGCGTGCACGGCCAGCGGCAGCACGCTATTGGCCAGGAACAGGTCGAGTTGCCGCGCATCGTATTGGTAGCGCGCGTTGGCCAGCGCCGTTTCCGTGCCGAGCAGGGCGTGATAGCGAACGGCGGAAACGGCGAGTATCAGGAAGAAAATAGGAAGAAAGAGGCGGGAATAAATTCCCATCCGCATCCATGAAGATAATATTTTCCCAAAGACTGGCATCGTTTTTTGATCGATATCTGCGAATAATTATGCAAACATTATCACCGAAATTTGCTATTGGAAACACAATATTGATGTCAGGCATGAAATAAGTGCGGATTGATTGATTTCAGCAATTATTGTTTTTAATCAGACCGTTGAATTGCTACTCCAGTAGTAATTGCCGGATGTCGGCTGCCAGGCTGGCCGGTTTGCTGGCCGTCGCGTAGCGGCGAAATACGCTGCCATCCTTGCGCACCAAAAATTTGGTGAAATTCCATTTGATCGACTGCGTGCCCAATATGCCGGGCGCCGCCTGTTTTAATTGCGCAAACAGGGGATGGGTATGCGGGCCATTCACGTCGATCTTGGCAAACAGGGGAAAGGTGACGCCAAAGTTTTTCTCGCAAAAGGCGCCGATTTCCGCATTCGAGCTCGGTTCCTGCTGGCGGAATTGATTGCAGGGAAAGCCCAGCACGACCAGGCCCTGGTCGTGGAATTCGCGGTACAGCGCTTCGAGCCCTTGGTATTGCGGCGTGAAGCCGCAGGCGCTGGCCGTGTTGACGACCAACAATACCTTGCCCTTGTAGCGCGCCAGGTCGATGGGCGTGCCATCCAGTGCCTCGGCCTGGAAATCGTGGATGCTGGTCATGTCAGAGGAGTCCCAGTTTGGTGGTGCCCGTTTGCGGGGCGGGTTCCGGCGCCGTTGCGCCCTTGAGCTTGATCGTCAGGCGCAGGTCGTTGACGGAGTCCGCGTTGCGCAGCGCGTCTTCATAGCTGATGGCGCCCGCCTCGTGCAGGTCGAACAGGGCCTGGTCGAAAGTCTGCATGCCGTGTTCGCGCGATTTTTTCATCAATTCCTTGATTTCGTGCACCTGGCCCTTGAAGATCAGGTCGCTCATCAGCGGCGAATTGAGCAGGATTTCCAGCGCCGCCTTGCGTCCGCCGCCGTCCTTGTTGGGAATCAGCCGCTGCGAAATCATGCCTTTCAAATTCAGCGACAGGTCCATCAGCAACTGCTGGCGCCGCTCTTCGGGGAAGAAATTGATGATGCGGTCCAGTGCCTGGTTGGCGTTGTTCGCGTGCAAGGTGGCCAGGCACAGATGGCCCGTCTCGGCAAAGGCGATGGCATGGTCCATCGTGTCGCGGTCGCGGATTTCGCCGATCTGGATCACGTCGGGCGCCTGGCGCAGGGTGTTTTTCAGGGCCGTGGCCCAGTCGTCCGTATCGACGCCCACTTCGCGCTGGGTAACGATGCAGTTGCCGTGCGGATGGATGAATTCCACGGGGTCTTCGATGGTGATGATGTGGCCATGGCTGTGTGCGTTGCGGTGGCCCACCATGGCCGCCAGCGTGGTCGACTTGCCGCAGCCCGTGGCGCCCACCATGATGACGAGGCCGCGCTTGCTCATGACGATGTCTTGCAGGATGGCCGGTAAGCCGAGCCCATCGAGGGTGGGAATGGCGGTATTGATCAAGCGCAAGACCATGCCTGCCTGGCCCATCTGCACGAAGGCGGACACGCGGAAGCGCCCGAGGCCCTCCGGGCTGATGGCGAAATTGGCTTCGCGGCTGGACGCGAACTCGGCCGCCTGGCGTTCGTTCATGACGGCGCGCACGTAGCCGGCCGCCTGCTGCGCGTCGAGCGCGCCGCCCGCCAGCGGCGTCAGCTTGCCGTCGAGCTTGATGGCGGGCGGAAAGCCGGCCGTGATGAACAGGTCGGAGCCGCCCCGTGCGTGCATGTGCGCCAGCAGCGCGTGCATGGCGCCATAGTGTTCGTGGTTCGTCTGCATGCGCTTATCCGGGGAAGTTTTCAGGCGACTTGGCGGCCGAGCGGGCCGTTTCCGCCGAGATCGTGCCGCGACGCACGAGGTCGGCCAGGCACTGGTCCAGGGTCTGCATGCCCACGTTGCTGCCCGTCTGGATGGCCGAATACATTTGCGCCACTTTCGCTTCGCGGATCAGGTTGCGCACGGCCGGCGTGGCCAGCATGATTTCATGCGCGGCCACGCGGCCCATGCCATCCCTGGTTTTGAGCAGGTTCTGCGAAATGACGGCTTGCAAGGATTCGGACAGCATGGCGCGCACCATTTCCTTTTCCTCGGCGGGGAAGACGTCGATGATGCGGTCGATCGATTTCGCCGCCGACGAGGTGTGCAGGGTGCCGAACACGAGGTGGCCCGTTTCGGCCGCCGTCAGCGCCAGGCGGATGGTTTCCAGGTCGCGCAATTCGCCCACTAAAATCACGTCCGGGTCTTCGCGCAGGGCCGAGCGCAGCGCGTTGCTGAACGAATGCGTGTGCGAACCGACTTCACGCTGGTTGATCAGGCATTTTTTCGGTTCATGCACGAATTCGATCGGGTCTTCGATGGTCAGAATATGGTGGTTCAGGCGCTCGTTGACGTGGTTCACCATCGCCGCCAGGGTGGTCGACTTGCCGGAACCCGTCGGGCCCGTCACCAGCACCAGGCCCCGTGGACGCATGGCCAGCTCGCCGAAGATGCGCGGCGCGTTCAGGTCTTCCAGGGTCAGCACTTTCGAGGGAATCGTGCGCAGCACGGCCGAGGCACCCCGTTCCTGGTTGTAGGCGTTGACGCGGAAGCGGGCCAGGCCGGGAATTTCGAACGAGAAATCGCATTCCAGCGCTTCCTCATACGCCTTGCGCTGGCTGTCGTTCATGATGTCGTAGATCATGCTGTGCACTTCCTTGTGCTCGAGCGGCGCCACGTTCAGGCGGCGCACGTCGCCATTGACCCGTATCATCGGCGGCAGGCCGGAAGACAGGTGCAAGTCGGAAGCCTTGTTGCTGACGGAGAAAGCGAGTAGTTCGGAGATGTCCATTTATAATCCCTGTGCCTGCATTGATGGGCTGCCTGAAGCGGCCGTGCCCCGTATCCACTAGAAAATGATTATGTCCACAATCGAACTGAACTTGCAAGCCGTCCGCGACGCAATCGCGCAAGCGGCGCTGGAGGCGCAACGCACGCCCGAAGACGTGACCCTGCTGGCCGTCTCGAAAACCTTCGGCGCGGACGCCGTGCTGGACGCCATGCGCGCGGGACAGGCGGCGTTCGGCGAAAATTATCTGCAGGAGGCGCTCGACAAGATCGCCGCCGTCAAGCTTGCGCAGCCGCAAGGCGCACCCGTCTGGCATTTCATCGGCCCCATCCAGAGCAACAAGACGCGCCCCATCGCCGAGCACTTCGACTGGGTGCACACGGTGGAACGGGAAAAGATTGCCGCGCGCCTGTCCGAGCAGCGCCCGCCCGGCTTGCCGGACCTGAATATCTGCCTGCAAGTCAATATCAGCGGCGAAGCCAGCAAGAGCGGCGTGACGCCAGCCGAATTGCCTGCCCTGGCGCATGCCGTGGCGCAGCTGCCGCGTTTGCGTTTGCGCGGCCTGATGGCCATCCCCGAGCCGGAAACGGAGCTCGCGCTTCAGCGCGCTGCCTTTGCGCAGCTGCGCGCGCTGTACGAACAATTGAAGGCCGAAGGGCTGGCGCTCGACACCTTGTCGATGGGCATGTCGGCCGACTTGCGCGCCGCCGTGCTCGAAGGCGCCACCATCGTGCGCGTGGGCAGCGCCATCTTCGGTTCCCGCAACTATTCCTGATGAAGAGAGAACAAGCATGACGACAGAATTGAATATCGCCTTTGTGGGCGGCGGCAACATGGCCGCAGCCCTGATCGCCGGCCTGGCCGGCAAGCTGACCCTGGGCGGCAACATCCACGTGATCGACCCCCATGCGCCCGCGCTGGAAAAACTGCAGGCGCAATTCGGCGTCACGACGGCGACTGCCGCCGGTGACGCATTGCGCGGCGTGGACGTGATCGTGCTGGCCGTGAAACCGCAAAGCATGCGCGAAGTGGCGGCGCAATTGCTGCCCTTCCTCGACGGGGAGCGGGCGCCGTTGATCCTGTCGATCGCGGCCGGCATCCGCGCGGCCGACCTGTCGCGCTGGCTCGGCGACTATGCCGCCATCGTGCGCTGCATGCCGAATACGCCAGCCCTGATCGGCATGGGCATCACGGGCATGGTGGCCAGCAGCGGCGTGAGCGAAGAACAGAAAAAGACGGCGGATGCCATCCTGCGCGCCGTCGGCCAGACGGTCTGGCTCGAAGACGAAGCCAAGATCGACCCCGTGACGGCCGTGTCCGGCAGCGGTCCCGCCTATGTGTTTTACTTTATCGAAGCGATGCAGCAGGCGGCGGCCGAACTGGGCTTGACGCCCGAGCAGGGCACGCAGCTGGCCATTGCCACGTTTACGGGCGCGGCGCAGCTGGCGGCGAACTCCAGCGAACCCGTGTCCTTGCTGCGCGAGAGGGTCACGTCGAAAGGCGGCACGACCTACGCGGCCCTGACCAGCATGGAAGAGAGCGGCGTGAAGGCGGCCATCGTCAAGGGCATCAAGGCGGCCGCCGAGCGGGGGCGCGAGATGGGCGACGAGCTGGGCAAATAAACGCTACATCACCTTGACGGCGCGGCCGATATACAGGATCGGCCCAGTCGGCCTGCCTGTCGGCGAGCCTGTTTGCGGCTCCAGCGTGATTTCAAACAGTTGATCGGGCTGCAGCGGCGGCAGCTTGTCCAACGTCAACTTGAGGCTTTGCCCCGGCGTGACAAGGCCCAGCGAGACGGGGGCGCCCCAGTCCTTGCCCTTGGTCCAGAATTGCAGGGCCTTTTGCTGCGGCACGGCAGTCGGCCCCAGCGGGATCAGGCTCAGGTCGCGGTTCTTGCCGCCGCGTCCGCCCGCCTGCACGATCCAGCCCGGCGATTTATCCTGCGGCGCCACCAGCACCACCAGGTAGCCGGGTCCGGCTGGCGCTTGCAGTTGCGTCGTGGCCAGCACGGCCAGCGCGGCCGTGGCCGCCAGGCCGCCGCCGGCCAGCAGTCTCCAGAAGGCCAGGCTGTTCCACCACGCCTGCCAGCCGCCCGCCTGCCGCACGGCTTTCGGCGTGAACAGGCTGGCGCTGATGCGCGGCCACAGCTGGGCGGACGGCGCTTCGGGCGGCGCCAGGGTCGTCAATGGCAGCAGACGTTGTTCCCAGGCGTCGACGGCGTCGCGCAAGGCGGGCTCGCGTGGCAAACGCTGTTCCACTGCCGCGCGTTCGGCCAGCGCCAATGTGCCCAGCACGTATTCGCCGGCCAGTCTTTGCAGTTCTTCGTCGCTGTCGATCATTGCATGCACTCCCGCAAGGCGGCCAGACCCCGCTTGACCCAGGCCTTGACGGTTCCCAGCGGCGCTTGCAGGCGCTGCGCGATTTCGCTATGGGAACAGCCATCGACATAGGCGTACAGGATGCTGTTGCGTTTGCCTTCATCCAGGTGGCCGAGGCAATCATGCAGCTTGCCCAGGTCCGCCTGGTCGGCATAGGCCTCGCCCGTATCATGGCCTAGTCGTTCGTGCAGCAGGGTTTCCACGGTATCCTCGTCGGCTGACAGTTCATGGGCGCGGGCACGCACCACGTCCAGCGCCTGGTGCCGCACCACCACATAGATCCAGCCCTTGCCGCTGCCGCGCGTGGCGTCGAAACTGCCGGCGCGGCGCCAGATGTTCAGGAAGGCGTCGTGCAGCACGTCTTCGGCCAGAGCCCGCTGGCGCACGATGCGCAGGGCCACGCCCAGCAGGTAGCGGCTTTCCTGCTGGTACAGGCCATGCAATGCCTGCTGCTCGCCCCTGGCGCAGGCGCGCAGGGCGGCATCGTAATCGTAAGGGGCGGCTGGCGTTGGCAAGGTTGGCGCAATCGTCAAGGTTTAACGGTTAGCAAGTTTTCAATGCCGAGTATAGGCCAGAATCCAGCTTGCCAACCGTCAATTTAACGCTGTTATGCTGCTTTCCAGAAGATGTAGTCAGCCTGGTAGGGCACCCATTGTTTGGCGCCGATGGATTCCATGCCGCAGGGGCTGCTTGGCGCCACGCCACCGCTGGTGGCCACGCGCTGGATGTAGCTGACGCCCTGCATGGCGCCGCTGCCCGTGGCCGGGTTGGCTTTTACCAGTTGATACGGGATGTTGCCCGCGCCGGCCGGCGCCACGGCCACTTGCGTCGCCGTCACCTTCGAGCCATCCAGGTTGGCCCAGGTGGCAGGTGGCCCGACATACGTGCCCACTTGCATGCCGCTGCGGTCGTTCAAGGCCGCGTCCGGTCCCACGAAGACCCATTCATGGCCCGTCATGTCTTTCTTGGCCTTGCATTCGTAGGCGATCTTGCCCACGCCTACCGTCTGCATGGCCACCTGGTGGCCATCGGGCACTTTCACGGCGTTGGGCAATTGCTCCTGCGAATAGCGCGCGCTCATGGGAGCGCAGGCGCTCAGCAGCAGGGCGGCACACAGCACGGTGAGGGAAGGGGCGGTATGGCGTGGGGCGATGATGGCATGCATGGCGGACTCCTGGTAGTTGGCTCAACCGGCTGGTTGATATCATTACTACGCAGGGGTTTGCCATTTGGATGCAGCCAGGAAAAAAAAATTTATTCCGGCGTTTCTTTCTTGCTGAAACGCTGCGCCAGTGCCAGCACGACGGGCATGGCGGTGGTGGCGTGCTTGAGCAGCGCGCCGCTAGCCCGCAGCAGCGGCAGGAAACGGCGCGGACGCACGAGCACGAGGCCCAGCACGGCGCCCCCTATCATCAGGGGAATTTTGAAGCGCGTGGCCAGGGTGTGGCGCAGATTGCCGCCCGTGAGCGGTTCCAGCAATTGCCGCGTCTGCACGCCCAGGGCCAGGCGCTGCAGCGCGCATTCGGCCAGCAGCGCATCGCGCCGCTGCGCCAGGCTGGCGGCCGTATGCACATGCGACAGTTTGGTGGGATGCGTGGTCATGGCCGCTCCGATCCCCGGCGGGCCAGCAGTTGCAGCTCGTCCAGGTCTTTGTTCAGTTCGGAAAGTGTGAAGGACAGCAGTTTCGGCTTGCTGCGGAAACTGACGCGCACGCCCAGTAGGGTAGCGATGGCGGCGACGATGAAGACGGCGGCCGTGATGGCGATGGCGGCGATGCGGTGCGTATCCCAAAATAATACGATGACGAGGAACACGATCAATACGAGGCCGACGAACAGGCACAGCAGTGCCAGCATGGCCAGCGCCAGATAGGACAGGAAGCGCAGCGACTCTTCTTCCATTTCCACGGCCGCCAGGGCCAGACGGGTCTGGACGATGGCGGCGAGGGTCGCTGCGACTTGGGCGACATGGTGCACGATAGCCATATGCTGCCTTTCGCGTCAGGAGACGGCCTATGCCGTCGGTGCTGCGTCGGTACTAACTAGCGGCGTGACGAGGAAAGCAGCAGGCCGAACAGCACACCCACGACGGCGCCCGCGCCCACGGCTTTCCATGGATTGTCCTGCACGTATTCGTCGGTGGCCTTGGCCGCCTTCTTGGTACGTTCGAGCAAATCTTCTTCCAGCTTGATCAAGTCTTTCTTGGCCGTTTCCAGGGTGGCGATGAACTTGTCCTTGACGGCTTTGACATTCTCGCCCGTCTGATCCTTGGCGCCATCGAGCCAGCCTTCCGCTTCGTCGATGACGTTCTTCAAGTCGCCGACCAGTTTGTCGCGCGCCTTGTCGGCGTCGGCGAGGATGCTGTCGTTGCTGGATTTTCCGGTATGTATCGAGCTCATGTATTACCTCTTGGAAGTGAAACTGCACAGTGAAATACCAGTGTAGGCAGCTGCGGCCAGGCTGTCTTGCGCCGCCTCAAGGGCTACCGCGGCGCAAGGGGTATTGCTTAACGGAAAGCAAAGTCCAGTACGACGCCTGCAAACACCGCTGCTCCTAGCCAGTTATTATGCCGGAATGCCGCAAAACACGGCATACGCTCGCGTGCGCGGATCAGGGTGTAGTGGTAAACGGCGCAGCCGGCCGCCACCACCAGCCCCGCGACGAACCAATAACGCAAGCCCAGGTACCAGCCGCATGCGAGCCACAGCAGCAGGAAAACGGCATAGCAGAACATGACGATGGCCACGTCGTAGCGGCCGAAAGTGATGGCCGACGTCTTGATGCCGATTTTTAAATCGTCGTCGCGGTCGACCATCGCGTATTCCGTATCGTAGGCCACGGCCCAGAAGACATTTCCCAGCAGCAGCAGCCAGGCGACGACGGGCACGGCATCCGTGATGGCGGCAAAGCCCATGGGGATGCCGAAGCCGAAGGCGATGCCGAGATACGCTTGCGGAATGGCAAAGAAGCGCTTGAAGTAGGGATAGGTGCCGGCGATGATGACGGCCGCCACGGACAGTTGCTTGGTCAGCGCATTCAGGGGCAGGATCAGGCAAAAGGCCAGCACGGTGAGCACGCCGGCCACGGCCAGCGCTTCCTTGCCACTGATGCGTCCGCTGGTGATGGGGCGCTCCGCCGTGCGCTTGACGAATTTGTCGATATCCTGGTCGGCGTAGTCGTTGATGGCGCAGCCGGCCGAGCGCATCAGGAAAGTGCCGAGAGTAAAGATGAGCAGCAGCCGCCAGTCCGGCACGCCCTGCTGCGCCAGCCACAGCGCGCACAGGGTAGGCCACAGCAGCAATACGGTACCGATAGGCTTGTCCAGCCGTATCAGGCGGAAATACAGCGCCAGCTTGTTCATGGAAGACTCGATCTTGTTGAAGAGAAAGGTCGATTATCGCAAATAGTACGTAAATGTACTATTTTGCGCCTGGGGCGCTAGTCGTCGTCTTCGCACAAGGGGGTGATGCCGGGCAAGTTGCAGCTGGCGATGGCCGCGCACAGGGCGTCGATGGCCGCCTTGCGCGTAAAACTCTTGCGCCACAGCATCACTACCCGGCGCGATGGCACGGGTTCCGCGAACGGCCGGTATTCGAGCATGCCGTCGGTGGCGTGCATATTGGCGACGGAGGCGCGCGGCAAGACGGTCAGGCCGATGCCGCTGGCCACCATGTGACGGATGGTTTCCAGTGAAGAACCTTCAAACGTGCGCTGCATGCCGTTGCCGGGCGAGGAAAAACGCGCCATTTCGGGGCACACTTCCAGCACCTGGTCGCGGAAACAGTGGCCATTGCCCAGCAGCAGCATGGTTTCCGATTTCAAATCCTGCGCGGCGATTTTGTCGCGCGCCGTCCATGGATGCTGGCGCGGCATGGCCACGACGAACGGTTCGTCGTACAGTTCCTGCATGGCCATGCCGTGTTCGGGCAGGGGCAGGGCCATGATGGCCACGTCCAGTTCGCCCTGGCGCAGCAATTCGAGCAGGCGTACCGTGAAGTTTTCCTGCAAAATCAAGGGCATCTGCGGTACCTGGTCTATCATGGCCTTGACCAGGGGCGGCAGCAGGTAGGGGCCGATCGTGTAGATCACGCCCAGGCGCAGGGGACCGGCCAGCGGGTCCTTGTTTTGCTTGGCGAGTTCCTTGATGGCGGCCGTCTGTTCCAGCACGCGCTCGGCTTGCGCAATGATCTGCGCGCCCAGAGGGGTGACGGAGATTTCCGCGCCGCCCCGTTCGAACAGGACGACGCCCAATTCGTCTTCGAGTTTTTTGATGGCCACTGACAGGGTGGGCTGGGCAACGAAACAGGCTTCGGCGGCATGGCCGAAGTGCTTCGCTCGCGCGACTGCAACGATATATTTCAGTTCAGTCAGTGTCATAGCTTGATTGAAACACAGGAAGTACTTACTTGCAATGAATGAAAGGTGGCGCAAACGTGAAACTGTCGCGTCGATGGCGTATTGTAGCGGATCGCCCCCTATAATGCGGGACCGGGCGGCGGAGGGAGAGGGCAATGGAATTGCAGATACAGGCGCTGGAAGCGGCAATCAATTACTGGCGTGTCAGGCAACCGGCGCGCGGCAATGAATATGCGCTGTCGCCGCCCGTCAGCCGACTGGCCCGCGTGTATGCGCTGATGATTTATTACCGGCAAGATCGCATCGCCGAAGAGGGCCTGGAACCGGCCGTCCTGGCCTTGATCGATGCCTGGCGCCGCGATGGCGGCGGCATCCAAGGCGATAGCCACGCCTGAACGTGAGCATGTCGTGACCGTATTTAACCCAACAAGAGATATCCATGCCTGATTTTGAAAACAAACTGTGCGGCCGCGACGAACTGCGCGCCCGCGCGCAAGCGCTGCCGAAACCGGTGGTGGTGACCAACGGCGTGTTCGACATCCTGCACCGCGGCCACGTGACGTATCTGGCGCAGGCGCGCGCGCTGGGCGCTTCGCTGATCGTTGCCGTGAATACTGATGCTTCAGTGAAACGTCTGGGCAAGGGCGACGACCGTCCCCTGAACAATTGCGAAGACCGCATGGCCGTGCTGGCCGCGCTGGAAGCGGTGAGCCTGGTCGTGCCGTTCTCGGAAGACAGCGCCCTGGAAGTGGTGCAGGACATCGAGCCGGAAATCTATGCCAAGGGCGGCGACTACGATATGGCGGCCATTCCCGAAGGGCGTGCCGTGCTCGCGTATGGCGGCCAGGCCGTGGCCATCGATTTCGAGCACGACCGTTCGACCACCAAGCTGTTGACGAAAGTGCGGGCGCAGCAGGGCTGAAGGCCGCCGTCAATGTTTCCATACAGATAAAAAGACGTTACTATGAGAACTGCCAGCGCTGCGACTTCGTTTCGACAGCCCCAGCACGTTACACCGTCTGATTGCATCGTTTGTCATAGAAAATAAATGGATCATAAAACTTCTGGGGATTGGCCACTGCCCTCCGGCGCCTGGTACGTCGATGACGAGGGCGCATGGAGCATGCAGCGCAGCGCGGACGGCCAGAACGTCTCGCCCTTGGTGAGCGATGCCGATATCGGCAAGCTGATGCTCGCGCGGCGCCTGCCCGCAGCCGCCGGCGCACCCGTGCGCCAGTTTCCGCCCGAATTCTCGTTCGACCCCGCTTCGGGCGCGGCCTTGCAAGTGCCGCCCGACACTTCCGCCACGCCGCCGTGGGTGCCGCCGTACGGCGCTTATCCCGTCAGCGACGTGCCGCCGGCCGGCCCTGCCGGCTTGCGCCAGGCCAGCGTGCCCCTGAAACTGGCCGACCAGCGCGCGCGCGAAGAGCATGCGCAGGCCGATGCCTCGCTACCCATGCCGCCGCCCGGCGAATACGAATTCTTTTCCGCCCAGTTCGGCACCAGCGCGCCCGCGCTGCTGGCGCTCGACCCGCGCAAGGCCGTCCTGCACGCGTGGCTGCCCGCTTCGAAACGCTGGCTGGCGCTGGACCCCGACTATGGCAGCCTGCTGGCCGAATCGGACCTGGCCCACGGCGCCTGGCGCGCCGAGCTGGTGCCGGAGTTCAATAGCGTGCTGGTCTTGCCGACCAGCCATGGCCTGGCCTGCATCCGTCCCGACGTGCCTTCGCTCACCTACGTGGTCGAGCACGTGGGCGGCGCGCCGTGCGTGGCCAGCCCCGTCTGGTTCCAGAACCGCCTGTGGGCGCCGCTGCGCGACGACGATGGCCGCATCCGCTTCGTCAACCTTGATGCCGCACAAAAGCCGGGCAGCGACGTACTGCTCGACGGTGTGGTCGACCTGGGCGCCGTCAGCGCGCCCGTGGCCTACAACCGCATGGCCGTGTGGCCCTGCGCCAACGGCCAGCTGCGCTTGCAGCTGCAGCCGGACGGCAACGTGGCTGCGTCGTTTACGCCCTGGCCCGAAGGGCTGGTGCCGCATTTCGAATTCGGCAGCCCCTATGTGTCGCGCGACGGCGGCCTGTGGCAGCTGTGCTTCGAGCGCAGCCGCGGCACCTATGTCTACGTGAAGCTGGGCGCGCAGGCCGAACGGGCCGACGCGCTGGCGCCGCGCCTGTGTTCGGGCAGCTTCAATTACCGCTTCGCCACCAAGCTGAAAACGGCGCCGTGGGAAGAGCCGGAACACGGCGACGATGGCGGCAAGAACCAGGCCGTCATGCCGCTGCTGGAATCGAGCGTTGGCAACAGCGTCTTCGGCGTCAAGTTCGCCACCAGCGCCGGCCTGTCGAGCGTGCTGCGCTCGAACGAGCGCCTGGCGGCCCAGCTGGTGCAGGACGACGAGTTGCGCGAAACCGTGTTCCACACGTTCGCCGTCAGCGAGCCGTGGCGTGTGCGCCTGTTTGTCCATGAAGGCATGCTGTGGGCGTACCACCCGCTGCTGTCGCGCATCGATGGCTGGGCCTTGCAGGCATGAAAGCGCGCGTCCTGATCGCGGCCTGCGCCGCTTTGCTCAGTGCGGCCGGCGTGCAGGCGGCTGGCATCCAGCAAGCGTTTCTCGTGCAAAACTCGGGCTGGATGGAGCCGTTTTACACGGATGAACATTCGCAGCTGAAAGCCCTCGTGGGCGCCGTGGCGCAGGCCGCCACCAGCCCGTCCGATAAAGTCTACACCCTGGCCTTCAGCCAGAGCAGCGGCAGCAATGTGTCGCCCGCGCTGATCGGGCAGGGGCAGGGCGGCGCCGGCGTGGCGGGCCAACTGGCGAACTTGGGCCTGGCGCGCAAGAGCGCCGGTGGCGCGCTGGCCGACACGGATTTCCAGGAAGCCGTCACGAAGACCATCACGGGCCCGTTCCAGTCCGCCTCCGGCATCGTGTGGATTTTTACGAACAACAAGAATAGCCCGAACAACGACAGCCAGACGGCCGAGCGCAACCGCGACTTTTACCGGCTGCTGCATCTGGAACCGTCGATCACCAAGACGGTGGTGTTTCCGCTACGCATGCCCGTGCAGGGCAAGCTGTACAGCGCCAAGGGCTTGATGGTGTATGCGCTCGCATACGGCCAGCCCGCGTCGGAGGCTTTGACCCGCATCCTGGCCGAAGGGCGCTTGTCGCAAGTGCTGACGCGCCCGCCTGCGCGCTTGAAACCGGTGGACCAGGATGCCGTGCGCATCGTGCCCCAGTCCGTCAAGAACAGCGCCAATGTGCACGCCAGCCTGGGCCGCGACGGACGCACCATCGTGCTCGACGTCGACGCGGCGAACCTGGTACCGCAAGTGGTGCTGCAGGCGTCCCTGCAAAACATGTTTTTCCCGTACGTAATCGACAGCGCCAAGGTGCACGCCAGCCTGGCCGGCCAGAATGCACCGCTGCACGTTGCGCCGGATCAAATCCGCCAGCTGCAGCCGGGCGCCAGCCAGTCCGTGCAAGTGCAGTTCGCGCTGCCGATGGCGCAGATACCGTCGCCGTGGTCGGCGCAGGCGATCACCGCCATGGGCAAGCAGGTGATGCTGCCCATGCAGGCGCAGGTGGGGCTGTCGGAACAGCGGCTGGCGCTCGCGTCCAGCTTCGGCAAGGATTTGCAGGAACTGTTCCCCGGCGACCCGATCTCGGATATGTTTACGCCGCCCGACAGCGTGCGTGCGTCGCAAGCAACGATACCACTGCTGGTGCGCATCCAGTATCCGCTGCTGCCCGTGCTGGTGATACTGGGCGGCATCCTGGCGCTCGTGCTGGGCTTGCTGGCGCTGGGCCTGGTCGGCACGCGCGCCACGCGCTATAAGGTGATGGCCGATGGCGTGCAGCGGCAAGTGCTGTTAAAACCATTCAAGAGCGTGCAGATCCGCGACGATGACGGCCGCGACATTGGCGAACTCAAGCGGGGCCTGGGCAAACCGGCCGTCGTGCGCGTGGCCGAGGGCCATACCCTGAGCCTGGCCTGAACACAGATTCCTTTTTAAACTAGTCAATTCCACCAGAGGCATACCATGGCGCAAGACACTCCCAAAGACAACGCAGGTTTTACCTTGCCAGCACCGGCGTCCGCGCCGCCTGCCGCCGATGCACCGGCTGCCGGCGCAGCCGCCACCACCGCAACGACCGAGCCTGCGCCAGCGCTCGACCCTGCCAGCACGACCGATACGTCGTCGCGCGACACCCTGATCGGCGGCGTCGTGCTGTTGCTGCTGTTCATCGCCTTTTTCTTTGCCAAGAATGCCTATGCGAATGGCCTGGTCGCCAAGCGCGTGCCGCCGAACAAGGCCAATGCCTCGGGCTGGTGGCTGTTCATCTTCCTGGCCAGCCTGGCGACCGGCGTCGTGCTGGCCGCCGTGAACGCGCATAAATTCCTCGCGCCATTGTTCATGGGACCGCTGGTGCTGGTGGGCCTGGTTGCGTTACTGTTGACCTTTACTTCCAGCCGCCGCTAAGCACGCCGTAACACGTTTTATCCAAGGAATCACCATGGCAGAGAACCTGAACCAAACCATCACCGGCGGCGCCAGCGAGCGCAAGCAGGACAAGATCATCGAACTGCGCCCGACCCTGTTCATCGGCATCGGCGGCACGGGCATGCAGGTGCTGATGCGCGTGCGCCGGCGCGTCCTCAACACCTTGTGGGGCGGCGCGGGCAACCGCACGCGCATCGAGGGGCTGGCCGACTTTCCCATCGCGCAATTCATCCATTTCGACCTCGACAATGGCGCCGTGATCGAAAGCGGCGAGTCGCAGGCGAAGGACTTGCAATTCGACCAGGTGAAGTTCACGGATGATGACAAGGTGGTCGAATCGTTCGACATGGACAAGTACAGCCGCGATGAAGATTCCTTGGAAAAATATCCGCACATCAAGGAGTGGCTGCCGTTGACGCCGCAGCGCATCCGCGAATTGCGTTTCGACATGAGCAGCGGCGCCGGCCAGATCCGCGCCGTGTCGCGCCTGTATTTCTTCGACAAGTACGCGAAGATCCGCGACAAGATCCGCCTGAAGCTGAAAGCCTTGAAGGCGGGCCTGTCGCACGAGCGCCAGCTGGCCGAACTGGGCTTGCGCATGGAAACGAACCGTTTCCGCATCGTCATCGTCGGCTCCGTGGCGGGCGGCACGGGGTCCGGTTCCTTCCTCGACATGGGCTTGCTGGCGCGCTGGCTGGCGCGCAGCGAAGTGGGCGCGGCCGACGTCGAGCTGATGCTGTTCTTGCCGACCGGCTACACCAAGGCCAACAAGGACCGGGTCGAGGCCAACGGCTACGCGGCGCTGATGGAGCTGGAATCGGCGATGATGGGCAACAAGGGCTACGTGGGCCGCTGGGATGCCTACGACCGTCCGGAACTGACGCGCGAGCCCTACAGCGAGGTCTACCTGATCGATTCGGGCAACCTTGCCCAGCAGCACACCAAGGATGTCAGCGACGTCTACCACATGGTGGCCGATTCGCTGTTCGAGGATTTCGCCTCGGCCGACTTCGCGCGCGCCAAGCGCTCGATCGCCGTCAACCAGGCGCAGCACAAAAACTCGCTGTACAACGCGCCCGTGCCGCAAGACCGCTTCGGCGACATGCGGCTGTATTTCTCGAAGCGCTTTTCCTCGTTCGGCATGGCCGTGCTCGACACGCGCCAGGAAGCGGCGCGCGACGAGCGGGCCCACCGCTGGGCCGGCGCCATGCTGCAAGCGTTCTTTGGCGTGGGTGGCACGGATGCGGGCGCCAACCGGGCCACGGATACGCAGCGCGATAACTTCCTCGCCGCCAATATGTTCCTGAAGGGCACGCCCTTCAGCGATTTCCCCGAGTTTTCCGACAAGAGCATCGAACTGAAGCGCTCCAGCGGCGACTTCATCGATTTCCGCGTCGTCGACGAATTGCTGGAAGACCGCCACGGCCACTTGCTGGCAGGCGTGGAAAACCGGGTCAACACGCGCATCAACGATATCCGCACGGGCTTTGACCGCAGCGAATGGCCGGCGCAAGTGCGCGATGCCATGAAGCACCTGGAACGCGACGCCGTGCGCGACCAGGATTCCACGGCCGACACGACGGAAGACCGCATCAGCAAGCGCCGCCGCGAAGTGCTGGAAGACGTCAAGAAAGTCGTGCGCGACCAGCTGTATGGCTACCTGGACAACAAGGAATTCGGCGGCCTGGAATACGTGCTGTCCCTGGTGGAACAGATCAAGGACCGCATCGAGGCGCCGGGCAGCGGCTTGACGGCGCAGATCGGCAACAATGCCGAGCGTTACCGTGAAATCAAGGAAGCCGTGCGTTCGCGTGAATACGAGCGCCTGCTGAACAACCTGGAACAGACGCGCAGCACCTTCGGTTTCCTCAGCAACGGCGAAAAGCAGGCGGGCGTGGTGATGGATCATTTGCGCACGGAAATGGCGAATGCCTTGAAATTCCATCTGCGCGCCAAGGCGGCGGACGAGTCCGTGATTTTGCTGGGCGAACTGTCGCGCTGGCTGGGCAATCGTGTCGGCGTCGACGCGCAAGGCCGCGCGCAGTGGAATGGCCTGGTGGGCGAGCTGCAATCGGGCCGCGAAGGCGTGCTGGCCATGCTGGCCGAATTGAAAACGGCGAACACGATTTTGCAAAAGGACCTGGACAAGGAACACGCGACCCTGATCGTCATTCCCGTCACGGAAAAAGACATCGCGCTGCCATCGGCGGCCACCTTGCGCCAGTGGGCCGATGAAGCGTTCAAGGACATGGGCGGCTCGAAAGCGCTGTTCCCCATGCTGGGCGAACCGGCGCAGCGAGGCTTGATCCTGGCCAAGGTCACGCGCATGGCCGAAAACATGATCGCCACGACCAGCCTCGTGGAAGGGGCGACGAGCACGCCCGACCCGCTGTTCGAAGCGCTCGAACAGATGGAGGTGTCCGAACGCCTGGACCGTTTCCGCAAGCTGCTGGCCTGCTCGATGCCGTGGATCGACGCCAATATGGCGGGCGACTTCACGGTCGTGTCGGACCAGTTCAAGTGCGTGATCGGCGTGGCCAACGCGGCCGCCTTCAAGGCGAAGTTCGGCGCCGAGCTCGAATCGTGCATGCCGACCCAGGTGGGCATCACGGTGAGCCAGCTGGAAATCGTCGAAACGGGCATCCGCGGTCGCGCCGTCTGCTATTGCGAGCTGGCCGGCGTGCCGATGACGGTGCTGCGCGGCCTGGAAGGCTGGCGCACCAGTTACCGCAAGGAAGGCGACAACGACAAGGCGCCGACCCACACGCATATCGACCCGACGCAATTCACGCACCCGATCGCACCGAACACGGACGAGATGAAGCGCCTGGCGGAAGATTTCGGCGAATTCCTGCAAGCGATCATGCTGGGTGTGCTGACGCGCCACACGGGCCGCGTCGTGCCGCCGGGCCAGTACCAGTTTGCCGTCGAGCCGGGCGACTTGCGCCGCATCGGCAACGAGCGGGCCATACGCCAGAACGGCATGCCCGCCTCGTACGAGAAAAATATCGCCCTGCGCATCGAGGAAAAATTGACGGCGCTTGACGCCGTGCAGACGGCCGCCATGGCGGCGCTGGCAAAATACTATGAACGCACCGTGTATGCGCCCAAGCTGGTGGCGCAGGCCGATGGTTCGCAGCTGCCCTACGTCGGTTTTGGCAGCGCCATTTCCGCCGAAGTGGGTGCGCGCCTGCGCGAGTCGGCGCGCCGCAAGGGCATGGCCAGCGACGAGCTCGACCGCACGGTGCAAACCCTGCTGGGCCGCCTGAAGGAATGGGCGAGCGTCATCGGCGACTCCGACAGCGATGCCTATGACTGGGAAGTGCGCGAGCCGGAAGCGGACGGCCAGCCGCGCCTGAAGTACGCGATCAAGGCGGAAATGCTGGAAGCGGGGCGCCTCGAGCAATTGCTGCGCCCGGCCGGCGCGGCCGTTGCTCCGGCGGCGGCCGTGTTCGGCATGGCGCCGCCACCGCTGGGCGGCATGCCGCCGCCGCTGGTGGAATACCAGTATTTCCTGGGCATCAATGGCCAGCAGCAGGGACCGTTTACGGCCCAGCAGATCGTGCAGTACGTGCAGGCGGGACAGGTCGCACCGGCCACCACCAAGGTGTGGCGCGCCGGCTTGCCGGCCTGGGCCGACCTGGCCCAGTTCCCCGAACTGGCGCCCTTGTTCCTCAGCGCGCCGCCACCGTTGATGCCGCCGCCCCTGTGAACGCTGGAATGACGCTGGAATGAAGGAATAGTTTTGGATATTTGCAACAAATGCAAGACGGGCCTGTGGACCGTTGTCAGCCATTGCCCGTACTGCGGTCACGTGGTGGCGGGTGCTGCCCAGCCAGCCGCGGCCGTGCCGCCGCCGCTGCCTGTGCCAGCACCTTTGCCAGTGCCAGCACCGTCGCCGGTAGCGCCCAAGCCGTCGCCCGTGCCGGTGGCGCCTGCGCCTGCGCCGAAGGCGGTACCGAAACCGGCTGTCGTTCCACCGCCAGCGCCGCCGAAGCCGGTCCAGCCGCAAGCCGTGCCCAAGCCCGCGCCCGTGCCGCCATCGGTGCCACCCGTGCCATCACCGCCGCGCAAGTGGCTGCGCTGGCTGGGCGGTATCGCCGTGCTGGCGGCCGTCATCGTCTACATGAATGGCAAGCCGGGCGGCAAGAATGAATCGGCCTGCAATGACGCCATCGATAGCGGGCTCAAGCTGGTAGCGGATGGCAGCCTGGACGGCGCCCGCCAGAAGCTGGCGACGGCGAAGAATGTATGCACGGGCAAGTCCAGCGCGAAGGCCGACGATTTGCAGGCGGCCATCGGCAAGGCCGGTGCCGCGTCTAGCGGCTGCCAGCGCAGCGTGCGCGCCATCGAGCGCGCGATCGACGGCCATCAATTGCAGAGCGCCGCCAAGGGCATTGCCGCGCTCGACATCGATTGCGCGGGCGCATCGAGCGTCGATTCCTTGCGCAAGCAGCTGGCGCGCCAGCAGGCGGCAGCCGCGTCCGTGCTGGTGGGCGTGCGCCAGGCGCTCGACGGCAAGGATGCGACGGCGGCACAAAATGGCATCGCCAGGCTGGAAGCGATCGACCGCGAAGCGGTGGAATTGCCGCAGTTGAAGGCGGACGTGCAGGCGCTGTCGGCGCCTGCTCCTGTTTCTGTCCAAGCCCCGGCGCCGGTATCAATGCCGGCACAGCAGGAACCGGCGCCCGCGCGCGCGGTCGAACGCTCAGCGCTGGCCGAACGCCGTCCGCCGGAAACGGCGCCCGTCGATAGCGGCGCGGCCATGCGCAACGAGATGGCGCAATCGTTCCTGCGCGATGCCGAGCGTTCTTTGCTGGAAGGCAAATTCGATGCGGCCAAGACGTATCTGGAAAGCGCGCGCCGCGTCGATCCGGGCAATGCGCGCATCGACAATTTGTCGCGCCGTATCCGCGAGCGCGAACGGCAAGTGCTGCAGACGGAAACAACGATCAATTAGCAATCTGGGGAGTCACCATGCTGAACCACACCACCATGCGCGCTGCCGCTGCGCTGACCATCGCGGCCATGCTGGCCGGCTGCGCCACGGCGCCGATGAACCCGAACGGCGTACGCCAGGACAGTTCCTATCCGCAAGGCGGAACCCAGGCGGCCACGGATGAAGACCCGTGCAGCGTGGGCACCTCGGCCGCTGCCGGCGCGGCCGTGGGAGCGCTGCTGGGGGCATTGGCGGGAGGCAAGAATGGCGCGCTGAAGGGCGCGGCCATCGGCGGCGGCCTGGCGGCGGCCGGTTGCCTGGCCATCAATGTCAATTCGCGCCAGACCAAGACGGCGGCACAGGCCGACCGCGACTATATCCGCACACGGGGCGCGCTGCCGCGCGAGCCGCAAGTGGTGTCGTACACGCCGCAGCTGAGCGCCTCGACCGTCAAGCGAGGCCAGCCGTTCAAGGTCAATTCCGTGGTGGAACTGGTCAACGGCAGCGCACAAAGCGTCAACGACGTGCGCGAAGAGCTGGTCGTGCTCGATCCGCAAGGCCAGCCGTTCAAGTCCGGCTCGAAAGCGCTGGCCAGCAACAACAAGTCGGGCGGGCGCTTTGAAAACTCGTTCCAGCTGACCTTTCCGGAAGGCGTGTCGCAAGGCGTGTATGGCGTCAGGACGAATCTGTACGTGAACGGCAAGCTGGCCGCCACGCGCGACTTGCGTACGCAGCTGGTGATGCTGGATGTGGATACGCGCGTTGACGCGCAGCTGGCGCTGCGCTGATCGCCGTATGCAAACGGGTAGGTCGGATTAGCGGGGTAAAGCCCCGCGTAATCCGACAACACCACTAACGCCAACAATGTTGTCGGATTACGGCCCCTTGGGCCTAATCCGACCTACGCGCCGCCCTGGTAGCCATGCTGGCGCCACGCTTCGTAGACGACCACGGCCACCGTATTCGACAGATTCAAACTGCGGTTGTCCGGGCGCATCGGCAGGCGGATGCGTTGTTCGGCGGGAAAGCCGTCGCGCAGGGCCGGGTCCAGGCCCTTTGTTTCCGAGCCGAACACGAACACGTCGCCCGGCAGGAAGGCCACGTCGCCGAACGGACGCGAGCCGCGCGTCGTCATGGCGAACATGCGGGACGGGTCGGGCTGGGTGTCGGCCAGGAACGCGTCCCAATTCTTGTGCACCTTCATGTTGGCGTAATCGTGGTAATCGAGGCCGGCGCGCTTCATCTTGGCATCGTCGAGCGGAAAGCCCAGCGGTTCGACCAGGTGCAGCTGCGCGCCCGTATTCGCGCACAGGCGGATGACGTTGCCCGTATTGGGCGGGATTTCAGGTTCTACCAAAACAACGTGAAACAAAATGCTCTCCTTATATAAGTGATGCTAGCGTGGCGGCGTGCGCGCCACCACCAGTATGCTGACCCTGGCCGCGCCCGCGCTCTTGCAGGCGGCCGCCAGGGCGTTGACGGTATGGCCGCTGCTCATCACGTCGTCGACGATGCCGACATGACACCCTTGCAATAGCGGCGCGTGTTCGGGCGCGATGGCGAATGCGTGCGCCAGGTTGGCTTGCCGTTCCTGCGGCGCCACGCCGCTTTGCGCCCGGGTTTCGCGCACCCGCAGCGCCAGGCGGGGCTGCAGCGGAACGTCCAGCAGGCGCGCCAGCGGACGGGCAATTTCCAGCGCCTGATTAAAGCCCCGTTCGGCCAGCCGGGCCGGGCCCAAGGGCACCGGACACAGCAACTGCGGCGCCTCCCACTCTGGTTGTTGCTGAATTGCAACATGCAGCAGTTGCGCAAACAGGGGCGCCAGCGCCAGGCGCGCGCCGAATTTCAGCTGCAGCAGCAACTGGTCGACGGGCGCCGCATAATCAAACGCCGTGATCGTGGCGTCATACGCGGGCCTGTGGCGCAAACAGCGTCCGCACAACAACGCCACCTCGATGTCCGCGAGCGGATTGGCGCACTGGCGGCAGCGGTGGCGCAGTTGCGCCAGATACTGCGCGCGGCAGGGCGGGCACAGCACTTGCGAGCAGCCCATGCCGCACAGCGCGCATTGCGCCGGCAGCACCGTGGCGCCCAGCCACAGCCGCAGCGCCTGCCACGCGGCATCAAGGCGGTGCCGGGTGGCCGTCCGCATCGCGATGGCCTCGTTCCATGTACACTGCCGACATTATCTCACCTCACCCGATTCAACATGCCAGTTCCCACCAGTCCGCCCAAAATGAGTGCGCCCATCGATGCGGTGCAAGTACGCGATTTCTTTTCCCGTCCGGCGCGCGTCGCGCCATCGGACTTCCTGCGCCGCGAAGTGTCGGCACGCATGCACGAGCGCCTGGAGCTGGTGAAAATCACGCCCTTGCGCGTGCTCGACGCCGGCTGCGGCCCGGGCGCGGACTTGGCGCAGTTGCACAAGGATTATCCCGCCGCGCAGATCATCGGTCTCGATGCAGCGCAAGCGATGATGCAGGCGGCGCGCGCGCCCGCGTCGAAACTGGCCGGCCTGAACCAGTTCCTGAGCAAACTCTTGCCGGCCAAGGCGGGTGTGGATTTGCTGTGCGGCGACCTGGGCGACTTGCCGCTGGCGGCCAACAGCGTCGACCTCGTATGGTCGAACCTGGCGCTGCACTGGCACGCCCAGCCCGACCGCGTGTTTGCGGAATGGCGGCGCGCGCTGCGCCTCGATGGCTTGCTGATGTTTTCCTGTTTCGGTCCCGACACCTTCCGCGAAGTGCGCGACGCCTTTGCCGAGGCGGACTTGTATCCGCACGCCTTGCCCTTTGTCGACATGCACGACTTTGGCGACATGCTGGTCGAGACGGGCTTTTCCACGCCCGTGCTGGACATGGAGATCATCACCGTGACCTACGACACGGCGGAAAAACTGCTGGCGGACGTGCGCGCCTTCGGCGGCAATCCGCTGACCACGCGCCGGCGCGGCCTGATGGGCAAGGCGGCCTGGCAGCGCATGCTGGCCGCGCTGGAAAAGATGCGCCGTCCCGACGGCAAGCTGGGCCTGAGTTTCGAGGTGATCTATGGCCACGCCTTCTGTCCCGCGCCGCGCGTGACGCGCAACGGCGAGGCGATCATCCGTTTCGACCTGCCGCGCAAGCCCAAATAAAAGGGCAAAGAAACCGACACTTGGTCGGCATCCGCGCATGGATGTTGCAGCAAGCGTTGCAAAGCGCGCGGCGGCCGGGAGACGTGCGCGCACAAAGCCGATTATTGCTTGATGGATTCAAGTTTACTTGATTATAATCGTTGATTGTTTGTCAGCTTGCCAAGTAGAAAAAACAAGGGCTGCATACAAAATAAAAAAAACAAAGCGAGACGAATTCGAAGTTACTGCATTAGTATAGTAACCATCTTCCACACGAGGCCATTTCGATGTGGGGAAGAAAAACAGGGTTCCAGCATGGTTGTGCGCCGCCGTTTTTGCTGCGGCAGCCAGCATGGAATTCGCTGGTGCTTGACGCGCATGGCCGTATTCCGGCCGTGTTGCTTTCATGGAGGAGCGGCAGCGGTCCAGTACGGAGAAGTCCGCAGCCGTTTAAAATATCATTATTTTTTGGGTGGTTGGGGAAAACATGACACATGCAAAGCGACTTCAATCGTTGCTGCTCGGGCTGTCTTTGACAGCGTTTGGCATCGGGCGATGGGCCACGGCGGCACCGGCTGCCGGCACCTATCCCGGCACCGGCGGTCCCGTGCCGCTCGAAATGAATCTGCAGCCGCCGGCGACACAGATCGCCCATGAAATCTACGATTTGCACACCCTGATGATGATCATCTGCCTGGTGATCTTCGTGGCCGTGTTCGGCGTCATGTTTTACTCCATCTTCAAGCACCGCAAGTCCCTGGGCCACAAGCCGGCCACTTTCCACGAAAGCACCACCGTCGAGATCGCCTGGACCGTCGTGCCTTTCCTGATCGTCATCGGCATGGCCCTGCCTGCCACGCGCACCGTCGTCGGCATGAAGGATACCTCGAACGCCGATATCACCATCAAGGCCACGGGCATGCAGTGGAAATGGGGCTATGACTACCTGAAAGGCGAAGGCGAAGGCATTTCCTTCCTTTCCAACCTGTCCACGCCGCGTTCGCAAGTGGGTGCGCCGGGCGCGCCGCCGACGGAAAAACGCGGTGAAAACTACCTGATCGAAGTCGATAACGAAGTCGTCGTGCCGGTCAACAAGAAGATCCGCATGGTACTGACGGCCAACGACGTCATCCATGCCTGGTCCGTGCCCGCCTTCGGCGTCAAGCAGGATGCGATTCCCGGCTTCGTGCGCGACACCTGGTTCAAGGCCGACCATATCGGCACCTTCCGCGGCAATTGCGCCGAGCTGTGCGGCAAGGAACACGCGTTCATGCCCATCGTCGTCAAGGTCGTATCGAACGAAGACTACAAGGCCTGGGTTGATGTAAAACAAAAGGAAATGGCCGCATTGGCTGATGATCCAAGCAAGGTGTGGACCATCGACGAATTGAAGGTCAAGGGCGAGAAAGTGTATACGGCCAACTGCGTGGTCTGCCACCAGGCGACGGGCAAGGGCGTGCCCGGTGCGTTCGCGCCGCTGGACGGCTCGGCCGTGGTGAATGGTCCGAAAGCGGCACAGATCCACGTCTTGCTGAACGGGCAAAAGAGCGGCAAGTATCCCGCTGAAATGCCAGCCTGGAAACAGCTGTCCGACACGGACATTGCCGCAGTGATCACTTACACGCGCAATTCGTGGTCGAACAAGGCCGCAGAGAACATCGTTCAACCAGCCGAAATCGTGGCTGCACGCAAGTAATTAGGAGCCGCATATGAGTACTAGCACGAGCACCTTGGACCACGCCGGTCACGATCACGACCATGCCCACGACCACCCGACTGGCTACCGCCGCTGGCTGTTTGCCACCAACCACAAGGATATCGGTACCCTGTACCTGTGGTTCTCGTTCATCATGCTGCTGTCGGGCGGCGTGCTGGCCCTGATGATACGCACGGAACTGTTTCACCCAGGCCTGCAATTTTTCCACCCAGAATTTTTCAATCAGCTGACCACGATGCACGGCCTGGTGATGGTGTTTGGCGCCATCATGCCGGCCTTCGTCGGCTACGCCAACTGGATGATCCCGCTGCAAGTGGGCGCGTCCGACATGGCGTTTGCCCGCATGAACAACTTCTCGTTCTGGTTGCTGCCACCGGCCGCGCTGCTGCTGGCCACGTCCTTCCTCGTGCCGGGCGGCGCCACGGCTGCCGGCTGGACCCTGTATGCGCCGCTGTCGACGCAGATGGGGCCCGGCATGGACATGGCGATTTTCGCCATGCACCTGATGGGCGCCTCGTCCATCATGGGTTCGATCAACATCATCGTCACCATCCTGAACATGCGCGCACCCGGCATGACCCTGATGAAAATGCCGATGTTCTGCTGGACCTGGCTCATTACCGCCTATCTGCTGATCGCCGTCATGCCCGTGCTGGCCGGCGCCATCACCATGACCCTGACGGACCGCCATTTCGGCACCTCGTTCTTTAACGCGGCAGGCGGCGGCGACCCCGTCATGTACCAGCACATCTTCTGGTTCTTCGGCCACCCCGAGGTCTACATCATGATTCTGCCGGCCTTCGGCATCGTCTCGCAGATCCTGCCCGCGTTTGCCCGCAAGCCTTTGTTCGGCTACGCCTCGATGGTGTACGCCACGGCCTCGATCGCGATCCTGTCCTTCATCGTCTGGGCGCACCACATGTTTACCACCGGCATGCCGGTGACGAGCCAGCTGTTCTTCATGTACGCGACCATGCTGATCGCCGTGCCGACAGGCGTGAAAGTGTTCAACTGGATCGCCACGATGTGGAAGGGTTCCATGACGTTCGAGACGCCGATGCTGTTCTCGGTCGGCTTCATCTTTGTGTTCACCATGGGCGGCTTCACGGGCCTGATCCTGGCCGTCACGCCGATCGACATCCAGCTGCAGGATACCTATTACGTGGTGGCGCACTTCCACTACGTGCTGGTGGCCGGTTCGCTGTTCGCCCTGTTCGCCGGCTTCTACTACTGGTCGCCGAAATGGACGGGCCACATGTACAACGAGACGCGCGGCAAGATCCACTTCTGGCTGTCGCTGATCACGTTCAACGTGACCTTCTTCCCCATGCACTTCCTGGGTCTGGCCGGCATGCCGCGCCGCTACGCCGACTATCCGGCGCAGTTCACGGACTTCAACATGATCGCCTCGATCGGCGGCTTCGGTTTCGGCCTGATGCAGGTGTACTTCCTGTTCTTCGTGGTCTTGCCGACCATCCGCGGCGGCAAGGCTGCGCCGGCGAAGCCATGGGAAGGCGCGGAAGGCCTGGAATGGACCGTGCCGAGCCCGGCACCTTTCCACACGTTTGAAACGCCGCCGACCGTGAAATGAGGTATCCCGGGCCGGCGTGTTGCGCGGCCCGTCTCGCATAAAGTGCCTGTCATGACCGAACGTAAAAAACCGAACAACCTGCGTACCGGGCTGATACTGGCCGCCCTGGCGGCCTTCTTCTTCCTGTCCGTGTTCGCCAAACGGCTGTGGCTGTCGTGACGACGCCCGCGCAACAGGAAACACGCGGTCTGAACCGCAAGATGCTGGGCAAGCTGCTCGTCATTGCCGTGCTGATGTTCGGCTTTGGCTATGCCCTGATTCCCGTCTACAAGCAAATTTGCGAAGTGATGGGCATCAACGTGCTGACGCAAAAAGATGGCACGGTGGCTTACGACAACAATACGCAGGTCGACACGACGCGCAGCATCACCGTCGAGTTCGACGGCAATGCGCAGGGGCCTTGGCGCTTCCGCCCGACCGTCTCGAGCATGCAGGTGCATCCGGGCGAACTGGTGACCGTCATGTATGAAGTGGTCAACACGCAAAACCGCGTCGTCAACGCGCAAGCCATCCCCAGCTATGCGCCGCAAAGCGCCACGCCGCATTTCAAGAAGGTCGAATGCTTCTGCTTCAAGCAGCAGACCCTGAAGGCCAAGGAAGCGCGGCAGATGCCGGTGGTGTTCTTTCTCGATCCGGCCCTGCCGAAAGAGGTGAAGACCATCACCCTGTCGTACACGTTTTTCGAGATTGCCGGTCTGAGCCAGGCTCAGACGCCGGCCGTCCAATAGGAGAGTGACATGGGCGAATCCAAGCAGCCTGAAAAAGCGTCGTTCCTGTACTCGCTGCGAGCCGTCGTATGGTCGTTTACAGGCTTGCGCCGCAAGAGCGATTTCGACACGGATTCGGCCAAGCTCAATCCCGTGCACATCGTCATCGCCGGTTTCCTGGTGGTGGCTTGCCTGATCGGCATCCTGATTTCAATTGTTAAATTCGTCGTTTTATAAATTATAAAAAACCACCCTACAAGTTTTTGAGGAGATGATGATGAGTTCCAACCACGCCGCCGCACCCTATTATTTCGTGCCCGGGCCGTCGCGCTGGCCCATGCTGGGCGGCGCCAGCCTGCTGCTGACCATGATCGGCGCCTCGGCCTGGGTCAATGACGTCTCCTGGGGCCCATACGTGAACTACCTGGGCATCGCCGGCATCCTGCTGGTGCTGTATTTCTGGTTCGGCGACGCCATCAGCGAGTCGGAGCAGGGCCTGTACAGCGAGCGCATCGACCACTCTTTCCGCTGGAGCATGAGCTGGTTCATCTTTTCGGAAGTCATGTTCTTCGCCGCCTTCTTCGGCGCCCTGTTCTATGCGCGCAGCATCTCGATGCCGTGGCTGGCCGACCTCGACCACAAGGTGATCTGGCCTGATTTCGCCGCCCACTGGGGCAATACTGGCCCGGCCGGCACGGTGCAGGAATTCACCACCATGACGCCGTTCTGGATTCCAACCATCAACACGGCCCTGCTGCTGACGTCGGGCGTCACCTTGACGATTTCCCACCACGCGCTGCGCGCCGGCCACCGCGCCATGACGGCCCTGTTCCTGTTCGCCACCATCGTACTGGGCGCCATCTTCATGGGCTTCCAGGTCTACGAATACATGCACGCCTACAGCGAACTGAACTTGAAATTGACGTCGGGCATCTACGGCGCCACCTTCTTCATGCTGACGGGTTTCCACGGCTTCCACGTGACCCTGGGCGCCATCATGCTGTCCGTCATCTTGTACCGCGTGCTGAAAGGCCATTTCACGCCGGAACACCACTTCGGCTTCGAAGGCGCCGCCTGGTACTGGCACTTTGTCGACGTCGTCTGGCTGGGCCTGTACGTGGTCGTGTATTGGTTATAATGGCGGGGCAGGGCGCGCGCAGTTAGCGCTTGCGCCGGCACCATAAAAAAAGCCGTACCGGGACATCCTGGGTACGGCTTTTTTTCTGATGAGTGGATTTTTGCCATAGATGCAAGAGAATGCTGACCCCAAACCCGTCGTACAGCCGGGGTCGGTCCCTGCGGGATTGGAATCCGCCCCATTGGGGCGCATTCCCCCTTCAGGTCCGACCCCGGTATTTGTCCTTGGGTTTAATGAATTCCCGTCGGCTGGATATAGCCGAGCTTGTGCGCCAGCAGGATCAGCAGGAACAGGGTGATCGACAAGCCCACGCGCAGGGCCAGCGCCTGCACCGTGCGGTTGCTCTTGCCCTTGTCGCGCATGAGGAAGAACAGGGCCGAGCCCAGGCTGCCCAGGATCAGGATGAAGGCGATGGCAACGAGAATTTTCATGGATGGTAGCGCCAGGCTTGAGGAGGTTTCATTGTAATGCGTATCCGCTTCCATTTTAGATGGATTCCATTTGTTGTAATGCTGCTACTGGTGGCCCTGGGCGTGTCGCTGGCGCAATGGCAGCAGCGCCGTGGCGACGAGAAAGTCGCCCGCGCGGCCCGGCTCGCGGCGGGCAACCAGGCCGCGCCGCTGGCATTGACGGCCGCGCCCATGCTGCCGGCCGATGCGCAAGCGATCGAATATCGCAGGATCACCGTCACGGGCCATTTCGTGCCCGCCTGGACGGTGTACCTGGACAACCGCCCCTACAAGGGCCAGGCCGGTTTCCACGTGCTCACGCCGTTCCGGATCGACGGTTCGGCCATGCACGTGCTGGTGGCGCAAGGCTGGCTGCCGCGCAACAATGCCGAGCGCACGCGCATTCCCGATTACGCCAAGCCCACGGGCACGGTGACGATTTCCGGCATCGCGCGCCTGAACGCGGGCCATGTGATGGAACTGGGCACGGCGCCGGCCCTGGCGCCGCACGCCATCGTGCAAAATGCCGATATCGGCCAGCTGGCCCAGGCGAGCGGCCTGGCCTTGCAGCCCTTTATCCTCGAACAAACAGTTGATCCCGCAGCAACGGCGCCAGCGTCCAGCCAGCTTCCCGTGCGCGACTGGCCGGCGCCCGACCTGGGCGCCGACAAGCACCGCGGCTATGCATTCCAGTGGTACGCACTGGCACTGATGGCTTTTCTATTTTTTGTCTTTACAGGATTTCGACGTGCAAACAAACAACCCTGAAGCAACGCAAGACAGCGCCAATAAACAGGCACAAAATACGGGACGCTGGAAACTGCTGGCCGTCGTGGCCGTGTGCGCGTTTCCCATCATCGCTTCGTATTTCACGTATTACATCATCAAGCCCACGGGCCGCAACAATTACGGCGCCCTGATCGACCCGCGTTTGTACCCGATCCCCGAGGCACAGCTGCAGGTGACGGAACTGGACGGCAAGGCGTCGCCGCTGGCGCAATTCAAGGGCAAGTGGGTATTGCTGCAAACGGGGCCATCCGATTGCCTGGAAGCGTGCAAGAAGCAATTGTTTGACATGCAACAACTGCGCCTCATGCAGGGCAAGGAGCGCGAACGCCTGGAACGGGTCTGGCTGGTGACGGATGGCCAGCCGCTCGACACGCTCGTGATGCGCGAATTCGACGGCACCAGCATGCTGCGCGTCAATGGCGACGCCCTGAAGGCTTGGCTGCCCGTGGAGCCGGGAGGCAAGACCAGCGACCATCTGTATTTGATCGATCCGCTGGGCAATCTGATGATGCGTTTCCCGAAAGACGCGGATCCGAACAAGATCAAGAAAGACATCGCCAAGCTGCTCAAAGCTTCGGCGATCGGTTGAGGAGTCCGCATGCCGACGATGCATCTCTCCGCGCTGGCCCAGCTGGGCCTGACGGGTCTGCTGGTGGCGCTGCTGCCGCTGACCATGGTCTGGGTGTCCGCGGACGCCAATAAATACCGCAAGCTCGTGTGGATCGCCGTCTTCCTGACGGTCGACCTGATCATGTTTGGCGGCTTTACGCGCCTGTCCGATTCGGGCCTCGGCTGCCCGGACTGGCCCGGCTGCTACGGTTCGGCCAATCCTTTCCTTGCGCACGAGCACATCGTCGCGGCGGAAACCCTGATGCCGACGGGCCCCGTGACGGTGGTCAAGGCCTGGATCGAAATGACGCACCGCTACCTGGCCATGGCCATCGGCGTCTTGATCGTGGCGATGATGGTGCAGGCGTGGCGCCAGTGGCGCAAAAGCCAACGGCAGGAATTTGCGCCCGCGCTGCCGACGGCGCTGTTCCTGTTCGTCTGCCTGCAGGGCGCGTTCGGCGCCTGGACGGTGACATTGAAACTGCAGCCGGTGATCGTCACCATCCACTTGCTGCTGGGCATGGGCTTGCTGGCCATGCTGACGTGGCTGGGCGGGCGCCAGGACCATGCCGTGAAACCCTTGCTGCGCGCCGATGCGGACGCTGCCGTGCTGCGCCCGGTGCGCGCGCTGGCCGTCATGTCGCTCGTGCTGTTGACGGTGCAGATCGCGCTGGGCGGCTGGGTGAGTACCAACTACGCCACGCTGGCCTGCACGGATTTCCCCCTGTGCGGCGGCAAGGTGATTCCGGAGATGGATTTCGAGCATGGTTTCCATCTGTGGCGCGAGCTGGGCAAGACGGCCGCCGGACATTATTTACCGTTTTCCGCGCTGACGGCCATCCACTGGGTGCACCGCAATTTCGCCTTCATCGTGGCAGCCGGCATCGGCTACACCGTGTTTCGCGCATGGAAACTGCCGTCCCTGCGCGGCACGGCACGCTGGGTCGCGCTGGTGCTGGCCCTGCAGGCGGCAACGGGCCTGGCGACCATCTACCTGAGCTGGCCGCTGTCGATTGCCGTCATGCATAACGGCGGGGCGGCGCTGCTCGTGTTATTGCTGACCATGTTAAACTACAAGGCTAAATTCCAACTCGATGTAGCGCGCAACGTTCAGCGCGCTTGCGCCTCCGCGCCAGTGCCCTCGGCACCAGCCAGTCCTTCCCGTACCGCATAAATGACTACTCAGACCATCAGCCGTAAACCTTCCCCCCGCATCGCCCAGTATTGGGCGCTGACCAAGCCCCGCGTGACGCAACTGGCCGTGTTTTGCGCCGTCATCGGCATGTTCCTGGCCAGCGAAGAGTTGCCCGACTGGCACGCGGTGGTGTTCGGCACCATCGGTATCTGGCTGCTGGCCGGCGCCGCGTTTGCCGTCAATTGCCTGGCCGAGCGCGAAATCGATGCGCGCATGGCCCGCACGGCGCGCCGCCCGATGGCCATGGGCGACATCACGGTGAAACAGACCGTGGTGTTCGCGCTGCTGATCGGCGGCCTGGGCATGGCGATTTTGTACCACCTCGTCAATCCGCTGACCATGTGGCTGACCTTTGTCACCTTTGTCGGCTATGCCCTGATCTACACCATGATATTGAAACCGGCCACGCCGCAGAACATCGTCATCGGCGGCCTGTCCGGCGCCATGCCGCCCGCGCTGGGCTGGGCGGCCGTCGCCAACGACGTGCCGATGCAGGCCTGGCTGCTGGTCCTGATCATTTTCGTATGGACGCCGCCGCACTTCTGGGCCCTGGCCATGTACCGCCGCGACGATTACGCGCGCTCGGGCCTGCCCATGCTGCCCGTCACGCACGGCATGCAATTCACGCAATTCCACGTCTGGCTGTACTCGATCGCGCTGGCCGCCACCACCTTGCTGCCGTACGCGGTGCGTATGAGCGGCCTGATCTACCTGGCGTCTGCCGTGCTGCTCAACGCCGGCTTCCTGTACTACGCGTGGAAGATGTACCGCCACTACACGGACCTGATCGCGCGCAAGGCGTTTACTTTTTCCATCATCTACCTGGCATTGCTGTTCGCGGCCTTGCTGGTCGACCACTACATTCCTATCGGCTCATGAAAAAATACCTGACCCTGTTGCTGGCGGCCGCGCTGGTCGCCGTCCTGGCCGGCTGCGGCAAGCCTGCCGCACCGAAGCTGGCATTCAAGAACACGGACGTGACGGGCCTCGGCTATGCGCGCGAGTTCGCGCTGACGGACCACACGGGCCATCCGCGCACCCTGGCCGACTACAAGGGCAAGCTGGTGCTGATGTTCTTCGGCTACACGCAATGCCCGGACGTCTGCCCCACCACCATGGCCGACATGGCCCAGGTGATGCGGGAAATGGGCCCGCAGGCGGACCAGGTGCAAGTGCTGTTCGTCACGGTCGACCCCGAGCGCGACACGCAGCAATTGCTGGCGCAATACGTGCCCGCCTTCGACAAGCGTTTCGTGGGCCTCTACGGCAGCCTCGAAGCGACGGCCAAGGTGGCCAAGGAATTCAAGGTGTACTACGCCAAGGTCGAGGGCGAGACGGACAGCAGCTACACGGTCGACCACACGGCCGGCACCTATGTCTTCGACCGCGAAGGCAAGATTCGCCTGTTCGTGCGCCACGGTGAAAAGCCTGCCGCCATCGCGCACGATCTTAAACTTCTGCTATCCTGACCCGGTCGCGCCCGAGGGCGCCATCTTCAGGATATGCAGTACATGGACAAACGTTTCGAGCCCCACGCCCGCCTGGCAGCCATCATCTTTTTGTTGATCGGCTGCTTTTTCGTCTTGCGGCCCTTCCTGGCCGCCATGCTGTTTGCCGCCTGCGTGGGCATTTCCAGCTGGCCCCTGTATCTGCTGCTGCTGGAACGCCTGAAAGGCCGGCGCAACTGGGCGGCCGCCATCATGACCTTGTCGCTGCTGCTCGTCATCGTGCTGCCGCTGGCCCTCGTCACCTACAATCTGGCCGACAATGTGTCGCGCATCTATGAACAGTTGCGCGCCGCGCTGGAAGCGGGCGGCCTGCATCCGCCGGCCTGGCTGGCCAGCATTCCCGTGGTGGGCGAAACCATCGCCGGCTACGTGGAGCGCCTGCTCGGTGACCGCGAGGAATTACTCAATCTGGGCAAGACGATGCTGGAGCCGGCGCGCCATTTCCTCGCCTCCGGCGGCATCCTGCTGGGTACGGGCCTGGCGCAGACCAGCCTGGCCGTGTTCGTCAGCTTCTTCCTCTACCGCGACGGCCAGCAGCTGAGCCGCGCCCTGATGACGGGCGCCGGGCGCATCATCGGCGACAGCGCGCCGGGCGTGGGCCTGACCATCAGCCGCACCGTGCGCGGCGTCATGTACGGCTTGCTGGGTACGGCGCTGGCGCAGGCGCTGGTGGCCGTGGTCGGCTTTCTGATCGCCGGCGTGCCGGCCGTGGCCCTGCTGGGCGTGGCCACCTTCATCTTTTCGCTGATCCCCGTCGGACCGCCCCTGATCTGGGGCGGCGCCGCCATCTGGCTGTTTTCCGACGGCCAGACGGGCTGGGGCATCTTCATGCTGGTGTGGGGCGCCTTGCTGATCAGCGGCGTGGATAACGTCGTCAAACCCATGCTGATCAGCCGGGGCAGCAGTCTGCCGTTTTTGCTGGTGCTGCTGGGCGTGCTGGGCGGTGTGCTGGCCTTCGGCTTCGTCGGCATCTTTATCGGGCCGACCCTGCTGGCGGTGCTGTACAGCTTGCTGCAAACGTGGACGGTGGGCGAGACCACCGTGCCGCAGGGCAAAGATACCCTGACGAGCAAGAAGTAATTAATCTCTTAAATCGGCATCCAGATCCCGTTCCTGCTTAGGGATCACTTTAATGAGCACGATACGGGGCCCGTTCATCTTCTTGACGACGATGTCGAAGTCGACAAAGGTGATGCGCTGGCCCTGCTTCGGAATGTCACCGAGCTTGACCATGATCAGGCCGCCCACCGATTCCACGTCGTCCAGTCCCAGCTCCTCGTTTTCGATATCGATGCCGAGGATGCGTTCGAGCGAAAAGATGGGCAGGCTGGCCTTGCCGATCAGGGTGCCGTCGCTTTGCTTGAGCCAGTCGTTTTCATTGCGGCGGAATTCGTCGCGGATTTCACCGACCATGGCGCCGAGCAAGTTGTCCAGGGTGATGAAACCCAGCGGGCGCTTGCCCTTTTCGCCGATCAGGGCGAAGTGGGGCGCGCCGTCGCGAAAGCGCCGGAACAGTTCCAGCGCCGGCGTGCGCGCGGAAATGATGTCGACGGGACGCAGGAACGGCGTGAGCGAGGTGATCGGTTTGCCTGCCTGCTGGGCAAAGAACAGGTCTTTCAGGTGCACCACGCCCAGCACGTCATCTTCATTCGTGTCGAAATACGGATAGCGGCTGAAGCGGTTGCGCAGCACCGTGTCGAGGTTTTCTTCCAGGGTGTTCGAGGCGTGCAGGGCGATTACTTCATTGATCGGGCGCATCAGGTCCGACACCGTCATCTGTTCGAAATCGAGCGACTGGGCCAGGATGTTGCGCTCGTCGCGCGTAAACTTTTCGCCGGGCTGGCTGGTGCGCAGGATCAGTTTCAGTTCTTCGGACGAGTAATGGGCGTCGTGGCCGCCCTTGCCGGACAGGCCCGCCAGGCGCAGCACCCAGTTGGCGCTGGCGTTGAGCAGGTAGATGGCCGGATACATGGTCCAGTAAAAGCCGTACAGGGGAATCGCGCTCCACAGGCCCACGGCTTCCGGGTTGCGGATGGCCATCGATTTGGGTGCCAGCTCGCCCACGACGATATGCAGGAAGGAAATCACGCTGAAGGCGACGACGAAGGACACGCCATGGATCAGCTCTTGCGAGGTGACGCCGATGGCGCCGAACAGCGGCTCGAGCAGGCCGGCGAATGCCGGTTCGCCGACCCAGCCCAGGCCCAGCGATGCCAGGGTGATGCCCAGCTGGCAGGCGGACAGGTAGGCGTCCAGCTGGCCATGCACCTTGGCCAGGATGCGGCCCCGCAGTCCCTGCGTCTTGGCGATGGCGCGGATGCGCGTGCGCCGCAAGGTGACGATGCCAAACTCGGCGGCAACAAAAAAACCGTTCAGCGCGACCAGGAAGAGGGCGAGCAGGACTAGCAAGACATTGTGCATGGGGGCGCTGAAGATGGGCTGGTAAAACGTCATCTTAAACGACGAAGGGCGCCATAGCCTAATTTTGCCGCGCGCCACCCGGCCAGGGGCGGGCGCGCGGACGGCGGCCCTAGGCTTTGGCGGCCGTTTGCGGTCCGCCGCGCATGGCAAAGACCATGACGGCCGAGACGACGGCGGGGATGGCGACGACGAGGAAAATCGTGCTGTTGGGCCAGTTCAGGCGGATCAACTCGCCACCGAGCACGGGACCGATGATGGAGCCGATGCGGCCCACGCCCAGGCTCCAGCCTATGCCCGTCGAGCGCAGGGTGGTCGGGTAGTAGCTGGCCGCCAGGGCGTTGACGGCAGGCTGGCCGCCCACCACGCAAAAGCCGGCGATGAAAATCGTGATGAACAGGAAGGCCAGCGACACGTCCGGACGGCCGATCAGGGCAATGGCGACGGCGGCAACGAGGAAGCACGGCAGCAGGATGCGGCGGAAGCTCGAGCGGTCGATCAGCTGGCCCATGACGAGGGTGCCGATGGTGCCGCCCACTTGCAGGGCCGTGCCGGCCAGCACGGCGTTCGCCGTCGACAAGCCCGCTTCCTTGGCGATCGTCGGCAGCCAGTTCGACAGGAAATACAGGTTCAGCAAGTTCATGAAGTTGATGACCCACAGCAGTATCGTCATCTTGGCGCGGCCGCCTGTAAACAATTGCAGCACGGGCGCGCCCTTGTGTTCCTTCTCATGCACGACGTATTGCGTGTCGGCCGTGATGGTCACCGTCGGGTCGATGCGTTTCAGCCATTGCGCCACTTTATCCAGCTTGCGTTTCTTGAGCACGAGGAATTGCATCGATTCCGGCAGCAGGAAGAACATCAGTACGCCGATGACCAGCGGCACCACGCCGCCCACGTAAAACACGGATTGCCAGCCGAAGGCGGGAATCAGCGCGGCGGACAATAAACCGCCCAGCACGGCGCCCAGGGTAAAGCCGCACGAGACCAGCATCATCAGGGTGACTTTCTTGCGCAGAGGGCTGTATTCGCCGGCCAGCGCCATGGCGTTCGGCATCACGGCGCCCAGGCCCAGTCCCGTGATGAAACGGATCAGTTGCAATTGCTCGATGGTCGTTGCCAGCGGCGTGACCAGCATGCACAGGGAAAAGAAGATGGTCGAGCCGATCAGCACGGGGCGGCGGCCGAACTTGTCGGCCGTGATGCTGAACACGAGCGAGCCGACCAGCATGCCCAGCAGGCCCGCGCCAAACACGGGACCCAGGTTGGCCTTGCTCACATGCCAGTCGGCGATGATGGCCGGCGCCACATAGCCCATCGCCTGCACGTCGAAGCCATCCATGATGACGCACAGCCCGCACAGGATCAGCATGCCGATCTGGAAGGAGCCGATCTTGTTGTTATTGATGAGATCGGGAATATCGATCGTCTTGCCTGCCATGGACATGGTGCCGCTCCTGTTTTTTATGGTAATCGCGCCCTTCCGGCGAGGGCTGGGCGCGTGTTTGTCTCAGGCTTTATTACAATCGCTTTTGATTGATTATTCAAACGTTATTTTCGAATGGATTTATCAGGTTTCCTTGTTAATCTTTGTCGTCCCCTGGATGGCCGCCAGGATCACGTCGAGCGCCGGGTGCATGATCTTGCGTTCGTTCGAGATGACGTAAAACTGTTCGCGCAGGGACGAGGCGTCGCCGACCAGCACGGCGCCGAATTGCTCCTCGATATCGGCCGCCAGGCTGGCGGACGCGAAGAACAGGCCCAGGCCCTTGCGGCCAAATGCGTTGAGCATGGCGTTGTCTTCGAATTCGCCGACGACGTCGGGGCGCACGCCTTGCTGCACCATCCATTCGTCGATGCGCCCGCGCAAGGCGTTATTGCGCGCGGGCAGCAGGAAAGGCGCGCCGTGCAGGCTGTGCGGGAAATTGTCGCGGTATTGCTCGGCCAGCGCGGGGCTGCCGAACAGTTTCATGGCGCTCTCTCCCCACAGGTGGCTCGATACGCGCAGGCTGGCGCCGGCCGGCACGGCGCGGTCCGTCAAGACCAGGTCCAGTTTATGCAAGGCCAGGTCGGCCAGCAGCGATTCGAATTCATCTTCCAGGCACACGAGCTTGATGGGCTGGTCCAGGCTGCGCGTGGCGTCAAGCATGCGATAGGCCATCAGTTTCGGCAGCGAGTCGGAAATGCCCACGGTCAGGCGCATCTTTTCCGCGTCGGCGTCGGCCAGCGCGTCCTGCATCTGCTCGCCCAGCAGAAAAATCTGGTCCGCATAGCCGAGCGCCAGGCGGCCCGCTTCCGTCGGCACCAGTCGCCGTCCCTGCGGCTGCAGCAGCGACTTGCCCAGCTCCTTTTCCAGCAAGGCCAGTTGGGTGCTGATGGTTTGCACGGCCAGGCCCAGCCGCTCGGCCGCGCGCGTCACGCCGCCTTCCTTGGCGACCACCCAAAAGAAGTACAAATGGCGGTAATTGAAGCCCGTGGTTTTCATCGATCCATCCTCTATCTTCTGTTTTTACGAAGTAATACTTCCATTATCTTCTATTTTTAAATGTGTCACACGTCCCTATACTACCTTCCATTGAATTTGGATAAAGGGGAACTATCGATGAAACATTTCAGAGTGTCATTTTTGGTGACATTCATCTGCCTGGGCATTTCCGCCTGGTGGGGTTATACGCACGGTGGCGTGCAGACGATGCTGGCGGCGCTCGGTATCGCGGTAATCCTGGGCGTGATGGAAGTGTCGCTGTCGTTTGACAACGCGGTGGTCAATGCGTCGGTGCTGAAGAACTGGGACAAGTTCTGGCAGAACCTGTTCCTGGGCGTGGGCATCATCATCGCCGTCTTCGGCATGCGTTTGCTGTTCCCGCTGGTTATCGTGGCGCAAGCGGCGGACCTGGGTTTGATGGAAGTATGGAATCTGGCACTGAGCAATCCGGAACAGTACTCGATGCACCTGACGAACCACCATGCGGAAGTGGCGGCTTTCGGCGGCATTTTCCTGCTGCTGGTGTTCCTGAACTTCCTGCTGGATGACGAAAAAGAAACGCACTGGCTGGGCCGTATTGAAGAAAAACTGGGCGCGCTGGGCAAGGTATCGTCGATTTCCGTGATGATCGCGCTGGGCACCCTGATGGCCAGCCTGTCGATGATCGATGAAGGCCAGAAACTGGTGGTCCTGACGGCCGGCCTGTGGGGCATCCTGACCTACGTGGGTGTCGATGTGATCAGTGGCTTGCTGGAAGGCGACAACGGCGACGGCAACATGGGCGACATCGTCAAGCGCGGCGGTATCGGCGGCTTCCTGTACCTGGAAGTGCTCGATGCCTCGTTCAGCTTTGACGGCGTGATCGGCGCGTTCGCCATCACCAAGGATGTCGTGATCATCATGCTGGGCCTGGCTATCGGCGCGATGTTCGTGCGGTCGATGACGGTGTTCCTGGTGCGCAAGGGCACGCTCGACGAGTTCGTTTATCTGGAGCACGGCGCGCACTATGCGATCGGTATCCTGGCCGTGATCATGTTGGTCAGCATGAAGTTCCACATTCCCGAGATCTTCACGGGGCTGATCGGCGTGGCCTTCATTCTCGCTTCGCTGTGGTCGTCGATCCGTTACAAGCGACGCATGGCCTTGCTGGAAGGCAGGGACGATAAGCAGCCTGAGCTGGAAGCAGCAGCCAAGGCGTAAGAGATACGCGGCAAACGCCACACCCGTTTGCCAGCGTGATGCAGCAAGCGCCATCCCTGGTCCGGGGAGTCGGACCGGAGAAGGCGCCAGGTGTTTTGCAAGTTAATTATTCGCTGGACTTTTATTTCACATAGGAGAAATACATCATGGCAATCAGTCTGCAAAAAGGCGGCAACGTCAACCTGAGCAAGGAAGCTCCCGGCATCTCGAAGATGATCATCGGCCTGGGCTGGGATGCCCGCGCCACCGATGGCGCCGCGTTCGACATCGACGGTTCCGTGTTCCTGTTGAAGGCCGACGGCAAGGTACGCGCCGACCTCGACATGATTTTCTACAACAACCTGAAATCGAGCGACGGTTCCGTCACCCACTCGGGCGACAACACCACCGGCGCCGGCGATGGCGATGATGAAACCGTCATCGTCGATCTGGCCACGGTGCCAGCCGAGATCGACAAGATCGCCGTCTGCGTGACGATACACGATGCCGAAGCGCGCAAGCAAAACTTTGGTATGGTATCGAAGGCGTACGTACGCTGCGTGAATGCCAACGGCAACACGGAAATCGCCCGCTTCGACCTGTCGGAAGACGGTTCGGCCGAAACGGCCATGGTCTTCGGTGAAATCTACCGCAATGGCGGCGATTGGAAATTCAAGGCCATCGGCCAGGGATATAAGGGCGGTCTGGGGCCACTGGCTGCCTCTTTCGGCGTCGGCGTATAAGGTAGCCACACCAAACCTACTGCGCGGTGCGCTTTGCGGCCGGCGATGCTCACCGTACTAAAGTACGGTTGCGCTTCTCGGCCACAAATCACATCCGCTCGCTACGGTTTTGTGCGGCACCGTTACTCTGTATTAACGGCGGTTCATTATGGGAGCCGTCTCCATCATTGCCTAGTTGAGGAAGGAACAGTCAGATGCCAGTTTTTACTATTACCGGGGACGTCGACCCGTTCCTGCATGTGTCGCTTGCCAAGGGCGAGAAGATTTATTGCGAATCCAATGCGATGGTGATGATGGAAACCAATCTTGAGCTGAAAGGCAAGATGACGGGCGGCATAGGCGCCGCGCTGATGCGCACCTTTGCCAACGGGGAATCGTTCTTTCAGCAGCATATCGAGGCCATGCGTGGCGACGGCGACTGTCTGCTGTCGCCCACCTTGCCTGGCGCGATGCGGGTGCTTGAGATTGGCGCCCAGCAATACATGATCAGCGACGGCGCCTTCGTGGCGGCCAGCGCTGGCGTGGAATTGAAGGTGCGCACGCAGAGCCTTGGCAATGCGCTGTTTGCCCAGAGCGGTGGCTTTTTCATTACCGAGACGGCAGGCAGCGGCCAGTTGGCGGTGTCCGGTTTTGGCGCGATGTCGATACTGGAAGTGACGCCTGGCAAGGACGTGGTGATCGATAACTCGCACGTCGTGTGCTGGGACAACCGCCTGCAATACGAAATTTCCATGACGACCGGCAGCAGCGGCGGCTTTCTGGGGAACCTGATCAACAGCCAGACCAGCGGCGAGGGCGTGGTACTGAAGTTTTCAGGCACGGGAAAAATCCTCGTCTGCTCGCGCAACCGCGCGGCCTTCCTCGCCTGGACCCAAAGCAAGCCGGCGTAACTAATATTTGATGTAACCAAGCAAACAGGAGCTATGCGTATGTCTGTCAATTTGAGCAAGGGCCAGAAGATTTCTCTGGACAAAGAAGCTGGTACCACCCTGACCCGTATCACCATGGGCCTGGGCTGGGATGCGGCCAAGACCAAGGGTTTCCTCGGTTTCGGTTCGAAGACGGAAGCCGTCGACCTGGACGCCTCGTGCGTCATGTTCGATGAAAACAAGAGCACGTCCGACATCGTCTGGTTCCGCCAGCTGAAAAGCAAGGACGGCAGCATTGTCCACACGGGCGACAACCGCACGGGCGCGGGCGATGGCGATGACGAACAGATCAATGTCGATCTGTCGAAAGTGCCGGCGCACGTGAAAAGCCTCGTCTTCACCGTCAACAGCTTTACTGGCCAGAACTTCTCGCAGGTGGAAAACGCCTATTGCCGCATCTTGAATGCCAGCAATAACCAGGAAGTCGCGCGTTTCAACCTGTCTGTGCAAGGTTCCCACACGGCACAGATCATGGCCAAGCTGTACCGCCATAACGGCGAATGGAAGATGCACGCCATCGGCGAAAACGGCAACGGTCGCACGTTTGACGACTTGATGCCGCAAATCGCCGTGCATCTATAAGGAGCAGTACGCAGCGGGCGGGGGACGGACCGGATACCGGCCCTTGTCCGCTGCTCTAAATTTAGGAGAGTATGTCGTGATGCGATTGCTGATAGCCTTGCTACTTCCGTGTCTCACGTTTTTCATGCTGGGGCGCCCGCTGGCCGGTGCCGCCGCCTTGATTCTGCAGTGCACTGTGATCGGCTGGGTGCCGGCGGCCCTGTGGGCCCTGTACACGGTGAACCAGCATAAAACGGAGCAGGAACTGGAAGGTGCGTTAAGCCGCAGCTACATGCGCAGGCGTAGTCGGCTGATTTAAATCAGCCGGGCGCTTGGAATCCTTGCGCTAATGACACTCACGAGTAATCGTGCGTGTCATTTTTTTTTGGCCGGACAGATATTTACGCTCGGGGAAAGTTTCCATCGGTTAATTTTGCTTGATATACTTGCTATTTTATTTCCCATGATCGAGTAATGTATGCTGTTATCTAAAGTAATTTCCTACGTGATGGCTGGCGCGCTGGTGTTGGCCAGTAATTTATCGCAAGCCCAAGAAAACTTTCTTAAAGAAACGCACGAGCGGCAGTTGAAACTGGCGCAGATTTTGGGAAAAAAGGAGCTTAGTGATAAAAGTAAGGCGGACATACTGATAATGCAAGCAGCCTCGCTGGACTCCCTGGAGCGTTCGCAAGAAGCTTTGCCTTTGGTCGAGCAAGCTTTGCGGATTGCCACGCCGGAACAGCAAGCGTCTTTCACTGTTACCAAAGCAACGATTTTTTTTACCCAAGGACGTGTAGCAGATGCATTGGCCCTACTGGCGCCGCTACTTGACAGTGAACGCCAGGCAGCGGCTGCCGCCAAACCGGATGAGCGGGCCGGCAGGCTGGCAGTGCATCAATCCGGCTTCATACTCGCCGCTTTTTCCAGCGTTGAATTGGGTGACTGGAAAAACGCGTTGGCCTATCTGGCGGATACGGAATTTACGTCCGATGAACCTGAATTCGCGGAATATCGGGCAGTGGTCTATCGCTATATCATGGCGCGTGCAAACGATGCTTCGCTTGCCAATGCAAATCTTGAAAAGCAGGCTGTCCATATTGAAAAGAATAGCAAATCGCATTATGGCGCGCTGTTAAGAATGTGGCAGGGCGCGGATAATCTGACGGAGTTATCTCGCTTAATCGCGCGCAAGGACGCTGAAGAACAGCAGGATGCCTTTGCCGAAAGCTTGTTTTATATCGGCGCCTATACAAAATATGTCAAACGCGATCCTTCCTTGGCACTCAATTCCTTGCAGCAACTGAACCGGATATCACCTTATGGCAGCTTGGAATGGGTGCACGGCAAGCGCGTGCTGGCGTTGTAGCCGCCTTTGCCAACTGCCGGGCAGGCCGTGCCAAGGCGCTCACTTCTTGCAGCGTATCGGCACGTTCACGGAATTGCCGTCCGAACTCAGGTTGCGGTACTGCAGGTCTTCGCTTTCGATGGCGAAGCGGGGCACGGCGTGGACATAGCGCTGCTTGCAGACGGTGTCGTCATTGATCAGCTTACCCGCCAGCATGTAGTCGCACAGGGCGAAGCGCGATTCCTCGTCGTCGAGGATCAGCACGCGCGCGGCGCTGTACAGGGCCGATTGCAGCACTTCCGGGCTGCAGTTTTCCGGGCCTGTCAGCTTCAGATGGGTTTTCGTCTGCGTGGCCAGGCGCTGCAGCTTGACGAGGGCGGCGCGTTCTTCCTTGCGGGCGCTGTCGATGTGCGCATCGCCGCTGGACAGGCGCAGCGCCAGCGAGGCGATCTGGTCGATGGAAATATGCCAGGCAAAGCCTTCGAGCCACGTGCGGGTCTGACCGGGCAAGGGATCGGCCGCGTCGATTTCGCAGCGGTACTGGCCCAGGTGGGGGCGGCACAGCACGGGGATGGCAAAGGCCGAGGTGCGCTTGCTCTTGACGAATTTTTGGCTCAGGTCGCCAAAATTTTCATGCGTAATGGTATCGAAGCGGGCTTGCCCAAAACCCATCTTGACGAGATTTTCCTTGCGCTGGCGCGAAAACAGGGCGTCGACGGCATCGTAGATATTCTTGTTGAAGATGCGGTCCAGCGGCTGGCGCTCGTCCGACATCTTTTCGAAGACGGCGCTGGAATTGGGCGCGTTGGCGTCGATGGAAATGAGGATGAAGGGCTTGCTGTTCAGGCGCGGCGGCACGACGGCCATGTCGTTGCCGTACAGCTGCGTCAAGGCCACGTCCCACAGGGTTTCCACGCCCAGGTTGTCGGCCGCGCCGCCATCGAACAGGTGCACGTACGACGGCGACTCGCGCGACTCGGAACCGAGCTCCGGCACGAAGGTGTTTTTCGGGCGGAAACGCTCGAAGGTGACGGAATCGAACACGCCGGGAAAGGCGGCCGAGGTGGCCACAGCCGTGGCCAGGCGGATATCCTGGATCGGCGAATGCAGGGTGCCGTAAAAATACTCATAGGAAAACACCACGCGCTTGCCGCCATCGGTGGCGTCCGTCGCGTTGGCCAGGAAGATGGGGCCGTCGTGCGGCAAGTCCTCGTAGGTTTTCTTGTCGTACAGCACATCGTCAAACACGTCGGACAGGAAGGAGGTACGCGTCTTGTTCGTCAACAACATCGTCGTCAGGTTGGCCGGTTTCAGAATGGTCTGGCCGAAGAAATCCGTTTTCAGCTTGCTGCGCAGCAAGGGCCAATCCGTCTGCTTGCCATGCAGCGCATAGTAGCCGCCCGCGATGGCGCCGCCCGAGACGCCGGAGATGGCCGAGGCGCCGCTGACGAGGCCGAACTGTTCCAGCTGCTCCAGCGAGGCGGCCGAGAAATTGGCCGCGCGGCTGCCCCCGCCGGACAGGGCGATGCCGATGAAATGGTCGTTGGGCATGGGGTTCTGGATGCGCGCCTTGGGCGCGTCGATGCGCAGGCGCGGGGCTTCCTGCACGGTGAACATGCGGTTTTCGACGCCGCTGTTGGGGCGCAGGGCGAGGACCGTGCAGCCGCTCAGCAGCGCGACGAGGAGAAGTGGGGCGAACAAGCGTGGATACATGCGCGATCTGTGCGTAGTCATTGGTTGGGATACGGACGGAAACGTGTGCGATTCTAGCAAATAAACATCACTTGCCCAGCTGGAACGCCAGGATGACCGCGTTATAGCCCGCATGCACGAGCATGGGCGCGAGCAGCGATCCGCTGCGTTCGTACGCGAGTCCCGTGCACAGGCCCAGCACGAACACGGGCAGCATCGACGCGGGTGGATGCACGACGGCAAACAGGGCGGCGGCGATGCCGATCGCTTGCCAGGCCGGCAGCGAGCGGCGCAAGCCTCCCTGGATCAGGCCGCGGAAAATGAATTCCTCGCACAGGGGCGCGGCCAGTACCGTCAAGCCCAATAGCCACAGGCCGGTCCACGGACTGGCGCCCGCTGGCGCTGCCGCAGGCGGTTGCAGCATCAGCGTGCAGGCGATGCCGCAGAGGGCCGATATGGCCGCGCCTGCCGTACCCCAGCGCCAGGGGTGTTTGCCATGCGCCATGCGCGGCACGCCGGCCGTCTTGCTACGCCAGTAGACCAGGCGCACCAGCGCGTACGTGAGCGCGCCGGCGCCGCCGAAGGCGATGGCCACTTGCGCCAGCGGCTCGGCCACCTTGCTCTTGAGCAGGAGCAAGGCCAGGGTTTGCAGGGTGAAGAACAGCATGGCGGCGATCAGGCCGTCCGACGCGGAAACCCTGGCTGGCGGCGAGGCGGCCGGATCGAGCAGGTAGGGCATTTCATCGCGCGCTTTTTGCCACAGGGCCACTGCCAGCGCCGCCGTCAGCACGACGAAGGCCAGCTGCTGCGCCAGGCTGCCGGCCGCCAGGGCGGCGATGTACAGGCCCGTCAGCAGCAGGTACAGATACGTGTAGGCAGGCCGTATTTTTGACGTCGCCTCGGTGGCCAGCGGATCGCTGGCAAACACGCCCAGCGCCACGGCGATCAGCGAATACAGGGGGATGCCGGCCAGGGCCAGCAGCATCAGACCCGCCATGTCCCAGCGCCAGGCGTCTTGCCAGGCCAGCGCCGCGCCGAACAGGATCACGGGGTAGAGCAGGGCCAGCGCGGCCCACAGCTGGGCTTTTTGCCGCAGCGCCTGTTCGACGGAAACGGGAAACGTGTACAGCAGCCACAGCGCGCCGCCTTCCTTGTTGAGGGTCTGGAAGGCCGACATCATCAGCACGTAAGTGCCGAGGAAAAAGCCGGTGGAGGCCAGCAAGGCGGGGCTGGACAGCAGCTCGTGCAGGTCGCGCGCCTGGCCCGAGAACAAGGCCTGGCCGCCGAGGATCAGCAGCGGCATCAGCAGGGTCTGCACGAGAAAATTGCGGTCGCGCAGCAGCAAGCTCAGTTCGCGGCGCTGGATCACCGTACCGATGCCGGCGCGCCACCTGCCTGCAGGCGGTGCCGCCGGGACAGGCTTGCGGCTGGCTTCGCGCTGGCCCGCGCCCACCACGCCGTGGCGCAGCTGGCGGCGCAGCAGCGCCATGCCCAGCAGCATCAGGCACAGGCATTGCGCCAGCAGCAGGGCGGCCGGCAGCGCTGCCGCCGCACTCTTGGCATTGAGCAAACTCACCAGCAGGCCCGGAGGCGTCCAGGCGCTCCAGGCGGGCATGGCCGCCGCCCACGCGTGGGCAAAGCCGCCCGTGCCCATGCCGAACGACATGCCCATATACATGGGAAACAGGCCGGCTACCGACAGCAGCGCCTGCAGGTTGCCCAGCTGCGCGGGGCTGAGCGACAGGCGCAAGCCCGTGTCGACCAGGGTACGCAGCATGGCCGCCAGTGCCAGCAGGAGCAGGCAGGCAAGGAGACCCGACAGCGGTGCGAACCAGCCCTGGTTCGAGTACCACGCGATCATGGTGGTGCAGGGCCACAGCACCAGCAGGCCGAGCGGGTTGACCAGCGTGCGCTCGAGCACGCGCGCCCACAGCAGGGTGCCCTTGTCGACGGGCAGGGTGACCAGCCATTCCAGGTCCCAGTCCGGCTTCGACAGCTCTCCCATGCCCAGCGGCAGCAGCAGGCTCATCAGCCACAGCAGCGCCAATTGCAGGGTCAGGGCGCCTGCCAGCGCCGTACTGAAAGGCTGCTCGATCAAGTGGGCGATGAAGGGCGCCAGCACGCGCTCGCCCGCGTTCATGCTGCCCTTGGCCTGGCAAACGGCCACCTGGTCGAGCAGGCAATGCATGTTCAGCAGGTTGTGACGGGCGATATTGCCGGACGAAAACAGCATGGGCAAGAGCAGCAGGGCGCCCAGCAGCCAGCGCCCCCGTTTCTTGCCCGGTGTGGCGGCACGGCTCGTGGCGCCCTTCTTGAAAGAAAAACCCTTGTCGCTGACGTTGAGCAGGCGCTGCAGGCGCAAGCGGGTCAGCAGCCAGACGGCGCGCCAGGCGCCTGGTGGCGCGGGCATCACGCGGCAGCCGTTTCGTCGGTGAGCTGTAAAAAGATGTCTTCCAGGCTGCCGTCGCTGGACAGTTGCTGGCGGATATCGTCCAGGCTGCCCGTGGCCGCCAGGGCGCCCCGGTGGATGATGGCAACCCTGCTGCACAGCTTTTGCGCCATATCGAGCAGATGCGTGGAAACGAAGATGGTGGTGCCGGCCGCGGCGATGCGCAGCAGGCGTTCCTGCACGTCGCGCGAAGCACGCGGGTCGAGGCCGTTGATCGGTTCGTCGAGGATCAGCACGGCAGGATCGTGTATCAGCGCGCACGCGAGGCCCAGCTTTTTCTTCATGCCCAGCGAGTAATTGACGGCGAAATCTTCGCTTGCCTCGTCCAGGCCGAATTCCGTCAGCAGACGCGCGGCGCGGGCGGCCGCTTCCACACGCGGGTAACCATGCATTTCGGCGACGAATTGCAGGATTTCGCGGCCCCGCAAATAATCGTAAAAGATGGGATTGTCGGGCAAATAGCCGACCTTGCGCTTGACGGCGGCGCCGTCGCGGTGGCAATCGAGGCCATCGATCAGCACCTTGCCGGCGCTGGGCACGAGGATGCCCATCAGCATGCGGATGGTGGTGGTCTTGCCGGCGCCATTCGGTCCCAGGAAGCCGAAGACTTCGCCTTTATTCACCTGCAAGCTGAGCGGCTTGACGGCCTCGAACGTGCCGTAGCGCTTGGCCAAACCCTGGAATGCGATCATCGTATGCCCTCGTGTCATTTCAATACATATTGAGTAAGTGGCAAGATGATAGCGTGCCTTTCAGCCGCCGCCAAATGCGGCCAGCAGGCGCCGCTCGCCGGCCGGCGTGATGCGCAGGGCGCGGCTGTCGAGCTCGCGCTCGGCCCAGCGCTGGCGCAGGGCCAGCTGCAATATTGCGGCCCCCAGCGCGCCGCCCAGGTGGGCGCGCCGTTCGCTCCAGTCCAGGCAGGCACAGGCGAAGCGGCGGCGCTGTCTGAGCAATTGCGGCACGTCGATGCCCAGGGCCGCCATGCCGGCCTCACCCGCTTCCGACAGATGGTATTGACCGCCATCGTCGAGCAGCCAGCCTTGTGCGTGCAACTGGTCGTGCAGGGCGACGGCGACGGTGCCGGCCATGTGGTCGTAGCAGGTGCGCGCATGGCGCAGGCCGTCCGGCGTGGAGGGCGTAAACGGCGTTGCCGGCACGCCGGCCACCACCAGCAACGCTTCAAGGGCTTGGCCCACTTCCGCGCTGGCCAGGCGGTAGTAGCGGTGCTTGCCCTGCGCCACCATCGACAGCAAACCGTCGTCGCGCAAGCGGCTCAAATGGGCGCTGGCCGTCGAGGCGCCCACCTCGGCCAGCGTGGCCAATTCCGTGGCCGTGCGCGCATGGCCATCAAGCAGGCTGCACAGCATGCGCGCGCGGGCCGGTTCGGCGATGGCGCCGGCCAGTTGCGCCAGGCCCATGTCGGCCGAGGAAAGTTTGTCATCCATGATTCGTTCGCCGGCGAAGTGTTGTGGTGGAAGGATCAGCATACTCGTGTCCCAACCTTACCGCAATGGAAGCCATATGCATCTCGTCGACCCTGCCGACCCTTTTTCCGCCGTCATCCACATGGCGCCGTATGACTACTATCGCCGCCTGGCCGATGGCCCGCCGCTGCGCTTCGACGCTACGCTCGACTGCTGGCTGGCGACGGGCGCGGTCGGCGTGCAGGCCGTGCTCGAGCATCCCGCTTGCCGCGTCCGCCCGCCGGGCTTGGCCGTGCCGCAGAATCTGGCAGGCACGCCGTGCGGCGCGATTTTTGCGGAACTGGTGCGCATGAACGATGGCGAACGGCATGTCGTGCCGAAACAGGTGCTGGCGCGTGCGCTGGGCCAGGTGGACCTGCTTCGCCTGCAAGTACAGACGTCGCGCATGGCAGGCGACCGCGTGCCCGCCAGCGCCGCCCAGCTCAACGATGCGATTTTTCAATTGCCCCTGTTTGCCATGGCGGACTTGCTGGGCTTTGCGCCAGCGCAATGGCCGGCGCTGGCCGAATGGACGCGCGCTTTTGTCGCTTGCCTGTCGCCGCTGAGCAATGGTGAGCAACTGGCTGGCGCGCAGGAGGCGGCCGACGCCTTGCTGCAAGGCTTTGGCCACTTGCTGCGCGAGGGCGACGCGCGGCCGGGCAGCTTGCTGGCGAGTATCGTGACAGAGACCGATGCCATGGGGAACGGCTTGCTGGCCAACCTCGTGGGTTTGCTGTCGCAAACGTGCGACGCGACGGCCGGCTTGCTGGGCAATGCCATCGTTGCCTTGCGCACGCAGCCGGAGTTGCTGGCGCAATTGCGTGCAACGCCTGAGCGATGGCCGGCCATGCTGCGCGAGGTCAGCCAGTGTGATCCTTCGGTCCACAACACGCGCCGCTACACGGCGCAAGACGTGGAGTTCGACGGCGTGCGCGTGCCAGCCGGGCAGATGATCGTCGTCGTGCTGGCCAGCGCCGGCCAGGCGGCCTTGGGTTTTGGCCATGGCCGCCACGTCTGTCCGGGCCAGTCCATCGCGCACGCGATCGCCACGGCTTGCCTGCAGGCGTGGTCCGACGGGCTGGAAGGCATGCCGCTGGCGTGGCGTTATCTGCCGTCGTTGAATGCCCGCATCCCCGTGTTTACGCAAGGAGAAAATGCATGATCGCCGTGATTTTTGAAGTCTGGCCCAGCGCCGAAGGGCGCCAGCAGTATCTGGATATGGCGGCCGCGCTGCGGCCCCTGCTCGACGAGGTCGATGGTTTCATCTCCATCGAGCGCTTCGGCAGCTTGAGCGAGCCAGGCAAATTGCTGTCGCTGTCCTTCTTTCGCGACGAAGCGGCGCTGTCGCAGTGGCGGCAGCTGGAAGCGCACCGCGCGGCGCAAACGGCCGGCCGGCAGGGCGTGTTTGACGATTACCGCTTGCGCATCGCCGCCGTCGTGCGCGATTACGGCATGCTGGAGCGGCAACAGGCGCCGACCGACAGCCGCCAGCGCCACGATGTTAGCGGGGCAGGGCGCCCTGCGTGATCTTGACCTTGACCCGATACGCAGGCTCGGCCGCATTCAGGGCCGGCGGCGTGGCCGGATCGACGTCGAGCAGGGTGAACGTCAGGTGGTTGACGGTGACGGAACTGGAAGCGCCTGGCATGGATTCGGACAGGACGATGTCGGTGGCGCCCGCGCTGTTGAGCAGGCTGAAACTGTAGCTGACGTAGCCTTTCCACACGCACACGGCGCCCTTGCGGCAGCGGCTGTCGTTGACACGTTCGAGTTTCAGGGTATCGGTGGCCGTGATGGCGACCTGTTCGCCGGGCGACAGCACGTGGGTGACGCTGCGCGGCGTGTTTTCCGCGTCGCCGGCGCTGCCGGCCGCGCCGCAGCCGGCCAGCATCGCCAGGCAGGCGATGAGCAAGGGGAGCAGGACGGTACGGTAAGAGCGGGTCAGAGATTGCATGTTTTTCCTTTCAGGCAGAGCGTCCCGGGCATGCCTGTGCACGCATGGGATGAAATGATAATAACAAAATGATATTTTTCCGGCGCACTATTGGCGCGCTGCCGATGAATTGACGCGCCGGCCACGCGGCGCGCCGATTACTGCGTAAAATGGCTGTTTTGAAAATCAGGAAACAACCATGAAAAAAACCGACCTGGCCAAAAGCGATGCCAAGAAACTGATGGGAAAGATGAATGTTCCCGGCGCCGGTGCATTCGGTAAGGAAGCGGTCGTCGTCGACCGCCGCGAGCAGCGCAAGCGCGACCAGGCCCTGGGCCTGGTGCCATTCGCCGTCAAGCTGAACAGCGATCTGGTCTTGCAATTGCAGACCCTGGCCAAGGAACGCGGCGTGGATCTGAATGAAGTGGTCGCCGAGCTGATCACCAAAGGCTTGGCTGCAGCTTAACGGCCGACCATGTTTATCTGTTGATAAACATCATTTGTAAAACTAAAAGGCGCCTCGCGGCGCCTTTTACATTGCGGCATGGCTGGCGATTACACGTAGGCGGCCAGGGCGCCCTTCATTTTTTTCAGCGCCGCCACTTCGATTTGACGGATGCGTTCGGCCGATACGCCGAACTCGTCCGCCAGCGCGTGCAAGGTGGCGCCGGAGCCGTCGTCGTTGGCCAGCCAGCGCGCTTCGATGATGCGGCGCGAACGGGCGTCGAGCTTGCTCAAGGCCGTTTCCAGGCCTTCCGATTGCAAACGCGTCACTTGTTCCGCTTCCAGCACCTTGGTCGGCTCGCTTTGCTCCGACGACAGGTAGGCGATCGGTGAAAACTTGTCGTCTTCATCGTCGGTCGGCGATTCCAGCGCGATGTCGCGGCCGCTCAAACGCGTTTCCATCTCGATCACTTCTTCGCGCTTCACGTCGAGCAGCTTGGCCAGCGCATCGATCTGCTTCGGCGTCATCGCGTCCAGGCCCGTCTTGTGGCTGCGCAGGTTGAAGAACAGCTTGCGCTGTGCCTTCGTCGTCGCGACCTTGACCAGGCGCCAGTTTTTCAGGATGTACTCGTGCATCTCGGCTTTCACCCAGTGCATGGCGTACGACACCAGGCGCACGCCCTGGTCCGGATCGAAACGTTTCACGGCTTTCATCAAGCCGATATTGCCTTCCTGAATCAGGTCGGCATGCGGCAAGCCATAGCCCAGGTAGCCGCGGGCAATCGAGACCACCAGGCGCAGGTGCGACAGCACCAGCTCTTGCGCGGCGGCCAGGTCATTTTTTTCGCGCAGGCGTTTCGCCAGCGAAATTTCTTCGTCGTGGGTCAACATGGGCAGGCGGTTCACGGCCGAAATATAGGCGTCGATATTGCCCAGATTGCCAGTGAAACCGAGGCCCAGCGCATTACTTTTGGTCGGAACCAATGCGGACGTTGCGGACATCATAGTCATGTTTTCTCCCTCGTAGTCTTGCTTTGTTCCAGTTGGCCACGTCACGCGACGTGGTCCTGTTGTCTGTTTGCGTATTCGGTCTTGCACTTTGCAGAGCGCGGCACCATCTTCATCTGGCGTCCATGGCGCTACTGCCTTTGGTATGTCCCTATATTAGCACTCTCTGCTTGAGAGTGCCAATCAGCACATTTAATCGTCCTGATAGCCTAAATACTATGGCGGGTTAATGCTTGATATATATCTCTGAACAGCGATTTGACCACGTAGTTAGTCTACGACCTCTGGCTGAAGCGAACCTTAAGAATACTTGCTAAATATCAAGATAACAGCAGATGGGGAGGGTGAGGCGCATGGCGGCACCGCAGGCGCCGCCATGGAAGGGAAGGTCAGTTCAGGCGCGCCAGGTGGCGCTGCACGCAGAGGAAGGCGCCGATCAGGCCCAGGCCGGCGCTCAGGGCCAGCAAGCCGGCCATCGGCAGGGGCGCCAGCGGCACCAGCTGGAATTCGGACGCATACAGGCGGGCAAACTCGGCGATCGCCGTATTGAGCGGCTGCAAGGCCAGCGCCACGGCACCGAGGGCCAGCGCGCCCGCGCACAGGCCCAGCAGGGCGCCCGTGTAATAGAAGGGGCGGTGGATGAAGGTATCCGTCGCGCCGATCAGTTTCGAGATGCTGATTTCATCGCGCTGCTGCATCACCTGCAGGCGGATGGTGTTGAAGACCACGGCGATGACGGCCACGCCCAGGGTAATGGCCAGCAGCAGCAGCACCAGGCGCAGCACGCCCAGCAGGGCCGCCAGGCGCTTGACCCAGGCCGAATCGACTTGCGCCGATTCCACGCCGGGCAGGTGGCGCAGCTGTTCCGCCACGGCATCGACGTCCTGCGCCTCGCTGGCGCTGTTGAAGGCATCGAGTTTCAGCACATAGCTGTCGGGCAGGGGATTGTCGCCCAGGGTGCTGAGCACGTCGGCCAGGCCGTTCTTGTTCTTCAGGGTATCGAGCGCCTGTTCGCGCGGGATGAAGACGATCTTCGCCTTCTGGTCGTGCACGATCTTGCGCATCTCGCCGACCAGCGCCACGGCCTGCTCGCGCGGCGTGTCGATCTTCAGGAAGACGCTGATTTCCGGGTCGACGGACATCTGTTCCGACATAGGGCGCACATTGTCGAGCATGGTCAAGCCGGCGAACGGCAGCGACAGGGCGATGGCGACGACGACGACGTTGAGCAGGAAGCCGCCCGGTGACTTGCGCAGGTGGATCAGCGCCGAACCGAGCGCGAAGCGGTGTTGACGGAACCAGCCCCTCATGCGCGTTCTCCTTCGCCATCATCCAGGCCGGGCGCGAAATCGGGGTCGGGCGGGGCGAACACGGGGGCCTGCGTGGCCTTGTCGATGGCCACCAGCTGGCCGTTTTTCAGGTGGATCACGCGGGCGGCGGCATCGAGCATCTGTTCGTCATGGCTGGAAATGAGGCAGGTCACGCCCACGGAATGGAAGGCCTTCAGGGCGTCGAGCACCTTGTCGGCGCTGGCGCGGTCCAGGTTGGCCGTCGGTTCGTCGGCCAGGATGATCTGCGGCCGGTTGACGATGGCGCGCGCGATCGACACGCGCTGCTGCTCGCCGCCCGACAGTGACAGGGGACGGGCGAGGGCGCGGTCGAGCAGGCCGACTTTATCCAGCGCGGCGCGCGCGCGCTGCTCGGCGGCGGTCTTGTGGGCGCCGACGACGAGCAGCGGCAGCATGACGTTGGCCAGGATGGAGCGGTCGTTGAGCAGTTTCTGCTGCTGGAAGATCAGGCCCATGTTACGGCGCAGGAAGGGCACGCCGGCCGGCTTGAGCTTGGCCATGTCCTGCCCATTGACGATCAGCTTGCCCGACGTGGGGCGTTCCATGGCGGCGATCATTTTCAGCAGGGTGGATTTGCCGGCGCCGGACGGGCCGGCCAGGAAGACCAGCTCGCCCTTGGCAATATTCAGCGAAATGTCGCTGAGCGCCACTGCGTCGGAGGTGTATTGCTTGGAGACGTGCTGAAATTCAATCATGTAGGGGCTTATCCGAGCAGCGCTTCGACAAATTCGGCAGCCACGAAGGGCTGCAAGTCTTCAATTTTCTCACCGATACCGATGAAATACACGGGCACGGGGCGCACGCGGGCGATGGCCGCCAGCACGCCGCCCTTGGCGGTGCCGTCCAGCTTGGTGATCACCAGGCCGCTCAGCTGCAGGGCATCGTCGAAGGCCTTGACCTGGGTCAAGGCGTTCTGGCCCGTGTTGCCGTCGATGACGAGCAGGGTTTCATGCGGCGCGCCATCCATGCCCTTGCCGATCACGCGCTTGATTTTCTTCAATTCTTCCATCAGGTGCAACTGCGTCGGCAGGCGGCCCGCCGTGTCGACCATCACCACGTCGATGCCGCGCGCCTTGGCCGACTGCACCGAGTCGTAGGCCACGGCGGCCGGGTCGCCCGATTCCTGGGAAATCACGGTGACGTTGTTGCGTTCGCCCCACACCATCAGCTGCTCGCGCGCGGCGGCGCGGAAGGTGTCGCCGGCGGCCAGCAGCACGGACTGGTTATTCGACTGCATGTGCTTGGCCAGCTTGCCGATGGTGGTGGTCTTGCCGGCGCCATTCACGCCGGAAATCATCATCACCAGCGGCTTGTGGCGGCCCAGCTCGAAGCGTTTTTCCAGCGGCAGCAAGAGTTCGATGAGCAGCACTTTCAGGGCGGCCTTGACGGCGGCGGCGTCGAGCAGCTTGTCTTCCTTGACCTTTTTCTTCAGTTCCGTCAGCAGGAACTCGGTGGCGTCGATGCCCGCGTCGGACATCAGCAGCGCCGCTTCCAGCTCCTCGTACAGGGCCTCGTCGATCTTCGCGCCGACGAACAGCACGGACAGGGTGTTCGAGGTCTTCGACAGGCCCGCCTTCAGGCGCGTCATCCACGATCTTTTCTCGGGTTCGGCGGCCACGATCACGGGCACGACTTCGGCCGGCGCGCCAGTCAATGGCGCGGCCGGCGCAGCGGATGCTGGCGCGGCAGGCGGCGTGGCGGCGGGAGGGACGAGGGGCTCGGCTGGCGCGGCCTCGGGGGCGACGGGTTTTTTCTTGAAGAAACTAAACATGGATGTGTGGTGGCGGGTGCTGACCTTAGGCCCGGCGGCGCCGGACACTGTTGATCCGGCTATTCTACCAGAGCGCGCCCGGCCCTTCATGCTTTACTGTTCGATTGGCAACATTGCGCGGGTATCCACGGAGATCGCCGCAGTTCCCTCGCGTTTAATGGGTTTGCAGGGCGTCCGCCTGGTGGCGGCGGCGCCAGTCGGCGATGCTTTCCTCGACCTGGCGCAAGTCCAGCACGTGCAGGAAGGGCGGCGGGCGGCGCGACAGGGCGGGGCTGCGTCCGCCGGCCCACACTTCCACCGCCGCCGGCAGGCTCGCCTGCAGCTGGCGCAGGCTGTCACGCGTCTGCCGTTCCTTGCTGGCGCTGGAAAACGACAGCGCCACGATGTCGGCCCGCTGCGCGCGGGCGGCCGCGACGATGTCCGTCAGCGGGGTTTCCACGCCCAGCGACATGCAGTGCGCGCCCGCCGCCACGCACAGCGCCTCGGCCATCAGCAGCCCCAGGCCATGGCGCTCCTGCGGCAGGGTACTGAGGACGATGCGCGGCGTGCGCGTAGACGGGCTGCTCGCTTGCGGCAGGGAAAAGATGGCGTGGCGCATCACTGTCTGTAAGGTTTCGCTATACAGATGCTCTTCATATACGGCCAGGTCGCCGCAAGCCCACGCTTCGCCCACCATGCTCGTAAGGGGGGCGATGACGTCGATGGTGAAGGCCTTCAAGCCCAGCACGGCCAGCGCCTGACGCAGGGCGCCGCCCAATTCCGCCATCTGGTGACCGCGGCACAGGGCCAGGTAGTGCTCGAGTTGCGGTGGCGGCGCGGGCGGCGCCGCGCTGCCGGCGCTGGCCAGCTGCTGCAGTTGCACCGTGCTGTGCTGCATGATTTTTCCCGGACGAAATCCGAGGTCCAGCAGGCGCTTGACCATGCGCAATTTTTGCACTTGCTCGGCTGGATAGCTGCGCTCGCCAAAGGCATCGCGCTGGGGCTGGGGAAAGGCGTAGCGGCGCTCCCAGACACGCAAGGTTTCCTTGGCCAGCCCGGTGTCGCGTTCGACATCGCTGATGCTGAAGGCGGGAGAGGGTTGCAGGTCAGTATCCATACCAGGGGGGGCTTTGCTCGCTTGCGGAAGAACGTGGCTTGCATTTTACGCCTTCCGCCGCCCCTTACCAAATAGCTGAATCCGATCAGAAATTGCCGGCGTATAAGTTTGTGAACTGCTGAGAGCGCTCATTGACATAAATCAATATTTCATCGATTATCCATGAGGCTTATTTGTCCAGGACAAACTTAATACAGGTGCATTCATGAAAATTGCCGTCGTCGGAGCAGGAATCGCAGGATTGTCGTGTGCCTATCGCCTGGCGCAGGCGGGCCAGGACGTCACCTTGTATGAGGCGGGCGACTATTTTGGCGGCCACAGCCATACGGTGGACGTCACGCTCGATGGCGTCACGCATGGCGTCGACACGGGTTTTCTCGTGTTCAACCACGCCACCTATCCGAACCTGGTGCAACTGTTCGATGAACTCGGTGTCGAGGCGGCCGACAGTGACATGTCGTTTTCCGTGAAAATGCCGATGGGCACGGCATCCGACGCCCGCGTGCTGGAATGGGCGGGCGCCAATGTCGATACCGTGTTTACCCAGCGCAGCAATCTGCTGCGCCCGGCGTTCCTGCGCATGCTGCGCGATATCCTGCGCTTCAATCGCCAGGCCAGCGCCCTGGCCACGGGAAGCGTGCCGGCGCCGGCCATGCCGCTCGGTGAATTCCTGGACCTGCACAATTATGGCGACGAGTTCCGCCACTGGTATCTGCTGCCGATGGCCGCCTGCATCTGGTCATGCCCGGCGCGCCAGATGCTGGCTTTTCCGCTGGCCACCTTCATCCGTTTCTGCCACAACCACGGCTTGCTGCAAGTGAGCGACCGTCCGCAATGGCGCACGGTGCGGGGCGGATCGCGTGTTTACGTGGAAAAACTGCTGGCCGGTATCCCGCAGCAGCGTCTGGCTTGCCCCGTGCTGGCCGTGCGCCGCCAGCCGCACGAGGGCGCCCGCATGGTCGAGCTGCACACGGCCGCCGGCGTCGAGCATGTCGATCACGTCGTGCTCGCTTGCCACAGCGACCAGTCGCTGGCCTTGCTGGCCGACATCCGCGACGACGAGCGCTCCGTGCTCGAAGCCGTGCGCTACCAGCCTAACCGGGCCGTGCTGCATACGGATGCGTCCTGCCTGCCGCAGCGCCGCAAGGCCTGGTCCGCCTGGAATTACCAGGGTCGGCCGGCCGCGCAAGGCGATGCGCCGCAAGTGTGCGTGCATTATTTGCTGAACCAGCTGCAACCCTTGCCATTTACTACGCCCGTCATCGTCTCGCTCAATCCGCTCGACGAGCCCGCTCCGGCCAGCATCATCGACGAGTTTTCGTATGCCCACCCCGTGTTCGATGGCGCGGCCATTGCCGCCCAGGCACGCCTGGCCGGTTTCCAGGGTGCGCAGCACACGTGGTTCGCGGGCGCCTGGACGGGCTATGGTTTCCATGAAGACGGCTTGAAGTCGGGCCTGGCCGTGGCGCAAATACTCAATGGCATGGCGGCGGCGGAGCTCGGCCATGCCGCGTGATCCATCACCGCCCATGGCGCCGCAGCCCCAGCTGTGCCTGGGTCAGGTGCGCCATGCACGGCTACGCCCGCGCAAGCATGCTTTCAGTTACGGCATGTTTTATCTGCGCCTGCCCGTGCGCAGCATGGGCGCACACGATTTTTCTGCCAGCTTGATCTCGCGCAACCGCGCCAATGTGCTGTCCTTCCGCGACAGCGACCACGGCGATGGCGCGACGCCGCTGCTGGACTGGATCGACGGCTTGCTGCGTGAACATGGCGTGACGGATGCGGGTGGTGAAATCTGGCTGCAAACCATGCCGCGCATGTTCGGTTATGTCTTCAATCCCGTCAGCTTCTGGTTTTGCCACCGCCCGGATGGCGCGCTGCGGGCCGTGGTCTGCGACGTGCGCAATACCTTTGGCGAGCGCCACCTGTACCTGCTCGAACAGGGCGGCGCCATCGCGTATGGCAGCGAGTTACGCGCCAATAAAATTTTCCATGTTTCGCCGTTTTGCAAGGTGGAAGGAAATTATCGTTTCCGTTTCTTGCGCAACAGCGAACAGAACGGCGAACGCCACCTGGCCCGTGTCGATTACGACGACCTCGACGGCCCGCTGCTGCAAACGAGCTTGTCCGGCACGGCGCGGCCGCTGCGCGATGGCGCCATCGCCTGGGCCTTGCTGCGCTACCCGCTGATGACGTTAGGCGTGATGGCGCGCATCCATTGGCAAGCCTTGCGCCTGTGGCTGCGCCGCGTGCCGTTTTTCAGCAAACCCCTTCCACCACAAGAAAAGGTGTCCCGATGAGCTCCGATTCCCTGCCGACAGGCCTGCAGGCGCGCGCCTGCGTCCGTCCCGACCACACGGCCGATCACACGCACTTGGACGTGCCCGCTTCAGGACGCGTGATCCTGCGCCTGCTGGAAAAATTGCAGCATGGCGCTTTGCGCCTGCGCACGCCCGACGGCAGCATCTTGCTGTATGGCGACGGCAGCCATCCCGTCACCCTGGACTTGCACAACTGGCGTTTGTGCTCGGCCGTGCTGCGCTCGGGCGACATCGGCTTTGCGGAAACGTTTATCGCCGGCGACTGGCGTACGGACAATTTGCCGGGCTTGATCGAATTGATGATACGCAACCGCGCGCAGATCGAATCGCTGATCTACGGCAACTGGTGGGGCAACCTCGTCTACAAGCTCAGGCATTTGTTCAACCGCAATTCGCGGGCCGGCAGCAAGAAGAACATCCACGCCCATTACGACATCGGCAATGCTTTTTATCAGCTGTGGCTCGATCCGTCGATGACGTATTCGAGCGCGCTGTTCAGCGAAGGCGCCAGCCTGGAGCAGGCGCAAGGCGCCAAATACCGGCGCATCGCCGACCAGCTGCAGCTGCAGCCGGATGCCAGGGTGCTGGAAATCGGCTGCGGCTGGGGCGGCTTTGCGGAAACGGCGGCGCGCAGCTACGGCGCGCACGTGACGGGGTTGACCTTGTCGACCGAACAGCTGGCCTATGCGCGCCAGCGCCTGCACGACGCGGGGCTGGCAGGGCAAGCCGACCTGCAGCTGTGCGACTACCGCGACAGCGCCGGCCAGTACGACGCCATCGCCTCGATCGAAATGTTCGAAGCCGTGGGGCAAAGCTACTGGCCCGGCTATTTCGCATGCGTGGCGCGCAACCTGAAGCCGGGCGGCCGGGCCTGCATCCAGACCATCGTCATTGCCGACGACTTGTTCGAGCGCTACAGCAAGAGCACGGATTTCATCCAGCAATACATCTTCCCGGGCGGCATGCTGCCGTCGCCGGCCGAGTTTCGCCGCGCCGCCGAGGCGCAGGGCTTGCGCGTGGAAGACGCCTTCAGCTTTGGCCTCGATTATGCGGAAACCCTGCGCCAGTGGCGCGCCAGCTTCCTGGCCCAGCGCACGGCGCTGGAAAAGCAGGGTTTCGATGGTCGTTTCCTGCTGACCTGGGAGTTTTACCTCGCGTATTGCGAGGCCGCCTTCCAGGCGCACAACACGGATGTGATGCAATTTACCCTGATCAAGGACTGACCATGCGCCGTTTGCTTGCCGCTGTCGTGCTGTTGTTGACCATGTCCGCTGCCGTGGCAGCGCCGCCTGCCTTTATCGCCGCCGACGTGCCCGAAGCCCGGCTGGCGGGCGAGGGCGAATACACGTGGTTCGGCATGCGTATTTATCGGGCGCAGCTGTGGGTGGGCCCGCAAGGCTACCAGGGCGCGGCGTCGGCAACGGCGCCTTTCGTGCTGGAATTGCGCTATGCGCGTGCGCTCGACGGCAAGAAGATCGCCGAAGCCAGCTATGAACAGATGCAGAAAATCGGCTCGGGCACGCCGGAGCAGCGGCTGGCCTGGTTGTCCACCATGCAGCGTATCTTTCCTGATGTTAAGGAAGACCAGCGCATCGCGGGTGCCTACCGGGCCGGCATCGCGCCCGGCGTGCGCTTTTACCTTGATGGCAAGATGCTGGCCGACGTGAGCGATGGCGACTTCGCGCGCGCCTTCTTTGCCATCTGGCTCTCGCCGTCGACGACGGCGCCCAAGCTGCGCGCGGCCTTGCTGCAGAGTGCGGCGCCGCTGCCATGAATGCCGTGGGCAGCGCCTTGAACTTGCCGGCCTTGTTCAGTTATGGCCTGTTCGGCTTGCCGCTGGCCATGCTGGCGCTGCCCATCTATATATATGTGGCGCCGTTTTATGCGCAGCGCAGCAGCCTGGACCTGGCGCAGATCGGCGCCGTGCTGCTGGCGGCCCGCATCGCCGCCGCCTTCATCGACCCGGCCTTGGGTGCGTGGATGGCGCGCGGCGGGCGCAGCTATGCCGCGCTGATCGGCGCCTCGCTGCCCTTGCTGCTGCTGGGCTTTGGCGCCCTGTTCCATCCGCCGGCCATGCGTGAAGCGGCGACCCTGGCCTGGTTCCTGGCTGCCTTGCTGCTCGTCTACACCGCTTATGGCCTGGCCGGCATCGCGCACCAGAGCTGGGGCGCGGCCTTGAGCCAGCTGCGCGCGCAGCGGGCGCGCGTGACGGCCGTGCGCGAAGGCTGCGGTTTGCTGGGCGTGATCCTGGCTGCGGGGCTCACTTCCGTGTTCGGCTATGACGGCTTGTCGCTGGCCTTTGCCGCCTGCCTGCTGGCGGCGGGCGCGCTGCTGCTGGCGCGCGCGCCGCGTCCGGCTTTGCGCAGTGCCGCAGAAGCGGTTTCCGGCAAAGGCTGGCGGCTGCCATTTCGCCAGCGCGCGTTTCGCTGGCTGTTTGCCGTCCTGCTCGTCAATGGCGTGGCGGCCGCCATTCCCGCCACCCTGTTCCTGTTCTTTGCCGGCGACTACCTGCGCCTGGGCCATTATGCGGGACCGTTTTTGATCGTCTACTTTTGCGCGGCGGCCGCCTCGATGCCCGCGTGGGTGGCGCTGGCGCGCCACTTTGGCGAAGCGCGCGCCTGGGGCGGCGCCATGCTGCTGGCCGCGACCGTGTTCGTCTGGGCATATGGCCTGGGGGCGGGCGCCGCCTGGGGTTTTGCCGGCATCTGCCTGCTGTCGGGCCTGGCGCTGGGCGCCGACCTGGCCTTGCCGCCGGCCCTGCTGGCGGGGCTGATCGGCGCGGCCGGCCATGCCGGGCGGCACGAAGCGGCGTATTTCGGCTGGTGGAACTGGGGTGTGCAGATGAGCCTGGCACTGGCGGCCGGCATCGCCTTGCCCCTGCTGGCCTGGCTCGGCTATGTGCCGGGCGGCAGCGGCGGCTTGTCGGCCCTGTCTGCCGCCTACGCCTTGCTGCCCTGCGCCTTGAAACTGCTGGCGGCGGCGCTGCTGTGGCGCGCGCCCCTGCAACATATATATAGCGACCATCTGGAGAATCGACCATGCACCTCATGAAATGTTGCCGGCGCGGCATGACGGCGGCCGCCTTGCTGCTGGCGCTGGCCGCCTGTTCCACGCCGCCCACGCCGGCCATCTACGCGCAGGAATTGCCCGTACTCGACCTGCAGCAGTATTTCAAAGGCATCCTGGATGCGCACGGCATCTTCCAGGATCGCTCGGGCAAGGTGGTCAAGCGTTTTACGGTCGTGATGCGCGCCAGCTGGGTGGGCGAGACGGGAACCCTGGACGAGGATTTCACGTATTCGGACGGCAGCAAACAACGGCGCGTGTGGACCCTGCGCAAGACGGCGCCCGGGCGCTTCATCGGCACGGCGCCCGACGTGATCGGCGAAGCCGTCGGCGAAGTGGCCGGCAATGCGCTGCGCTGGCAATACGTGCTGGCGCTGCCCGTCGACGGCACGGTCTACCACGTCGACTTCGAGGACTGGATGTTCCTGATGGATGACAAGGTCATGCTGAACCGCGCCGCCATGAGCAAGTTCGGCTTTGGCCTGGGCGCCGTCACCTTATCGTTCAGCAAGCGTTCGCAGGCGGTCCCATGAATCGAAAGATCAGCAATTGGGCCGGCAAGCACGTGTGGATCATCGGCGCTTCCAGCGGCATCGGCGCCGCCTGCTCCACCTTGCTGCTGGAGCAGGGGGCGAGCGTGGCCCTGTCGGCCCGCCATCGGGCCAGCCTCGAGCAGTTGTGTGAAGGACAGCCGCTGGCGCAGGCCTTGCCGCTCGATATCACCCAGCATGCGCAGCTGCGGGCCGTCTGCGCCCAACTGCAGCAGCAGTGGACGCATATCGACCTGATCTTGGTGGTCGCCGGCGGCTATCAGGCCATGCGCGCCGATAGTTTTGACATCGAGGCGGCCCAGGGCTTGCTGGCCCTGAATGTGGGCGGCGTCTTCAATTGCCTGGACCAGGCCTTGCCATGGCTGTTGCGCCAGGGCAGCGGCGGCATCGGTATCGTCGCTTCGGTGGCCGGTTACGGCGGCTTGCCCAAGGCGCTCGCGTACGGCGCCAGCAAGGCGGCGCTGATCAACCTGACGGAGTCGCTGTATCTGGATTTGCATCCACGCGGGATTGATGTGTATCAAATCAACCCCGGTTTCGTCGCCACGCCCTTGACGGCGGACAACGATTTCACGATGCCGGCCCTGATGACGGCGCAGGACGCGGCCGCCGCCATGCTCGACGGCATCGAGCGGGGCCAGTTCCACATCCATTTCCCCAAGCGCTTTACCAATACCATGCGCCTGGCGCGGCTGTTGCCGTACCGCGCCTATTTCTGGCTGATTCGCAAGGTGACGGGCTTATGAATACAAGCATGGCGGACATGACGGAACGCGTGGAGGAGGCGCTGGCGCGCCTGGTGGCGTTTTATGAGCACCTGAGCCTGGAAAGCCTGGCCCAGCTGGGCGCCGTATATGCACCGGGCGCCCGGTTCAAGGACCCGTTCAACGAGGTGGCGGGCCATGCCGCCATCCTGGCCATCTTCGAGCACATGTTCGTGCAAGTCGATGCGCCCCGGTTTGTCGTGCTGGAAAGCCTGGGACAGGGGCAGCAAGCGTTCCTGACGTGGGAATTTCACTTCCGCATGAAACGGCTGGTATCTGGCGAACAGTGCATACGCGGCGCCACCCATGTGCGCTTCGATGCACAGGGAAGGGTGGTCATGCACCGCGATTACTGGGATGCGGCGGAAGAACTGTATGAAAAGTTACCGTTGCTGGGTGGTTTCATGCGCATGCTCCGGCGCGCAAGCCGGCGCTAAGGCCGTTTCTTGATGCTTTTAAGCAAAAAATACGAAAAAGAAAAAGTAAATTGTGCGGAAGGGGGCGCGTGAAAACTTGATTTCCGTCAAGGTGTCGTTTTTTAGACACAAATATATCAAAATATTGAGAAGGCAACATTGTAAGAAATTGTTTCAACTGATGCGCAATTTGCAAGCAAGAGTCGTCCTCATCCGTTCCAATCGGGTAGTTGAGGCGTAGCCTGGAAAACATGAAAAACATTTCTATGTGAGCAATTTAAATTACCGGAAAGTCAGTAATTCCGTTAATACTCTGCCTATTTTTCTGACGCGCGCGCCGACGTCGAAAATGGCGTCTACGCCCCTGAATAATGCGGCAATGCACCAAAACAGGGCGCAATATTTCCCATTTTGGGGCCTTCGGCAGCAAACATTGGCGATGCCGTGTATGCTTCGTCCCGTTTATCCATTATCGCCTGACAAATTGTGCGCTTTGTCGTGTAAATTTTGGAGGGCAAATGACGGGTAAAGCATGTTGATGTTTTAATCACTCGCCTGATACTGTTGCACTAATACAACGGATGTCGACAAGGCATGCGCTATGATGGAATGGTCAATCAGGCCAATGCATTGGTTGGCAAGGGGCACTGGCTCTGTCGCGTAGTACGGTTGGCGATGGTCGGGATGCCTGAAAAAGCCCTCGGCCTGGTACCGGAAGTAACATGTTGGAACTTGATGGAATGTGAAACGGTCGTTATAGTGCCGCTTCCGGTGCCCTTTGAGCACCGAACCGGCGCATGAAAATACGGCCGCTTCGCAGCCTTCAAGCTTATCGGCGCAATAGCGTGCCGATACCGATATGAATGTTCCTCTGACCGGAACAGCAATGTGGCAGGTGGAGACCTTGCCCTCACTCATAAAAAGCGCTCTGCTAGAGCGCAGCTCGAGATGCATAGGCTGTATTACTTTTTGCTTCAAAATTAAAGGAAATCGCAATGAAAAAAACTCTGATCACCCTGGCAGTTCTGGCAGCGGCCACTGGCGTCGCCCAAGCTCAATCGAGCGTTGTTATCTACGGTACCGTTGACGCTGGTTTCGTCAGCGAGCGCGGCGGTGTTAACGGCAACGTTAACAAGCTGGACAGCGGCATTGCTTCGGCTTCCCGTATCGGCTTCAAAGGCACCGAAGATCTGGGCAGCGGCCTGTCGGCACTGTTCGTTCTGGAAACAGGTTTCAACGTTGATAACGGTACGCAAGACAAAGCCGGTTCGATCTTCAACCGTCAAGCTTACGTTGGTCTGAGCAGCAAAACGACCGGCACCCTGACCCTGGGTCGTCAATACACCCCTTGGTACAACACCCTGTCGAAAGTTGCTGATCCATTCGCAGCGGGCTACGCTGGTTCCGCCAAAAACCTGTTCACAGCGAACACCCGCACCAGCAACACCGTGGTTTACGCTTCGCCAAGCTTCAACGGCTTTGACGCTGACGTGGCTTACACCTTCGGCGAGAACGCTGAGTCGAACAAAATCGGCCGCCAAATCGGCGCGTCGGCTGGCTACTCGAACGGTCCTCTGAACGCTCGCTTTGCTTACAACAACACCGACAACACCCAGTTCCAAATCGGTAGCGCACGTAACTACCTGCTGGCAGCTAACTACGACTTCGCAGTTGTTAAAGCTTACGTCGCATACGGCGTGAACAAAGGCTACAACAGCATGATCGCTAACAACGCCGTACAAAACGCTAACGGTTCGTTCTCGTCCCGTAACGCATTCGGTGGCGTCGACGCTGCCTTCAGCCGCGATAGCAACAACATCCTGGTTGGCGCAACGGTACCAGTTGGCACCGCTGGCACCGTGATGGCTTCGTTCATCCGCACGAACGATAAAGACGTCGCCAATGCTGACGCTGATCAATGGGCACTGGGCTACTCGTACGCTCTGTCGAAGCGCACGAGCACCTATGCTTCGTACGCCAAGATCAAAAACAAAAACGGCGCAGGCTACACCGTTGGTAACAACAGCAATGTTGGTACGGGCGACAAAGCCTTCAACGTTGGCGTTCGTCACTCGTTCTAATATTCGCGCAAGCGAAGCTTAGTTCCGCTGCCAGCATCCCTTCGGGGATGCTGATAAGCAAGGAAACGCGTCTCCAGGCTAGTCCTGGCGGCGCGTTTTTGCATTGGCGGCGCCAGTTATAATGGCGCCGTTACTCAAGTAAAGGAATGCCATGTATTCATCCACATCGCCGCGCCTGGCCGTCATGCTGGCCGCGCTGCTGCTCGCTGGCGCCACGGGCGCCGCTGCCGCTGCCGTCAAGGGCAAGAAGCCGGCCGGACTGGAACGCTACGGCGTGGCCGTCTACTCCGACCTGTGCCTGCAAAAGGACAGCGGCGAAATCGGCGGCCAGCGCGTCACCCTGCACCGCTTTGCCGAAGCCGATTCCGTCATCTATGAATTCACGGCTGGCGCCCTGAGCTGGCCCATCGTGGCCAACGACGTCAACCTGGACGCGGCCACGGGCGTTTTCGACTTCACCATCGCCGGCGCCGACGGCGAGGAGCGCACCATCGTCGGCAAGTTTTCCAGGGATGGCCAGACCCTGACCCTGGAAGGCGATTACTGCGGCGGCAACGTGCGCATGCCCATGAAACTGAGCCGCGTGCGCGATTTCGGCCGTCCCCTGAAAAACTGCACGCCATGCCCGGCGACGCCGCAAGCGCCCGCCGAGACAGTGCCTGCCGAGGAAAGCGCGACTGTGCCCGCTGCCTGAGCGATCACTGCTGCCAAAAAGAAAAAGGCCCGGTATCGACCGGGCCTTTGTTATTTATAGCGTCGCAAGAGGCTTACTTTGCCGCCTGTGCCTTTTCCGCCGTGGCGCGGATGGTGGCCAGGGTGGCGTTCGGCGTGATCAGGTTGCCGTCGTAGCGCAACTCGATCAGGGCCGGCAAGTTGTGCGCCTTGGCGTGCGCCAGCGCCCGTTGCAGGGCAGGGGCGAACTCTTCCGTCGCATTCACCACTTCGCCCTGCGCGCCATACGCTTGCGCCAGCGCCGCGAAATCCGGGTTGTGCAGGGTCGTGCCCGAGACGCGGCCCGGGTAGTCGCGCTCCTGGTGCATGCGGATAGTGCCGAACATCTGGTTATTGAAGACGATGATGACCACGCCCGCCTGGTATTGCATGGCGGTGGCCAGTTCCTGGCCATTCATCATGTATTCGCCATCGCCGGCAAACGTGATCACGGTGCGCTCGGGATGCACGATTTTCGCCGCCACGCCCGATGGCACGCCGTAGCCCATGGCGCCGTTGGTTGGCGCCAGCTGGGTGCGCATGCCGCCGTAGCGGTAGAAGCGGTGCGCCCACGAGGCGTAGTTGCCGGCGCCGTTCGTCAGGATGGTGTCGGCCGGCACTTGCGCCATGATCTCCTGCGTTACCTGCCACAGGTCCAGCGGCGCCTGGCCATCCTGGAAGATGGGCGGGCGCTCCTGGTAGGCGGCCAGCTCGGCCTTGGCCTCGGCCGGCGTGTGCTGCCAGGCGGTAGCGTCGACGGGAGCCATGGCGACCAGCATGGCGCACACTTGCGGCATGCCGCTGTTGATCATCAGCTCGGCCTGGTAGACGCTGCCCAGTTCCTCGGCATCCGTATGGATGTGCACGAGGCGCTGGCGCGGCACGGGCGAGTCGAACAGGGTATAGCCCCCCGTGGTCATTTCACCGAGGCGCGGCCCGATGGCGATGACCAGGTCGGCATTTTTCACGCGCGCGGCCAGTTTCGGGTTGATGCCGATGCCGACGTCGCCGATGTAGTTCGGGTGCGCATTGTCGAGCAAGTCCTGGAAGCGGAAGGCGCAGGCGACGGGCAGGTGGTTGTTTTCCGCGAACTGTTGCAGGTCGGCGCAGGCCTGCGGCGTCCAGGTGGCACCGCCCAGCAAGACCAGCGGCTGTTTCGCGGTGGCCAGCATGGCGCGCAGCTGCTGCAATTGGGCGCTGGACGGCGCCGCCTGCACGGGCTGGTAGGCGCGCGTGTCGGCCACTGTGGCCAGCGAAATGAGCATGTCTTCCGGCAGGGCCAGCACGACGGGGCCGGGGCGCCCGCTGGTGGCCACCTGGAAGGCGCGCGCCAGGTATTCGGGGATGCGCTCGGCGCGGTCGATCTGCGCCACCCACTTGGCCATCTGGCCGTACATGCGGCGATAGTCGATTTCCTGGAACGCTTCGCGGTCGACGAAATCGTTGCCCACCTGGCCGATGAACAGGATCATCGGGGTGGAATCCTGGTAAGCCGTGTGCACGCCGATCGAGGCGTTGGTGGCGCCCGGTCCGCGCGTGACGAAGCAGATGCCCGGCTTGCCCGTCAGCTTGCCGTAGGCTTCGGCCATGAAGGCGGCGCCGCCTTCCTGGCGGTTGATGATGAAGCGGATGCCGGAATCGTGCAGGGCGTCGAGCACGTCCAGGTAGCTTTCGCCAGGCACGCCAAAGGCGGTGTCGACACCGTGGATCTGCAGGGCATCGACCAGGATCTGGCCGCCGGTACGGGATTGTTGCGTCATGTTCGGCTCTTTATATTCTAGTGGGTGGCAAAGAAATGGGGCAAGCGGTGCGCATGCGCCTGCATGCAAGCAGCTTGCCTCATTCTATGTGAGCCGATTTGGCCCGGCTTTTGAAATGGCGACACCGAATTACACAATCCCCCGTACCCGGAGCCCGACGAGGTGCCCGGCGAGCGGTGTCGTGCCGGCACAGGCCTTTTTGCAGAAACATGCTGCGGCGCGGTACAATGGCGGGTGAAGCAGGCCAGACAGTCGCTGGCCGGCGCAGCAATGCGCTGGCGGGAGGAAGGTCCGGACTCCATAGAGCGGGGTGACGGTTAACGGCCGTCCGCTGAAAGCCTACTCGACGTACTTGTACGGAGAGGGGGTATAAGGCGAGGAATAGGGCCACAGAGACGAGCGTATTAAGTTACGGTGAAACGCGGTAACCTCCACCTGGTGCAATTTCAAATAGGCACGCGATGATGCTGCTCGCGGAGCGTGCGGGTAGAAAGCTTGAGCGCCCGAGTAATCTGGCGCCTAGAGGAATGACTGTCATAGCGCCAACCTGCAAGGGAAGGCGCCGTAACAAAATCCGGCCTATCGGCCTGCTTCACTTGAATTCCCGCTTCCTGGCTTGCCAGGGAGTATCTCGGCCGCGGCAGCGTTGACTGCCGCGCGCCAATCAAAAGCCCCCGCAACGGGGCTTTTTTTGTTTCTAAAAATAAGGCAATCGAGATAAAGTTGTATAGACAAGCAAAATGGACAATTGGTTAAAGTTTCTTGGTTCTAATTAATTGCTGCATTGCAAAAATAGTTTTCCCACATCAGGCCAGCCCCGGAAAACAGGGCCGGCAGGCGCCATGGACGATTATTTTTTGCTTTAAACCAAGTCTTTCGCTGCGGACGATTGCTGTTGTGCCTGGATGACGAAATTATTGTCATGTGTCAACTAACTGTAAAAAATTCAATTTTTTGATTTCGTTTTTTTCGATGTTTACGGTAGGAAAACACATGTGTGCAGATGAGGTAGCACATTCACTATCTTTCATAAGTATCTAATTTATCGATATATTTTTATTTGAGACTCCTTCAACGATATGCGCTAAGTCCTTAATTTCATTAATAAAATTCCTGTTTTGCCAATCGGAAACCGCTTGACCACTATCTTTGCTTCCTCTAAAGTGGGCAACTGTGTGAAAAAGTGTGTTTTTGTGGGAAATTTTCCCTTTTTATCGCGATGCGCAAGCGTCGCAACCCAAGCTCAAAAAAGGTCTTTCGTGTTTCAAGGCGCGTCCGCAATCAATCTCGATGCCAAAGGCAGGATGTCTATCCCTGCCAAGCACCGTGACGCGCTGGCGATTCAATGCGAAGGCCGCTTGACCCTGACCAAACACCCCGATGGCTGCCTGCTGTTTTTCCCCCGTCCCGTGTGGGAAAGTCACCGCCAGCAAATCGCCGCCTGGCCCATGTCGGCGCGCGCCTGGCAGCGCATCTTCCTCGGCAACGCCGTCGACGTCGAGCTGGACTCGGCCGGCCGCGTGCTCATCTCGCCCGAATTGCGCAACGCCGTCGGACTGGCGCGCGAAGTCATGATGATCGGCATGGGCAGCCACTTTGAAATATGGGATGCCGCCAAATTGGCCGAAAAAGAACAGCAGGCGATCGATGCCGGCACCCCCGATGTACTTTCCAATTTTTCTTTCTAAGGCTCCGTAATGACACAACTCACGGTGCCGGAATTTCAGCATCGCACGGTGCTGCTCGATGAAGCGGTCGATGCGCTCGACCTGTCGGGCGATCGCGCGCACGGCATTTACGTCGACGGCACGTTCGGCCGCGGCGGCCATAGCCGATTGATTTTGTCGCGCCTGGCGCCCGACGCGCGCCTGATCGGCTTCGACAAGGACTTGCAAGCGATCGCCACGGCCGAACAGATCGCCGACCCCCGTTTCCAGATCGTCCATGACAGCTTTGCCACCATGACGGCCAGCCTGGCCGAACGCGGCGTGCGGCAGGTGGACGGCATTTTGCTTGACCTGGGCATCTCGTCGCCGCAAGTCGACGACGCGGCGCGCGGTTTCAGCTTCCGCAACGACGGACCGCTGGACATGCGCATGGATACCACGCGCGGCATCTCCGCGGCCGAGTGGCTGGCCGTGGAGACCGAGCAGAATTTAGAGAAAGTGATACGCGATTATGGGGAAGAACGGTTTGCTTTTCAGATTGCAAAGGCGATTGTTGCTGGCCGGGCAGTCCAGCCAATTTCAAGCACACGACAGCTTGCCGGCATCGTGGCAGGCGCCGTCAAGACCCGCGAGAAGGGTAAGGACCCCGCTACCCGCACCTTTCAGGCCATACGCATTTTCATTAACAAAGAGCTCGAGGATCTCGAGATCGGCCTGAACCAGGCGTATGCCTGCCTGGCGCCCGGCGCGCGCATGGCCGTGATCAGTTTTCATTCGCTGGAAGACCGCATGGTCAAGCGCTTCTTCGCTTCGAAGGCGAACGTGGAGCAGCCTGACCGCCGCCTGCCGATCCGCGCCGTGGACTTGCCGCAGCCGGAAATGAAGCTGATTTCGAAGATGAAGCCGTCCGATGCCGAGATCGAGGGCAACCCGCGCTCGCGTTCGGCCGTGATGCGCGTGGCGCAGCGTTTGCCGCTGGCCGCTCCTGCAAACGGCGGCGCCCGATGACTGGCAAGCTGTGTGTCGTGCTGTCGGCCCTGCTGGTGTGCTGCGGCCTGTCGCTGGTGAACGCGCAGTACCAGTCGCGCCACCTGCTGATCGACCTGGAACGCGCGCAAGCGCTGTCGCGCCAGCTCGACATCGACTGGGCGCAGCTGCAGCTGGACCAGTCCACTTTGGGCAAGCATGAACGCATCGAATCGATCGCACGGCGCGACCTGAGCATGACGCCGCTGACGGCGGCGCGTACGCAATACCTGACGGAGGGCGAATAATGAAGTTGGGCGGTAATAGCAACGGCCGGGTGGCGGCATCGAAAGGCGTGCCATTCTCGAAGAACCCCGTACTGGCGGTGCGTCTGCCCGTCTGGCGTTCGCGCGTCGTGCTGTTCCTGCTGTTCTTCGCTTTCGCCGGCCTGGGGGCGCGCGCGCTGTGGCTGCAGGGCGTGTCGACGCAGTTCCTGCAAAAGCAGGGCAAAGCGCGCTATGAGCGCACCCTGGAATTGCCGGCCACGCGCGGCAAGATCACCGACCGCAATGGCCAGGTGCTCGCCTCGTCCGTCCCCGTGAAAGCCATCTGGGCCATTCCCGACGACGTGCTGCAGGCAACACCCGAAAAAATCAATGCGCTCGCCGGCCTGCTGGAAATGAACGTCAACGAATTGCGCAAGAAGCTCGATTCGGACCGCAGCTTCGTTTACCTGAAACGCCAGGTCGAGATGGACGTGGCCGACAAGATTTCCAAGCTGGGCATCGACGGCATCGACGAACGCAAGGAATACAAGCGCTTCTATCCGCAGGGCGAAGTGATGACCCACGTGGTCGGCTTTACCAACGTGGAAGACGTGGGCCAGGAAAGCATGGAACTGGCGCAGCAGAAAACCCTCGTCGGCACCACCGGCAGCCGCCGCGTGATCAAGGACCGCCTGGGCCACATCGTCGAAGACATCGGCTTCATCCACGAACCGCACGACGGCAAGGACCTGACCCTGTCCGTCGACAGCAAGATCCAGTACATCGCCTTCACGCAGCTGAAGGAAGCGGTGGAAAAATTCAACGCCAAGGCCGGCGGCGCCGTGGTGCTCGACGTGCACACGGGCGAAGTGCTGGCCCTGGCCAATTACCCGAGCTACGACCCGAACGACCGCCGCAAGCTCACGGGCCAGCAGCTGCGCAACCGCGTCATGACCGATACTTTTGAGCCAGGTTCGACCCTGAAGCCGATCACGGTCTCGCTGGCGCTCGACACGGGCCGCGTCAAGCCGGGCACTCTGATCGACACCGGTCCGGGCCGCTATACCATCGCCGACCGCACGATCACCGACACCAAGCCGCATGGCGTGATCAGCGTGGCCGAGATCATCGAAATGTCGTCGAACATCGGCACCTCGAAGATTGCGCTGGGCATGCCGTCGCAGGAAATGTGGGAAATGTTTACCAAGGTGGGCTTCGGCCAGCAGCCGAAATGGGGCTTCCCCGGCGCCGTGGCCGGCAGAGTGCGTCCCTATAAATCGTGGCGCCCGGTGGAGCAGGCGACCATGAGCTACGGTAACGGCATTTCCGTGTCGCTGATCCAGCTGGCGCGCTCCTACATGATGTTCGCGCGCGACGGCGACACAATTCCCCTGTCGTTCCAGAAGGTCAATGAACTGCCCGTGGGCCAGCAAGTGATCAAGCCGAAGACGGCCGCCGAAATGCGCGCCATGCTGGAACTGGTGGTCTCCGGCGCGCACGGCTCGGCCAAGCGCGCCCAGGTCGCCGGCTACCGCGTGGGCGGCAAGACGGGTACCGCCTACAAGGTTGAAAACGGCCGCTATGCGATGCCGCGCAAATACATCGGCTCTTTCGTGGGCATGGTGCCGATGTCGGCGCCGCGCTTCATCATTGCCGTGATGATCGATGAACCGACCGGCCCTGCCCACTATGGCGGCCAGGTTGCCGCTCCCGCTTTCGCGGCGATCGCGACCAACGCGCTGCGCGCGATGAACGTGCCGCCCGATTCCTCCGTTACCGAAATCGTGGTCCCGGCCAATGCCGGCCCGGAGGCCATGTGAAGTCACTCATGACCATACAAGACATCAGTTTGTGGATCAAAACGGCTGCCCCGTCCGGGCAGCTGACGTCCGATTCGCGCCGCGTGCAGCGCGGCGACGTGTTTTTCGCCTATGCGGGCGCCACGCAGTTCATCGCCGCCGCCATCGCGCAGGGCGCGGCCGCCATCGTGCATGACGCCGTCGAATGGAACGCCGCATGGAGCGTGCCGCACCTGCTGGTCAGCGACCTGAAACGCCTGGCCGGCCCCGTGGCGCATGCTTTTTACGGCATGCCCGACAGCGCCATGTTCAGCGCCGGCGTGACGGGCACGAATGGCAAGACCTCGTGCGCGCTGTGGCTGGCGCAAGCGCTGGCGCGCCTCGGTGTAACGTCGTCCGTCATCGGTACCTTGGGCGTGGGCCTGTGCAAGCCGCGCGGCGCCATCGAGTTCGACGTCACCGGCTACACCACGCCGGACGCCGTGCTGCTGGCGCGCAAGCTTGCCGTCATGCGCGACGCCGGCGCGCAAGCGGTCGCCATCGAAGTGTCGTCGATCGGCCTGGACCAGGAACGCGCGGCGGGCATGCATTTCGACGTGGCCATGTTTACCAATCTGACGCGCGACCACCTCGACTACCACGGCGACATGGCGGCCTACGAGGCGGCCAAAGTAAAACTGTTCGACTGGCCAGGCTTGAAAACGGCCGTCATCAATCTGGACGATGCCATGGGCCTGCGCCTGGCGCGCCACGTGGACGGCAAGCTGTCCGGCCAATACCCGGTCATCGGCTACACCTTGCAGGATGCGGCGGCCTTGCCCGACTTGCCGGGCGTATTGATGCTGCGCGCCAGCCAGTTCCGCAGCCGCAACGCCGGCACCGACTTCCACCTGGAATGCCCGCTCGGCGTGGCGCTGGTCAAGACGCAGCTGGTGGGCCACTTCAATATCAGCAACGCGCTGGCCGTGCTGGGCGCCTTGCTGGCCCATGGTACGGGTCTGCGCGCCGCCATCGACGGCATCGAATCGCTGCAGCCGGCCCCGGGCCGCATGCAGCAGGTGGGCGGCCAGGAAGCGCCGATGGTCGTCATCGATTACGCGCATACGCCGGACGCGCTGGAAAAAACCCTGGCCGCCTTGCGCCAGGTGGCGCAGGAGCGGGGCGGCCAGCTGTGGTGCGTGTTCGGCTGCGGCGGCGACCGCGATCCGGGCAAGCGTCCGCAGATGGGCGCCATCGCGCAGCTGGCCGATCATGTGCTGGTCACCAGCGACAATCCGCGCAGCGAAGACCCGCACGCCATCATCGCGCAGATCGTCGCCGGCATGCGCGCCGACGGCCCGCAGCCGCAAGCCATCGAAGACCGCGCCGCCGCCATCCTGTCGGCCATCAAGCACGCGGCCAAGCCGGACGTGATCCTGTTGGCGGGCAAGGGCCATGAGCCATACCAGGAAATCAAGGGCAAGAAACTGCCGTTCTCCGACGCCGACCATGCGCAGCTGGCCCTGTCCGCGCGCCTGACGATGATGAGGACGAACTGATGGATCGCCTCATGTACGCAAGCCTGACGGAACTGATGCCATCGCTGCAAGGCGCGCAGCTGACGGGCGACGCCGTTTTTGACGGCGTCTCGACCGACAGTCGCAGCGCCCCGGCCGGCTCGCTCTTCGTCGCCCTGCGCGGCGAGAGTTTCGACGCCCACGATTTCCTCGATCAGGTGGCCGCGCGCGGCGTCGCCGCCGTGGTGGTCGAGCGCCTGCCCGAAGGCTGGGACAGCGGCAAGGTACCGGCCATTATCGTGTCCGATACATTGGTGGCGCTGGGCCGCATCGCCAACCACTGGCGCGGCCGCTTCAAATTGCCCGTCATCGGCGTCACCGGCAGCAATGGCAAGACCACCGTCAAGGAGATGATTTCGTCCATCCTGGCGGCGGCCTTTGGCGAAGAAGGCCGGCTGGCCACGCGCGGCAACCTGAATAACGAGATCGGCGTGCCGCTGACCCTGTTCCGCCTGAGCGGGGAGCACAAGGCGGCCGTCATCGAGATGGGCATGAACCATCCTGGCGAGATCGCCCGCCTGGCCGCGATTGCCGCGCCGACCCTGGCGATGGTCAACAACGCGCAGCGCGAGCACCAGGAATTCATGCATACGGTGGAAGCCGTGGCGCGCGAGAACGGTGCCGCGCTGGCGGCCCTGGCGGATGACGGCGTAGCCGTCTTCCCGCATGGCGACGAATTCACGCCCGTGTGGCGCGAGCTGGCCGGCGCGCGCGCCGTCATCACCTTCGGCCTGTCGAAAGACGCCGACGTCAGTTGCACGCACCGCGCGGCCGAGGATTTTGGCAGCGACCTGTTCGTCAGCGTGCGCGCACGGGACGGCGGCTTGCGCCAGTTTTTTGTCGGCCTGCAGGCGGCGGGCGAACACAATGTGCGCAATGCGCTGGCGGCCGTGGCATGCGCCGTCGGCGCCGGCATCGCCATCGAACATATTCAGCAGGGCCTGGAGGCATTTTCTCCCGTGAATGGCCGCCTGCAGAAAAAACGTGCCGCCAATGGCGCCACCATCATCGACGACACGTATAACGCCAATCCGGATTCGGCGCGCGCGGCCATCGATGTGCTGGCGCAGGCCGCGGCACCACGCATCCTGGTGCTTGGCGAGATGGGCGAAGTCGGCACGCAGGGGCAGCAGTTCCACGAAGAGATCGGCGCCTACGCCGCCGCCAAAGGCATCGAACACGTGCTGGCGACGGGCGGCCTGGCGCGCCATCTGGTGAGTGCGGCGCAAGCTGCCGCGAGCCGGGAATCAGGCACGGTCGTGGAGTATTTCGAACAGTTCGACGGTTTGCTGGCGGCGCTCGATGCGCATTTGTCCGGCCGTTCGGATGCAACAGTATTAATCAAGGGCTCCCGTTTCATGAAGATGGAACGGGCCGTGCAGCATTTGATTGGTTCAAACAACAATAACAAGGAAGCTCACTAATCATGCTGCTCTGGCTCGCTCATTATTTCCAGGACGACATTGGCCCACTGCGGGTCTTTAACTTCATCACGTTCCGCGCCGTCTTCGCCACCTTGACGGCGATCCTGATCGGCCTGTGCGCCGGTCCCGCCGTGATCCGCATGCTCACGCGCATGAAGGTCGGCCAGGCCGTTCGTACGGACGGCCCGCAAACGCATCTGAAAAAACATGGCACGCCTACCATGGGCGGTGTGCTGATCCTCATCGCCATCGGCATTTCCACCCTGCTGTGGGCCGACCTGTCGAACCGCTTCATCTGGCCGGTCTTGATCGTCACCCTGGGCTTTGGCGCCGTCGGCTGGGCCGACGACTACCGCAAGGTGGTGCACCAGGACCCGGAAGGCATGCGCTCGCGCGAAAAATACTTCTGGCAGTCGCTGATCGGCATCGTCGCCGCGTTTTACCTGGCGTTTTCCGTCTCCGTGTCGGAACCTGACGCGGGCCACGTGTGGAATCTGATCTACGCCTGGGTGCAATCGGGCTTCGCCATGGACCTGCCGCCGAAGGCCGACCTGATCGTACCGTTCTTCAAGACCATCAGCTATCCGTTGGGCGTGTGGGGTTTCATCGCGCTGACCTATTGCGTCATCGTCGGCACCAGCAACGCCGTCAATTTTACCGATGGTCTCGATGGCCTGGCCATCATGCCGACCGTGATGGTGGGTACGGCCCTGGGCCTGTTCGCCTACCTGACGGGTAACGCCACCTATGCGCGCTACCTGTTCATCCCGCACATTCCGGGCGCCGGCGAACTGGTGATCTTCTGCGGCGCGCTGGCCGGTTCCGGCCTGGCCTTCCTCTGGTATAACACGCACCCCGCGAAAGTGTTCATGGGCGACGTGGGCGCGCTGGCACTGGGCGGCGCACTGGGCACCATCGCCGTCATCGTGCGCCAGGAAATCGTCCTGTTCATCATGGGCGGCATCTTCGTCGTCGAAACGCTGTCGGTGATCATCCAGGTCGTCTGGTTCAAGTACACCAAGAAGCGCTATGGCGCCGGCCGCCGCGTCTTCCTGATGGCGCCATTGCATCACCATTTTGAACAAAAAGGCTGGAAAGAGACGCAGGTTGTCGTGCGTTTCTGGATCATCACCATGATGCTGGTGCTGCTCGGCCTGACCACCTTGAAGCTGCGCTGATGATGTACGACGCTAAAACCGCACTGGTACTGGGCCTCGGCGAATCGGGGCTGGCGATGGCCCTGTGGCTGGCCCGCAGCGGTGCGCTGGTCCGCGTGGCAGATACAAGGGAAACCCCTGAGCGCCTGGTCGCGCTGCAGGCCGCCGTGCCGCAGGCGCAGTTCATCGCCGGCGCCTTCACGGCCGACCTGCTCGACGGCGTCGACTTCGTCGCCGTCAGCCCCGGCCTGGCGCCGGGCCGCGAACTGGCGCACATCGCTCCGGCCGCGCAGGAAAAAAATATCCCCGTGTGGGGCGAGATCGAACTGTTCGCGCAGGCGCTGGCCGCGCTCAAGGCGGAACGCGGCTATGCGCCGAAAGTCGTTGCCATCACGGGCACGAATGGCAAGACGACGGTGACCAGCCTGGTGGGCCTGCTGTGCGAACGCGCGGGATTGATCACGCGCGTGGCCGGCAATATCAGCCCGGCCGCGCTGGACGTGCTGCGCGAAGTGCTCGACGCCGAACCGGCGCCACAGCCTGTGGCTGAAGGAGAAGAAGCGGCGGAACCCGTCGCCAGCACCCTGCCGCAGGCGTGGATACTCGAATTGTCCAGCTTCCAGCTGCACACGACGTTCAGTCTGCAGGCCGATGCGGCCACGGTCCTGAACCTGTCGCAGGATCACCTGGACTGGCATGGTGACATGGCCGCTTACGCAGCCGACAAGGCGCGCATCTTCGGCGACGAGACCGTGCGCATCCTGAACCGCGACGATGCGGCCGTCATGCACATGGCCGATCCGCTGGTCGAGACGATCACCTTCGGCACGGGCGAGCCGGCGGAAGTGGACAGCTTTGGCCTCGTCAATGAACGCGGCATCTTCTGGCTGGCGCAAGCCGTGCCCAGCGAAGAAGTGATCGAGAAAAAGCGCAGGAAGAACGATCCGGCGCCGGAACCGGTGCCGACGATGGCGAAAAAACTGATGCCGGCCGACGCGCTGAAAATCCGCGGCCAGCACAACGCTTCGAATGCTCTGGCGGCGCTGGCCCTGTGCCGCGCCATCGGTTTGCCATTCGCGCCGCTGCTGCACGGCTTGCGCGAATACCAGGGCGAGCCGCACCGCGTGGAGCTGATCACGGCCGTCAATGACGTCGAATACTACGACGACAGCAAAGGCACGAACGTGGGCGCGACAGTGGCCGCGCTGTTCGGCCTGGGCAAGGCCTTCGGCGGCGCGGAACAGCGCCTGGTGCTGATCGCCGGCGGCGACGGCAAGGGGCAGGATTTCTCGCCGCTGGCTGAACCCGTGTCGCGCTATGTGCGCGCCGTGGTGCTGATCGGCCGCGATGCGCCTGCGCTGCGCGCTGCCCTCGAGCCGGCCGGCGTGGACATCGTCGACTGCGCCACTTTGCCGGAAGCCGTCAAGCGCGCCAGCAGCCTGGCGCTGGCCGGCGATGCCGTGCTGCTGTCGCCCGCGTGCGCCAGCCTGGACATGTTCAAGAACTATGCGCACCGCGCGCAGGTGTTTGTCGACGCCGTGCGCGACATCGCCCTGGAAAACGGACAGGATATCTGATGGCCTTCCAACTGCCCTTCAGCTTTGGTTCCGGCTCGGCTGCCAAGCCGCTGGATAGCCGCGCGCGGCAGTCGAAGATGATGGACTACGACAAGCCGCTGGTGTGGGTCGTCCTGCTGCTCATGTTGCTGGGCATGGTGATGGTGTATTCGGCGTCGATCTCGCTGTCGGACGCGCGCAAGTTCGCCGCCTACACGAACAATTATTTTGTCGTGCGCCAGGCGCTGTTCATCGGCGTGTCGGTCATCGTCGGCGCGATGGTATTCCGCATCCCCGTCGCCACCTGGCAAAAGATGGCGCCGTGGCTGTTCATCGGCACCCTGGTGCTGCTGGTGATGGTGCTGATACCGGGCCTGGGCGTATCGGTCAACGGCGGGCGCCGCTGGCTGAATTTGCCGGGCCTGCGGCCGCAGCCGTCCGAGCTGATGAAGGTGGTGATGGTGCTGTACGCGGCCGATTACACGGTGCGCAAGCAGGAATACATGCACAAGCTGACCAAGGGCTTCATGCCGATGGCGCTGGCCGTGAGCTTCGTCGGCCTGCTGCTGCTGATGGAGCCCGACCTGGGCGCTTTCGGCGTGATCGTCTGCATCGCCATGGGCATCCTGTTTTTGGGCGGCGTCAACGCCATCTGGTTCGGCGGCATCGGCGCCATGCTGACGGCGATCTTCGTCACCATCATCGCCCTGTCGAAATTCCGCCGCGAGCGGTTTTTTGCGTATCTCGATCCGTGGCAGGAAGACAATGCATTGAACAAGGCTTACCAGCTGACGCACTCGCTGATCGCCTTCGGGCGCGGCGAACTGTTTGGCGTGGGCCTGGGCGGCAGCGTGGAAAAACTCCATTACCTGCCTGAAGCGCACACGGACTTCTTGCTGGCCGTGATCGGCGAGGAACTGGGCCTGGTCGGCGTGCTGGTCGTGATCGGCATGTTCTACTGGATTATCAAGCGGGCGTTCGACATCGGCCGCCAGGCGATCGCCATCGACCAGACCTTCGCGGGCCTGACGGCGAAGGGCATCGCCATCTGGATCGGCGTGCAGACCTTCATCAACATGGGCGTGAACCTGGGCCTGCTGCCGACCAAGGGCCTGACCTTGCCCCTGATGAGTTATGGCGGCACGGGCGTACTGATTAACTGTATCGGCCTGGCGATTTTGCTGCGCATCGATTACGAAAACCGGATCCTGATGCGCGGAGGCCGGCTATGAACAACGTGACGAACTTGAAGACGACGAAAAGACTGATGATCATGGCGGCCGGTACCGGCGGCCATATCTTCCCGGGCCTGGCAATTGCGCAAACGATGCGCGCGCGCGGCTGGGAAGTGAGCTGGCTGGGCACGACCCACGGCATGGAACAGGACCTGGTGCCGAAAAGCGGCATTCCCATGGATGCGATTGAATTCTCCGGCATGCGCGGCAAGGGTCTGGCGCACACGCTCAAGGGCGGCTTCAAGATGCTGGCCAGCTTCTTTGCCATCCGCCGTTTCATCGCGCGCCGCAAGCCGGACGTGGTGATGGGCATGGGTGGGTATGTGACGGTGCCGGGCGGGCTGATGGCGCGCCTGAAGGGCGTGCCGCTGGTGCTGGTCAATGCCGACGCGGCCCTGCTGTTGTCGAACAAGACGCTGGTGCCGCTGGCGCAGCAAGTATGCTTCGGCTTTCCGGCCGATTTCGGCAGCGCCGCCGGCAAGGCCGTCGTCACGGGCAATCCCGTGCGCGCCGAGATCCTGGCCATGGCGCCGCCGGCGCTTCGCTTCGCGGGCCGCAACGGACCGCTGCGCATCCTGGTGGTGGGCGGCAGCCTGGGCGCGAAAGCGCTGAACGACAATCTGCCCGCCGCGCTGGCCCTGATGCCGGAAGCCGAGCGTCCGCTGGTGACGCACCAGTCGGGCAAGAAGAATATCGACGCCCTGCATGCCGCGTATGCGCAGGCGGGCGTGCAAGCCAATGTGGTCGATTTCATCGACGACATGGCCAGGGCATATACCGAAGCCGACCTGGTGATTTGCCGCGCAGGCGCCATCACCCTGTCGGAACTGACGGCGGCCGGCGTGGCCAGCGTGCTCGTGCCGCTGGTGGCATCGACCACCAGCCACCAGCGCGACAACGCGCAATGGATGGCGAAACAAGGCGCGGCGATTCATCTGCCGCAGACGGAAATGAGTGCGGCGTCGCTGAGCACATTGCTGGCGTCCCTGACGCGGGATACCTGCCAGCACATGGCGCAAGCGGCGCTGGCAGCAGGCAAGCGCGACGCCAATGAGGCGATCGCACACGTATTGGAAAAACTGGCATGAGGTTAGCTCTGTGAAGCATAAAGTAAACAATATCCACTTTGTCGGCATTGGCGGCAGCGGCATGAGCGGCATCGCCGAAGTGCTGGTCAACCTCGGCTACAAGGTGTCGGGCTCGGACCTGGGCAGCAATGCGGCGACGCAGCGCCTGGCGAGCCTGGGCGCGACCGTCATGCTCGGCCACGCGGCGGAAAATATCGGCGACGCCGATGCGGTGGTGACGTCGGGCGCCGTCCCGCAAGACAATCCGGAAGTGGCGGCCGCGCGCGCGCGCAAGATTCCGCTGGTGCCGCGCGCCGTGATGCTCGGTGAATTGATGCGCCTGAAACGCGGCATCGCGATTGCCGGCACGCACGGCAAGACGACGACGACCAGCCTGGTCGCTTCCGTGCTGGCGCAGGGCGGTCTCGACCCGACTTTCGTCATCGGCGGCCGTTTGACCAGCGCCGGCGCGAACGCCAAGCTCGGTTCGGGCGACTACCTGGTGGCCGAAGCCGATGAATCGGACGCCTCGTTCCTGAACCTGACGCCGATGATCGAAGTGATCACGAATATCGACGCCGATCACATGGATACGTACGAACACGATTTCGAAAAGCTCAAGCAAGCCTTCGTGCAGTTTACGCACCGCTTGCCGTTCTATGGCCGCGCCATGCTGTGCATCGACGATCCGCACGTGCGCGCCATCATCCCGTCCGTGACCAAGCCCGTCACCACCTACGGCTTCGCGGAAGACGCGCAAGTGCGCGCCATCAATGCGCGCGCCGTGGGCCTGGAAATGCACTTCACCGTGCTGCAGGAAGGCTATCCGGATCTGGACGTGGTACTGAACCAGCCCGGCATGCACAATGTGCAGAATGCCTGCTCGGCGATCGCCATCGCGCGCGAAATCGGCATCGCCGACAGCGCCACGCAGCAGGGCCTGGCCGAGTTTTCCGGCGTGGGCCGCCGCTTCTCGCGCTACGGCGACGTGGCGCTGCCGAACGGCGGCAGCTTCGCCCTGGTCGACGATTTCGGCCATCACCCTGTGGAAACGGAAGTGACCCTGGCCGCCGCGCGCGCCGCCTATCCTGGCCGCCGTCTGGTACTGGCTTTCCAGCCGCACCGCTACAGCCGCACGCGCGACCTGTTCGAGGATTTCGTCAAGGTGCTGGGCGCGCCCGACGTGCTGCTCTTGTCCGAAGTCTATGCGGCGGGCGAAGCGCCCATCGTCGCCGCCGACGGCCGCGCCCTGGCGCATGCGCTGCGCGCGCGCGGCAAGATCGAACCGATTTTCGTCGAGTCCATGACGGACATGGCCGACACCATCATGAGCGTGGCGCGCGACGGCGACGTCGTGCTGACCATGGGAGCCGGCTCGATCAGCGGCATCCCGAATCAACTGACAACGTATCCATCCAACACTGTAAAGGCCTGATGTGAACCAAGCTTCAGCTATCGACGTAAAACAATTGGGCAAGGTCGGCGTCCTGTTCGGCGGCAGCTCGGCCGAGCGCGAAGTGTCGCTGATGTCCGGCACGGGCGTGCTGGCCGCTTTGAAAAGCCGCGGCGTGGACGCGCACGCGTTCGACACGGGCGAACGCAGCCTGGCCGAACTGGCCGCTGAAAAATTCGACCGCGTCTTTATCGCGCTGCACGGCCGCTTCGGCGAAGACGGCAGCCTGCAGGGCGCGCTGGAGCAGCTGGGCATTCCCTACACGGGCAGCGGCGTGATGGCCTGCGCGGTGGGCATGGACAAGGTCTACACCAAGATGATCTGGCTGATGCACGAGCTGCCGACGCCGAAGTACGCGGTGCTCGATGACAGCTCCGACCTGGCCAAGGTGGCCGCGGAACTGGGCTTGCCGCTGATCGTCAAGCCACCGCATGAAGGTTCGAGCATCGGCATCACGACGGTCAACGAGGCATCGGCCTTCCAGGCGGCCTACGACATCGCCGCCGGTCTCGATGATGCCGTGCTGGCTGAGGAATTCATCAGGGGCCGCGAATTCACCGTCGCGATCCTGGGCAAGGGCGCCACGGCGCGCGCGTTGCCGCCGATTGAAATCGTCGCGCCGCAAGGCAATTACGACTACCAGAACAAGTACTTCACGGACGACACGCAGTATTTCTGCCCGCCGCAGCTGGACCCGGCGATCGTGGCGGAGATGGAACGCATCGCCGTGGCAGCCTACCGCGCTCTCGGCTGCGAAGGCTGGGGACGGGTCGACGTGCTGATGCGCGCGGCCGACAGCAAGCTGTTTCTGCTGGAAGTGAACACCTCGCCAGGCATGACGGGACATTCGCTCGTGCCGATGGCGGCGCGCGCGGTGGGCATCAGCTATGAAGACCTGTGCCTGGAAATCGTCGCTGGCGCGCGTTTGAAAATGCACAAGGGACAGCACTGATATGTGGCATGACGCTAAAAGCCTCAATACGACTGCCAACGGCTTGCTGGCCGCGGTTCTGGTCGTGTGCGTGGCAGCCGGCGTCTGGTGGGTGTCGCAGCGTCCCATGTTCGACCTGCGCACGATCAAGGTGGAAAGCGCGGACGACAAGGGCCTGCGCCACGTGAATTACCTGACCCTGCGCAGCGGCACCTTGGGCCGCATCAAGGGCAATTTTTTCACGACCAACCTCGATAGCGTGCGCGGCGTGTTCGAATCGGTACCCTGGGTACGCCGTGCCAGCGTGCGGCGCGAGTGGCCGAACCAGCTGATCGTGGCGCTGGAAGAACACGAAGCGCTGGGCACCTGGGGCGAGGATGGACGCCTGCTGTCGGTCAAGGGCGACGTGTTTACGGCGAACGTGGCCGAAGCGGAAGACGACCATGAATTGCCGGCGTTTGCCGGCCCCGATGGCAGCGAGAAGGAAGTACTGGCCACCTACGTGCAGCTGGCGAAGTGGTTTGCGCCGCTGAAGATGGTGCCGGAAACCCTGTCGTTGTCGAGCCGCTATGCGTGGACGGTGAAACTGAATAACGGCATGAGCGTGGCGCTGGGGCGCGAGCAGAATCATACGACCCTGAAGGCGCGGGTCGACCGGCTGGTGGGTATCTATCCGCAACTGGCGAGCCGGCTGGAAAATATCGACACGATCGATATGCGCTACCAGAATGGCCTGGCGCTCAGTTCCGCCGGCCTGGTGATACCGGCCGAAGGCAAGGATGGCAAGCCAGTGATGAAGAAGAAAAACAGCAGTCCGATTAAAAAACCGACTTAACTTAATAATTTATAGCCCATACATTAGGCGACAGAAATGACAAAAGACGCGAAAAACCTGATCGTCGGCCTCGACATCGGCACCTCGAAAGTGGTGGCGGTGGTAGCCGAAGTGATGTCCGACGGGCGCCACGAAGTGATCGGGCTGGGCCAGCACGAATCGAAGGGCCTGAAAAAGGGCGTGGTGGTCAATATCGAGGCCACGGTGGAGTCCATCCAGCGCGCGCTGGAAGAGGCCGAGCTGATGGCCGACTGCAAGATCCGCAATGTGTACGCGGGCATTGCGGGCAGCCATATCCGCAGCTTCAATTCCAGCGGCATGGTGGCCATCAAGGACAAGGAAGTGACGGCGACCGACGTGGCGCGCGTCATCGAGACGGCAAAAGCGGTTAACATTCCGACCGATCAGCAATTGCTGCACACGGTGCCGCAAGAGTTCATCGTCGACAGCCAGGAAGACGTGCGCGAGCCTATCGGCATGAGCGGCATCCGCCTGGAGGTGAAGGTGCACATCGTCACCGGCGCCGTGTCGGCGGTGCAGAACATCGTCAAGTGCGTGCGCCGCTGCGGCCTGGAAGTGTCGGACCTGATCCTGCAGCCGATGGCGTCCGCCGATGCGGTGCTCACGCCAGACGAGAAGGAACTGGGCGTGGTGCTGATCGACATCGGCGGCGGCACGACCGATGTGGCGGTATTCTCCGATGGCGCGATCCGCCATACGGCAGTCATTCCCATCGCCGGCGACCAGATCACCAACGACATCGCCATGGCCTTGCGTACCCCGACCGCGGAAGCGGAAGAAATCAAGATCCGCTATGGCGTGGCCAAGCAGGTCCTGGCCGACCCTGGCGAATCGCTGGAAGTGCCTGGCCTGGGCGACCGCGGCCCGCGCAACCTGTCGCGCCAGGCGCTGGCGGCAGTGATCGAACCGCGTGTCGAAGAGCTGTTCGCCATGGTGCACCAGGTGGTGCGCGAATCCGGTTACGAAGGCGTGCTGTCGTCGGGCATCGTGCTCACGGGCGGCACGTCCATCATGCCCGGCATGGTGGAAATGGCGGAAGACATTTTCCTGAAACCGGCGCGCCTTGGCACGCCCGAGTATCGGGGCCAGCTGGCCGACGTGGTGCGCAGTCCGCGCTATGCCACGGTATTGGGCCTGCTGCTGGAAGCGAAGAAGCAATACCTGCGCGGCCACATCGTGACGCGTCAGGACGGCTCGGTGAAGGCAGTCTGGCAGCGCATGAAGGAATGGTTTTTAGGAAATTTTTAAGGGCATGATTTACGCCCGGCAGTACAGGTTTTTTGGCAGCATCGCAGGTACACACACATAACTTAATTTTATATTTAACCGCAGTTTTCAATCTCCAGTTCTCCTACCAATATGAGGCCTGGCGCTTGGAAACCGCATCTGATAGGAGCACATCATGGAGTTCGATATGGTCGATAACACAGCTTTAGGTACCGTCATCAAGGTCGTCGGCGTCGGCGGTGCGGGTGGCAATGCAGTCCAACACATGATCAACAAAGGCATGTCGGGCGTGGAATTCATTGCCGCCAACACCGACGCACAGGCCCTGTCGACATCGAAGGCCCACAACATCATCCAGATCGGCGATACCGGTCTGGGCGCCGGCATGAAGCCTGCCGTCGGCCGCCAGCTGGCCGAAGAGTCGCGCACGCGCATCGCCGATTCGCTGCGCGGCGCGCACATGGTCTTCATCGCCGCCGGCATGGGTGGCGGCACCGGCACGGGCGCCGCTCCCATCGTGGCCGAAGTGGCCAAGGAACTGGGCGCGCTGACGGTGGCCGTGGTTTCCAAGCCATTCTCGTACGAAGGCCAGAAGTGCATGGACATCGCCGACGAAGGCCTGGAGCAGCTGTCCCTGCATGTCGATTCGCTGATCATCATCCTCAATGAAAAACTGGAAGAGATCTACGAAGACGAAAGCATGCTGGAATGGATGCAGCACGCCGATGATGTGCTCAACAACGCAGTGGCCGGCATTGCCGAGATCATCAACGTGCCTGGCCATATCAACGTCGACTTCAACGACGTGAAAACCATCATGGGCGAGCAGGGCAAGGCCATGATGGGTACGGCGACGGCTTCCGGCGTCGACCGCGCGCGTATCGCCGCCGAACAGGCTGTCGCTTCGCCGCTGTTGGATGGCATCGATCTGTCCGGCGCGCGCGGCGTGCTGGTCAACGTCACGGCCAGCCGTGGCTTGAAAGGTAAGGAGATCAAGGAAGTCATGGCTGCCGTGCGCGCGTTTGCCGCGCCGGACGCGTCGATCGCGCAAGGTATCGCCTACGACGACGCCATGGGCGACGATATCCGCGTGACCGTGGTGGCCACGGGCCTGGGCCGCGCCAAGAAAAACATCCAGCTGGTACCGCAGCAAGTGCTGCGCACCGGCACCCACAACGGCCCGCTGACCCCGTCGGCCGCCATGGGTAGCGCGCAAGCGGCGGCGACGACGGTAGGCGTGGCCACGCCGGCCGCCGGCTTCGACGGCATGAAGGCGCCGGCGGTATGGCGCCGCGAATCGGCTTCCGAGCAGGTGCGCGCGATGGAAAAGAATGGCATGGAGACCTACGACATTCCAGCGTTCCTGCGCAAGCAAGCCGATTAAGCGCAGTGAAAAAAGCCCATGGCGGCGTTGCATAGCCTTGCCGTACATTCGTACTGTCTTCGGCCATGCGCCTTGCCCTGAGCATTTTTCATGCGCTTCAATATGGAAAAGGTGATCTGATGTATGCAACGATGACGGCGGCCTGAGGGCCGCCGTTTTTTTTGCCGGTTTTTGACTTTTGACTTTGCCTTTCCGGCCATTTTCTGCACAAATACGGCAAGTCAGGCATACTATCGCGCAGTGTCGGCATCATGCCGGCAGCATCCTCAACCGACAGTACACAAGGAGTCAACATGACCATCAAGATCGGCGACACCCTGCCAGAAGGCACCCTGGCCGAATTCATCGAAAGCGAAACCGAAGGTTGCGCACTGGGCCCGAACACGTTCAATGTGCAAGACTTGGTCAAGGGCAAGAAGATCGCCATCTTCGGCCTGCCAGGCGCCTACACCCCGACCTGCTCCGCACAGCACGTGCCAGGCTACGTGCAGCACGCTGCCGACCTGAAAGCCAAGGGCGTTGATGAAATCTGGTGCATCTCCGTCAACGACGCGTTCGTGATGGGCGCCTGGGGCCGCGACCAGAAAGCCACGGGCGTCGTGCGCATGATGGCTGACGGCAACGCCGCCTACAGCAAGGCCCTGGGCCTGGACGCCGATTTTTCCAAGCATGGCATGGGCACGCGCTCGCAGCGCTACTCGATGCTGGTCGACAATGGCGTCGTGACGCAATTGAACATCGAGCAAGGCGGCAAGTTTGAAGTGTCGAATGCCGAGACATTGCTGGGTCAGCTGGCTTAAGCAGAGCGCAGGCCTGTGTGGGTCGGCGTAGGTCGGCTTAGCGCAGCGTAAGCCGACGTGCGGCGTTTGCACCGCGTTTGCTTCAGCATTGTTGGATTACGCGCTGCGCGCTAATCCAACCTACGCATGAATCAAAACGGCGCCATCGGCGCCGTTTTGACGTTTACTGTACCGACGGTTTCGTTGCCTCGAACATGGCCGCATCGATGCTGAACGAATAGTCGTCCTGCAGCGCGAAATATCTTCTCGCTTCCTCGGGCGCGCCATCGAACAGGTTGCGGATGGCCGCCACTCGCTCGTTCGGCGTGCGCATGCGCGCCACCCACTCGTCGAACTGCATCGTCAGTTTCCACACGCTGCGCAAGCTGTGCGTGAATCCCGCATTGTTGAATTTGGCGCCCCATTCGCAGGTGCGGTAGTCGCGCACGTGGGAAGCGTCGCGCAGCATTTCCACCGCCTGCAAGGTGCTGTCGTACAGGGCCGTTTTCGGCGCGACGATGTCGACCACGAGCAAGGTGCCGTTCGGGCGCAGCACGCGCCACGCTTCGGCCAGGGCTCCCGCCACGTCGTTCCAGTGGTGCGCGGAAAAGCGCGTGACGACCATGTCGAAGCTGGCGTCGGCAAACGGCAGGCGGGCCACGTCGCCCTGTTGCGTGCTGATGTTGTGCAAGCCGCGCTGCGCCTTCGCGTGGTCGACGACGTCGAGCATGGGCTGCGCCAGGTCGTAGGCGACGACCGATTGCGCCACGGGAGCGACGGCGAAGCTGGCGTGGCCGGCGCCGCAGCCCAGGTCCAGGACGGCGGGCTTGTCATGGCGGCGCGCGCATTCCTGCATCAGCACCAGGTCGGCGCCTTGCGCGTGAACGGCGCTGCTCAGGTAGGCATTGGCAGTCTTGCCAAACTGTTCGGTAACGACATCGTGCTGCTGCATGGTTTTCTCCTGGTGATGGGTGAGTTCCTGCAGAATAAGGATAAAATTATCCTGTAACAAGACCATAACTTATACTGGTATATCTACTACCATGCAGCCTTGCCATGTCGAACAAACTTGCTGAATTCATCCGCGCCCGGCGCGAAGCCGTCACCCCCGCCATGGCTGGCTTGCCCGGCGGCGGGCGGCGGCGCACGCCCGGCTTGCGGCGCGAAGAGCTGGCGCAGCTGTGCGACGTCAGTCCCACCTGGCTGACGTGGCTGGAGCAGGGACGGCCCGTGTCGGCGTCGGCCAAGATGCTGGCCCGCCTGGCGCAGGTGCTGCAGCTGAGCGCGGCCGAGCGCGCCTATCTGTTCGAGGTGGCCGACAAGCATGACCCCAGCCATGGCGCGGGCGAGGGCGCGGGACCTGGCAGCGCCGAGCTGGCCGCCATCGTGTCCGCCATCGATGCGCCCGCCTACATCCTCGACCGCGAATGGAATGCCGTGGCGTGGAACGGCGCGGCGTCCACCTTGTTTGCTGGCTGGCTGCAGGCCGGGGAGGGCGCGCCGAACCAGCTGCGCTTCATGTTCCTGGAACCGGGGGCGCGCGAGCTCGTCGTCGGTTGGCCCGAGCGGGCGCAGCGCCTGGTGGCGGAGTTTCGCGCCGATATCGGCCGGCAGGCGGACCAGGCCCCGCTGGCCGGCCTGATCGCGGAACTGGCCGGCGCCAGCGCGGACTTTCGCCAATGGTGGGGCGCGCAGCAGGTGCAGGGCCGCGATGGCGGCTTGCGCCAGTTCCAGCATGCGCGACAGGGGCTGCTGGCATTCAACCAGGTGACCTTGCACCTGGCGCGCCAGCACGACTTGAAACTGGTGATGCTGTTGCCTGTGTCATAAGCTAAACCGGCCGCGCTTGCTATAATCGGGCTGACCGCCTGGCCCTGCCTTTCCAGACCAGGCTGTCCTGGCTCCGGCCGTCGCCATGATGACGGTCCCGCTTTTTCGCCAGGAGTCTGTCCTGCTACCCCGCAATCCCAACCTGCGCAGCATCTATGTGATGCTGGTCGCCGTCGCCATGTTTTCCCTGATGGACACGGCCATGAAGCTGCTGTCCGCCCATTATCCCGCCATGCAGGTGACGGCGCTGCGCGCCCTGTCGTCCCTGCCGCTCGTGTGCCTGTACCTGCTGTACCGCGGCGCTTTCAAGAACGTGCTGCAGGTGCGCTGGTCGCTGCACTTGCTGCGCGGCGCGCTGGGCGTGCTGATGATCACGCTGTTCGCGTACGGCTTGAAGCGCATGTCGCTGGCCGAGACGTACTCGCTGTTCTTCATCGCCCCCTTGCTGATCACGGCCCTGTCTGTTTTTATCCTGAAGGAAAAAGTCGACGTCGCGCGCTGGTGCGCCATCGGCATCGGTTTGCTGGGCGTGCTGGTGGCGCTGCGCCCCGACGGCTCGGGATTCTTTTCGCTGGCCGGGCTGGCCGTGCTGGGTTCGGCCGCCTGCTACGCCATTTCCGCCGTCACGGGCCGCATCCTGAGCCGCACGGACGCCAGCGAAAGCATGGTCTTCTGGCTGATGGTGATGATGGCCGCAGGCGGCGTAGCCCTGTCGGCGCACGAGTGGGTGAGCATCCGCCGCGAAGACTGGTGGCTGCTGGCGGGCTTGTCGCTGAGCGGCTTCGTGGGCCAGCTGGCCATCACGGAAGCGTTTCGCCATGGCAAGGCTTCCAGCGTGGCGCCGTTCGAATACTCGGCCCTGGCCTGGGGCATGGCCCTGGACTGGCTGCTGTGGCGCGCCTTGCCCGACGAATACACGCTGGTCGGCGCGGCCATCATCATCGGCAGCGGCATTTATCTCGTGCGGCGCGAAGCCGTGCATGCGGAAAGCGAACATCCTTGACGGTGCGCTGTGGTTTTTCTGGCGTGGACCATGCCGCGCCGCAACGAAAATCCGGCAAATAGATATAATCGACGGATGTTAAAACAACGCACTATCAAACAATTGGTCCGCACCATCGGTGTCGGCTTGCACTCTGGCACCAAGGTCGAGCTGACCTTGCGTCCGGCCGCCATCGACACGGGCATCGTGTTTCGCCGCATCGACCTCGATCCCATCGTCGAGTTTCCCGCCAGCGCCATGGCCGTGGGCGATACGCGCATGGCTTCCGTGCTGATCAAGGACGGCGCCAGGGTATCGACCGTGGAACACCTGATGTCGGCCGCGGCCGGCCTGGGCGTGGACAATATGTACATCGACGTGAATGCGGAAGAAATTCCCATCATGGATGGCTCCGCCTCGTCCTTCGTCTACCTGCTGCAGCAGGCGGGAGTGGAAGAGCAGCAGGCGCCGAAGAAATTCATCAAGGTCATCAAGCCCGTGGAAGTGCGTCACGGCAAGGGTGATGCGGAGAAATGGGCGCGCTTGTCGCCGTACGACGGTTTCAAGCTCGATTTCTTCATCGAATTCAATCATCCGGCCGTCGATGGCACGATGCAGCGCGCTTCCGTCGACTTTGGTGACGTATCCTACGTGCACGACGTCGCGCGCGCGCGTACCTTCGGTTTCATGCAGGACGTGGAAAGCTTGCGCGGCATGGGCCTGGCCCGTGGCGGTTCGCTGGAAAACGCCATCGTCATGGACGAATACCGCATCCTCAATGCGGACGGCTTGCGCTATGAAGACGAGTTCGTGCGTCACAAGATCCTCGACGCCATCGGCGACCTGTACCTGGTGGGCCATCCCTTGCTCGCCTACTACACGGCGCACAAGTCCGGCCACGCGCTGAACAACCAGCTGCTGCTGGCGCTGCTGGAGCAGCCCGATGCGTATGAAATCGTGTCGTTCGCCACCAACGAGGCGGCGCCGCAGTCGTATCTCCGTCAAATGGAACGCGAGTGGTCGCTGACGTAGGTCGGATTAGCGGCGTGACGCCCCGCCTAATCCGACAACCATGTTGGCACTGATCGTGGTGTTGTCGGATTACGGCCCGAAGGGCCTAATTCGACCTACGCGATATGCGTTAATTTAGCGCCGTTATTCTCAGTCCCGCGGTTCGCGGTGGTGGCGAACCATGTTGCGCAGCGCCGCGATCAATTGCTCGTTCTGCTTCGACGCGGGCAGGGCCGTGCTCAGCTCTTCCAGGGCCGACATGGCTTTTTCCGGCAAGACCAGTGCCCGCGTATGCACGATGGGCGCGATGCTCTTGATGACTTGCACTTTCAGCTTGATGCCTGAAATCTGCCAGCCCTTTCTTTCCAGTTCCCCTTGCAACTTCGGCAATTGCTGTTTGAGCTTGGCCGCCAGCGCCGCGTTCGGCGTGGCCAGCACCAGCTGCCCGCTTTCAAACTGCAGGATGTCGCAGTGCTCGAACATGGCCGGCAAGGCCCTGGCGCAATCTTTTTGCAGGGCGGCCAGGCGCGTGACGGTGGGCATCAATGAGGCCATCGTCGCGTTGCCACGCAGAAAATCGGTTGCGCCCGTTACGGCCGGGCCTGAACGGGCGAAGCCGTAGCCGCGGCGCGGCGCCGGAGAATAAGTGGGAGTTCGCATGGCCGAAACATAGCACACTCGCCCCCGCAAGGCGAGGGCGGCGGCTTGTGCGGCGCACCTGGCCTTGCAGTTTGGAAAATGTCCGCAATTTCTGCCATTTGTTTGTCATTAAGCTATTGTTATATGGTGCATTACCCCAACCTTGGCGGGAACGCATGATAAAATCATCGTCTTTTGCCATAGTCGAACTCCGTGCGGTCACGCGATTGTTACCTCGTCGTCACCTACCGAGCTTTTTTTAACGGCGTTTTTTCAAGAATTCAAGCATGTCATTACTGACCCAGATTTTCGGTAGCCGCAACCAGCGGCTGCTCAAGCAATACCAAAAAACGGTACGCGAGATCAATGCGCTCGAGCCGGCCATCGAAAAGCTGTCGGATGCCGAGCTGCAAGCGAAGACGCCTGCCTTCAAGGAACGCATCGCCGCTGGCGAATCGCTCGATGCCTTGTTGCCGGAAGCGTTTGCCGTCTGCCGCGAGGCCAGCAAGCGCGTCCTGCGCATGCGCCATTTCGATGTGCAGATGATCGGCGGCATGGTCTTGCATTTCGGCAAAATCGCGGAGATGGGCACGGGCGAGGGCAAGACCCTGATGGCAACCTTGCCAGCCTACCTGAATGCCTTGTCGGGCAAGGGCGTGCATATCGTTACCGTCAATGATTACCTGGCGCAGCGCGATGCCGAGACCATGGGCCGCCTGTATGCATGGCTGGGCCTGTCGACGGGCGTGAACATGTCGCAGATGGAGCACAGCGCCAAGCAGCAGGCGTACAACTCCGACATCACGTATGGCACCAACAATGAATTCGGTTTCGACTTCTTGCGCGACAACATGGTCTACGAAGCGCGCGAGCGCGTGCAGCGCAGCCTGAACTTCGGCATCGTCGATGAAGTCGACTCGATCCTGATCGATGAAGCGCGTACGCCCTTGATCATTTCGGGTCAGGCCGAGAACCATACGGACCTGTATCACAAGATCAATGCAGTGCCTGCGCGCCTGACCTTGCAGATCGGCGAAGAAACGCCGGACGGCAAGGGCAAGGTTGAAGTGCCGGGCGACTACACCAAGGATGAAAAAGCGCACCAGGTGCTGCTGACGGAAGCCGGCCACGAAAAGGCCGAAGGCATCCTGATGGAAATGGGCCTGCTGCCGGAAGGCGCGTCGCTGTACGATTCGGCCAACATCACCCTCGTGCATCACCTGTATGCGGCCCTGCGCGCGCATGCGCTGTACTTCAAGGATCAGCACTATGTGGTGCAGAACAATGAAGTGGTGATCGTCGATGAATTCACGGGCCGCCTGATGACGGGCCGCCGCTGGTCCGATGGCTTGCACCAGGCCGTCGAAGCGAAAGAAGGCGTCAAGATCCAGAACGAGAACCAGACCCTGGCCTCGATCACCTTCCAGAACTACTTCCGCATGTACGCCAAGCTGGCCGGCATGACCGGTACTGCCGATACCGAAGCGTACGAATTCCAGGAAATCTACGGCCTGGAAACGGTCGTGATCCCGCAAAACCGTCCGCTGCAGCGCAAGGACCGCCAGGATCAGGTCTACAAATCGTCGGCTGAAAAATACAACGCGATGTTGAACGACATCCGCGACTGCTACGAGCGCGGCCAGCCCGTGCTGGTCGGCACGACCTCGATCGAAAACTCGGAACTGCTGTCGGGCATCCTGACCAAGGCCGGTTTGCCGCACAATGTGCTGAACGCGAAGCAGCATGCGCGCGAAGCGGAAATCATCGCCCAGGCAGGCCGTCCGAAAGCCATCACCATCGCCACCAACATGGCCGGTCGCGGTACGGACATCGTGCTGGGCGGTAACGTCGAGAACCAGATCAAGTTCATCGAAGCCAATCCCGAACTGAGCGACGCCGACAAGGCAGCCCAGTCGCAGACCTTGCGCGATGAATGGCAATCCCTGCACGACCACGTGGTCAATGCGGGCGGCTTGCACATCATCGGCACCGAACGCCACGAATCGCGCCGCGTCGACAACCAGCTGCGTGGCCGTGCCGGCCGCCAGGGCGATCCCGGCTCGTCGCGTTTCTATTTGTCGCTCGACGACGCGCTGCTGCGCATCTTCGCCGGCGACCGCGTGCGCGCCGTGATGGACCGTCTGAAAATGCCGGAAGGCGAACCGATCGAGGCAGGCATCGTCTCGCGTTCGATCGAATCGGCCCAGCGCAAGGTCGAGGCGCGCAACTTCGACATCCGCAAGCAATTGCTGGAATACGATGACGTCGCCAACGACCAGCGCAAGGTCATCTACCAGCAGCGCAACGAGCTGCTGGAAACGACCGACATCTCGGAAATGATCGCTTCCCTGCGCCACGGCGTGTTCACCGACCTGGTGCACCAGTACGTGCCGGAAGAATCGGTGGAAGAGCAGTGGGATATCAAGGGCCTGGAAAACACCCTGGCCGGCGAATGGCAGCTCGACTTGCCGCTGCAATCCATGCTGGAAGCCGATTCGACCCTGACGGACGAAGAGATCCTGGAAAAAGTGCTGGCTGGCGCCGATGCGGTGTACCAGTCGAAGATCGATATCGTCGGCAAGGAATCGTTTGGCGGCTTCGAGCGCAATGTCATGCTGCAAAGCGTGGACAGCCACTGGCGCGAACACCTGGCGGCGCTCGACCACCTGCGCCAGGGTATTCACCTGCGCGGTTATGCGCAGAAGAACCCGAAACAGGAATACAAGCGCGAAGCGTTTGAACTGTTTGGCCAGATGCTCGACATGATCAAGAACGACGTCACGAAACACGTGATGACGGTGCGTATCCAGTCGCGCGAAGAAGTCGATGCGGCCGAACAGGCGATGCAACAGTCGCACGTGGAAAACGTGCACTACCAGCACGCCGAGTTCGACCCGAATGCGGCGCCGGAAGAATTGCTGGCGCCTGCGGCCGGCGGCAACATGGACAACGTCGACGACATGAGCGTGAGCATGGGCGTCAAAGTGGGCCGCAACGACCCATGCCCGTGCGGCAGCGGCAAAAAATATAAGGCTTGCCACGGCAAGCTGGCATAAGGCGGTGTGACAGCCTGACAAAAAACGGAGACCTCGGTCTCCGTTTTTTTATGCCGCCACGCATGGCCGCTGCTCAGGGAAAAGCCCAGTATTGTGGTGCCTGAGAGGGTATGCCTTTCAAGCCGCCACGGTTTTTGGCCCGCTGCCCCGTCTTGATCATGGTGGCGATGTCGGTCAGCAGGACCCGGTTGCTGGCAAAGTAATCATGGCCCATGAAGTTCATGATGACGGCCGAGGCATCGACGAGTTCCATGCCGGGAATGCCAACGACGGGGCCGCGGATGTCGCCTATCCTGTCCCAGTCGGCAAAATTGTAGGAAGCACGGATGGCCTTGTCGTTCGCGGACGCATACAGGGTGGCGGGCAGCTTGAGGGTGGCGAAGCGGGGAGCGATCTGCTCGCGGAAGACGTCGGCATTGATGTCCGGTGCCGCCAGCACCACCTGCTTGAACAGGGAGCGCAGGTCGGGACGTTTTTCCAGCAGGGCGGCCAGTGCCAGCGTCATCGGGCGATTGCCCATGCTGTGGGCGATGATGTAGATATCGGTGGCGGAAGAGTGCTCCGCAAAGTCGGCCAGGAAGGCTTGCAGGTGCGTCTGCGTCCATTCGGCAGAGTTTTCATCGAATTCATAGCCGGCCAGCGTGCCCTTCGATGGCCAGCTGTAGAACACGGGCAGGGCGCCGATGTCGAGGTCGACCGCCATCTGGGCCGTGCGCCGGGCGGCATCGTCAAAGGAATTGCTGTAGCCGTGGATGTAGATGAAGGCGGCGCGCCGTTCCGGGGCAGCCTGTATCCTGGCCTTCACGGCGGCGAGGAAATTCGCGCGCGACAGGCGCGTGATCCCCTTGATCAGCACATATTTTTGCGCATCGTCGCCGGAAAGGACGTCGTACCACGGTGGCAGCGGCAGTTCGCCTGGCGCTCTTTTTTCAGGAATGCTCACTTGCACGCTGCCGTAGCTCAGATTGGGCGGCGCGCGGTTGGGCTGCCAGCCATAGTTGTGGCTGCCGCTCTGGTACTGCCTGTCGGTGGCGTAATACACGGTGACGTGCAAGGCGCCAGCCGTCGCGGTCTTGTGCTTTGGCGTTGGTTCTGGCCCTGGCCTGCCGCCATTGCCCATGCTGCCGACCAGGTTGCCGATGTTGCCGAACAGGCCCCCTCCAGCCGACCATGGGACGCTCCACGGGATGGCGGGCGCTGCTTCTTGTGCCACGGCGGTGGGCGGTGGGGGAGGCGGGGGAGGCGCGGGAGGGGGAGCCGCGGCTGGGGCGGGTGGTGCTTCGGATGCCTGTTCAGTGGCGTGGATGTCGGCGTCAGCTGCCGGGATGCGCGGCACCGTACAGGCAGTCAGGCAGCCCAGCAGGCAAAGCAGGGATAGGCGACGCATCAGGCATGTCATGCCTGATGCGCAGGGCTGCATGCAGTCTGACTTACCATACGCCATGACATCCTCCCCGCAGGCGCTTGCCGGCAGCGCCATCGTTTGTTTTCCTACCTTAGCGCCGCCAGGCTGCGGCGTTCTGATAAATCGCAAGCCTGGCCACATGGCCGGCCCGCTTCGGCGCGGCCGGGAGCATCGCGACTATTCACGGGCCGCATGTTCACCGGCACCGCGAAGGCGCTACAATAGCGCTTCCATTTTCCCTCGCAGAAGAAATCACCATGGCCGTCAATTCTCCCAAGCCCGTCGCCGCCGACTTGAAAGCCGTCGCCGGCATTGAAATCGGTGTTGCCGAAGCCGGCATCAAGAAACCCAACCGCAAGGATTTGCTGGTATTGAAACTGGCGCCGACGGCCACCGTGGCTGGCGTGTTCACCTTGAACCGTTTCTGCGCCGCGCCCGTGCAAATTTCGAAAGCCAACCTGGCCGCCGTGACGGCCGGCGCCGCGCCGATCCGCGCGCTGCTGGTCAACACGGGCAACGCGAATGCGGGCACGGGTGAATCGGGCCTGGCCGACGCGCAGGCCAGCTGCGCCGCGCTGGCCGAGCTGCTGGGCTGCACGCCGCAGCAAATCCTGCCGTTTTCCACGGGCGTGATCCTCGAACCCTTGCCCGTGCAGCGTCTCGTGGCCGGCTTGCCGCAAGCCGTGGCCGCGCTGACGTCGGACAACTGGTTCTCGGCCGCCGAAGCCATCATGACCACCGATACGCAGCCGAAAGCCGGCTCGCGCACGGTCACCATCGGCGGCCACGCGGTCACCCTGACGGGCATCAGCAAGGGCGCCGGCATGATCAAGCCGAACATGGCCACAATGCTCGGTTTCCTCGCGTTCGACGCCACCGTGGCCCAGCCCGTGCTGGACCAGCTGGTGAAACAGGCGGCCGACAAATCGTTCAACTGCATCACCATCGACGGCGACACGTCCACCAATGACTCGTTCATGCTGGTGGCCACGGGCGCCGGCAGCCTGGTCATCGATTCCATCGACTCGCCGCACTATGCGGCACTGGCCGCCGCCGTCACCGAACTGTCTACTTTTCTCGCGCAAGCCATCGTGCGCGACGGCGAAGGCGCGACCAAGTTCATGACCGTGACCGTGGAAGACGGCCGCAACGTGGAAGAGTGCCGCAAGATCGCCTATTCCATCGCCCATTCGCCGCTGGTGAAAACGGCGTTTTTCGCGTCCGACCCGAACCTGGGCCGCATCCTGGCCGCCATCGGCTATGCGGGCGTGGACGACCTGGACGTGGGCCAGTTGAACCTGTACCTGGACGACGTGTGGGTGGCCAAGAATGGCGGCCGCAACCCCGACTACCAGGAACAGGATGGCCAGCGCGTGATGCAGCAAAGCGAAATCACCATCCGCGTCAAGCTGGCGCGCGGCGATGCCACGGCTACCCTGTGGACGTGCGACCTGTCGCATGACTACGTGTCGATCAACGCCGACTACCGCTCATGACCGGCCTCGATCAATTCCTGATCCGTGCCGAAGCGTTGCTGGCGAGGGTGGAAGCGATCCTGCCGCAGCCGACGCCCGTGCCGGACTGGAACAGCTTTGCCTTCCGCTGGCGCCGGCGCCAGGGCGCGCTTCCTTATTTGCAGGCCGTGGCCCACGTGTCGAACATCGCCTTGGACGACTTGCATAATATCGGCACGCAAAAAGCCCAGATCGAGCAGAACACGCGCCAGTTCGTCGGTAAGCGTCCGGCCAACAACGTGCTGCTGACGGGCGCGCGCGGCACGGGCAAGTCTTCCCTGATCAAGGCGTGCCTGAACCAGTTTGCCGACCAGGGCTTGCGCTTGATCGAAGTGGACAAGGCCGACCTGGCCGACTTGCCCGACATCGTCGACCTGGTGGCGGCGCGCCCCGAGCGCTTCATCATCTTTTGCGACGACCTGTCGTTCGAAGAGGGCGAGAGCGGCTACAAGGCGCTGAAAGTGGCGCTCGACGGCAGCATCGCCGCGCAATCGGACAATGTGCTGATCTACGCCACGTCGAACCGCCGTCACCTGATGCCGGAACGCATGTCGGACAACACGAGCTACAAGACGGACGACGATGGCGATCTGCATCCGGGCGAGACGGTGGAAGAGAAAATCTCGCTGTCCGAACGCTTCGGCCTGTGGCTGTCGTTCTATCCGTTCAAGCAGGACGATTACCTCGATATCGCGGCGCACTGGCTCGCCTCGTTCGGCTGCACGCCGGAGCAGATCGCGCAGGCGCGCGGCGACGCCCTGCGCTGGGCCTTGCAGCGCGGTTCCCGTTCGGGTCGTGTCGCTTGGCAATTCGCGCGCGACTATGCGGGGAAACTTCCTGCGGGAAAGTTGCCGCAATGAGCGAAGTGAAAATCAAACCGGTCGATGTCGCCGTCGGCATCCTGATGAAGCCGAACGGCGACGTGCTGCTGGGCCAACGCCCTGCCGGCAAGCCGTATGACGGCTATTGGGAATTTCCTGGCGGTAAAGTCGAAGCGGGCGAAGCCATTCTCGACGCCTTGAAACGCGAGTTTGTCGAGGAGCTGGGCTTGCATATCGACAGTGCCGAAGCCTGGTGCGGCGTCGAATATGTGTATCCGCACGCCCATGTGCGCCTGCATTTCTATATCAGCCGCGCATGGCGGGGCGAGCCGCAAAGCCTGGAAGGGCAGGCGTTCGCCTGGCAGGGCACGGTCGGCGTGGAACCCTTGCTGCCGGCCACCATTCCCCTGCTGGAATGGTTAGATGAGGTACGCCGGGAATCCCTGCTTCTTGCCTGATCTGGTGCCAGCGTGCAGCAGCATGCTGCGTGCTGGCGCAAGCTTTTCCGTGACTTTCCTTGTATCGCGCGCGCTTTGCGCTACAGTGCTTTCATCACGCACCGGGGAGTCTCGCATGCCGCTGACACTGACCTTTACCGATACCGATGAATTGCTGATCGCCGCCTTGCACAAGCGTGCCCGCGCGCATGGGCGCAGCATCGAGGACGAGCACCGCGATATCTTGCGCAGCGCCTTGCGGCCGCTGCCGAAGCGCCCGCTCGACGATATTTTGCGTGCCATGCCCGACGTGGGCTTCGATGCGGATTTCGAGCGCCGTTCCTGAACCATGCCTATTCCCGGCTATCTGCTGGATGCGGATGTGATCGTTGCCGCGCGCAAGGGCAGCGCCGCGCCAGCGGGGGTGGCCGATTTTTTCGAGCGGGTGGCGCCCGAGGCGCGCTATGTGCCGGTGCAGGTGATCGCACAGTTGCGCGCAGGCATACAGCGCAGTTGGCGGCGCGAGGCGGCGCTGGAAGCACTGGCGCTGGAAGGCTGGCTGGAAGCCGTGCTGGCGGAATATGCGCCGCGGCTGCTGGAATTCGACCTCGATTGCGCGCTCGTGTGCGCACGCCTGCATGGCCACGCGCACGGCATCGATGGGCAGATCGCGGCGATGGGCATCGCCTATGGCTTGACGGTGGTCAGCGGCAGGCTCGACAGTTTCGCGGCGCAGGGGCTGCGCCTGGAAAATCCGTTTAATTAAGGTCTACTGCGTTGAGGCTTACTGCGGCTTGTTGTCTTCGTCCGCAAGGGGATCTTCGAACGGGTCGGCGGCGGGGATCGTGTATTTTTCTTCGGCCCAGGCACCCAGGTCGATCTGCTTGCAGCGTTCCGAGCAGAAGGGGCGGAATTTGTTGGCTTCAGTCCATTCGACTTTGGCGGCACAGGTAGGGCAATTAACGACGGTCATGATGGCGCAAATAAGTAACAGTTAAAAATTACAGAGCGTGAGCTCGAACGGAACATCTTCTTCCAGCGGCTTGGGTTTCAAGTCGCCGCCCTGGGTGGTGAAGCGTACCCACAGCATGTATTTGTTGGCGGAAATTTCCGGGATGGCGCCGCAGTTTTCGTCCAGGCTCAGGCGCAGCATCTGGTACACCTTGCCTTGCAGCATTTGCTGGTAGCTGCCGCCATTGGCGATCAGTTTAACGGGTCCGCCGGAATCGCGCAGCAGGCGCAAGACGAGGGCCAGCGCATCGAACAGCGGTGCGAGTGGGGCGAACCAGGCGTGGATATCGGTCAGGCGCTGTTCCGAGCTGCGTTTTTGCCAGGCAAAGTAGGACGGCAAGTCGAATTCGCAGGCGCCGCCCGGGATGATGGTGCGGCCGCGGATGCTCATCAGCCATTCATTGTCGCGGATATTCTGGCCCGTCTTGCCTTGCGCCGCCACGAGGGCGCCGCTAACACTGTCGAGTTCGCCGAGGATGGCGTCCAGAGTTTCCGGTTCCACATTCGGATTGCTGCGGTAACCGAGCAGGCTTTGGCGCTGGCGCTCGAGTTCCTGCAGCAGGTCCGACTTCAGGTCGGCGCGGCCCGCCACTTCGAGCATATCGAAAATAGTTGCCAAGGCAACATGGTGCTGCATTGCATGTTCTTGCTGGATGAAGAACTTGAATTTGTCGTACAGGTCTTCCAGCCGCAACAAGGTACGTATGCGTTCGTTGAAAGGGTATTCGTAGACAATCAAAATAATTCCCTTAAGTAAGGACCTGCAAACAATCCCGTGATTTTGAACCAAGCGTCGACAAATTACAAACGTTGCGGGGCCATTCCAGCCATTCTTTTTGAAAATGCCAGATATAAATCGTGCAACTGGGCAATCTGCGGTTCCAGGGACGCCAAATCGCCATTGTTGTCGATCACGTCGTCCGCCGCCGCCAGGCGCATGGCGCGCGTGGCTTGCGTGGCCATGATGGCTTTGACTTGTTCTTCCGACAAGCCATTGCGCGCCATCACGCGCGACACTTGCAGGCTTTCCAGGCAATCGATGACCAGTACCCGGTTGACCCGCTCCACCCAGCCGCCGGACTCGACCAGCAGGGGCACGGCAAAGACCACGTAGCTGCCCGTCGCCGCTTCGGCGGCCGCCAGGGTGGCCTGGCGGATGCGCGGATGCAGGATGGCTTCCAGTTTCGCCTTGGCGGCGGCGTCGGAAAACACGAGCTTGCGCATTTTGCTGCGGTCGAGGGCGCCGCGCGCGTCCGCGTAGCCGGCGCCAAATTCCGCCACCAGGGCCGGCATGGCTGCGCCATTGGGCGCCGTCAGGCTGTGGGCGATCTGGTCGGTATCGACGATGGAGGCGCCGCGCGCGGCGAACATGTCGGCCACCGTGCTCTTGCCGCAACCGATGCCGCCGGTGAGTCCGACGCTGAAATAAGGGACGTGTTGTCGTTGCATGTGTTTTTCCATAGGGGGCAGTGCTGCGCCGGTCAGCTGACGAGGCCCAGCGTGAGCTGCGACAGGGGCGTACCGTACAGCAGGGCGATCAGGCCCGCCGCCGCCAGATAGGGGCCGAACGGAATCGGCTTGTCGCGTCCCCGCTTGGCAAACACGATCAGGCCGATGCCGACCACGGCGCCCACCAGCGACGACAACAAGATGATCGTCGGCAGCATGGTCCAGCCCAGCCACGCACCTAGCGCCGCCAGCAATTTGAAGTCACCATAGCCCATTCCCTCCTTGCCTGTCGCCAGCTTGAAGGCCCAGTACACGGCCCACAGGGCCAGGTAGCCGGCGGCCGCGCCGATGACGGCGTCTTGCAGGGGCACAAAAGTGCCGTTGATATTGACCAGCAAACCGGCCCACAGCAGGGGGAAGGTAAGGTCGTCGGGCAGCATTTGCGTATCGGCATCGATGAAGGTCATGGCGATCAGCAAATACGCAAAAACGAGCGTGGCCAGGCCCGTCCAGCCGCTGCCGAAGTGCCAGATCAGCAGGGCCGACAGCGCGCCCGTCAGCAGCTCGACGAGCGGGTAGCGCACGGAGATCGGTGCCTTGCAGGCGCTGCACTTGCCACGCAGCAGCAGGTAGCTGATGACGGGAATGTTTTCCATGGCCGTGATGCGGTGGCCGCAGGCGGTGCAGTTCGAGTGCGGCAGCATCAGGTTGTAGCGGTCCGTGTGCGGCAAGGGCAAGCCGCTTTCTTCCGCCACGTAATTGTCGGATTCGCGCTGCATCATTTTCGGCACGCGGTGGATCACCACGTTGAGAAAACTGCCGACGATCAGGCCGAACAGGGCGGCGACGAGGGCGACGGGCAGGGTGCCGGGGGCGGCGAACAGCAGGGTATCTTGCAGCATGGTGGCGTTGTCTGAGGTGATGATGTTGCCGCGCAAACATTGCCTGGCACTGCCGCAGTGTAAAACATCTGCCGGCGCATGGGGACGTTTTGCGTGGCTCGATCTTCAAATCACGGCCCCCAGCTTGAAAATCGGCAAATACAGGGCAATCACGAGCGAGCCGACGAGCACGCCCAGCACCACCATCAGCGCCGGTTCCAGCAGGGTCGAGAGGGTGGCCACGGTGGCGTCGATCTCGGCTTCGATGATATCGGCCGCGCGCGACAGCATGGCGTCGAGGGCGCCCGATTCCTCGCCGATCAGGGTCAGTTGCGTCAGCAGTGGGGGAAACACGGCGCTGTGTTCCATGGCCAGGGCCAGGCTGCCGCCGGCGCGGATTTCGCGCTCGATGCTGACCGTTGCTTCCTGGTACAGCGCGTGGCCCGCTGCGGCGCCCACGAGGCCGAGTGTATCAAGCAGCGGCACGCCGGCGGCGAACATGGCAGCCAGGGTGCGCGTCCAGCGGGCGATCGCCGCCTTGCGCAGCAGCGGGCCGAAGACGGGCAGGCGCAAAGCCTGCACTTGCGTGCTGCGTCGCAAGGCGGGCCAGCGGCGCCAGGCCAGGTGCAGCAGCAAGCAAGCAAGCAGAAGCACCACCAGCAGAGCCAGCCAGTAATGGACGAGGAAGGCGGAGACGCCCATGACGACCAGTGTGGGCAGCGGCAACGGTGCGCCGAAGCTGTCGAAGACCTGGCGGAAGGCGGGCACGACGACGCTCATGATGATGGCCGTGACGACGATGGCGACGAGCACGATGACCAGCGGATACATCAGCGCGCCGCGCACCTGCCGCCGCAGGGCGATGGCTTTTTCCTGGTGCGTGGCCAGGCGCGCCAGCAATTCCTGCACGATGCCCGCCTGTTCGCCGGCCGCCAGCAAGTTGCAATACAACTCGTCAAACAGCAGGGGGAACTGGCGGAAGGCTTGCTGCAGGCTGCTGCCCGCTTCGATGTCGCGGCGCAAGTCGCGCATCAGCTCGGTGACGGCCGGCTTGGCGTGGCCCTTGCCGGCGATGTCGAAGGCGTGCAGCAGCGGCACGCCGGCCGCCATCATGGTCGACAGCTGGCGCGTGAACAGGGCGATATCCTTGCGCGTGATGGCCTTGCCTGGCGCGGCGCGCGGGGCTTTTACCTTGCTGGCCAGGATGCCCTGGCGTCTGAGCGCGGCCCTGGCAGTGGTGGCGTCGGCCGCGCGCAAGATGCCCTCGACCGCCTGGCCATGGCGGTCCGTGCCTTTCCACGCAAAGCGCCGCTCGGCCGCCATGTGCACCTCCTGCCGTCACGGTAGCAGTGGCAGGCCAAAGCGCCAGCGGCGCAGGCGGCAAGCTTGAGGTGGCTCAGCCTTTCGTGGTTTGCACTTCCGTCTGTACAACGGCCTGGGCCTTCACGTCGGCCGCGTCTTCCTCGTCGCTGTCCGTGCCCTTGCTGATGCTTTCGCCATCGTCGCGGCGCAAGGTCCAGAAGGTCAGCGAGGACAGCACCGTCAGGGCGGCCAGGGTCAGGAAGGCGTGGTGCAGCGCCGTGCTGAGCATGGCGCGGTCCGACTGCGGCATGTCGCCCAGGTACCAGCCCGTGATCAGCGAACCGAAGGCGAGGCCAAAGCTCATCGACAGTTGCTGCATCGAACTGGCGATGGTGCTGGCCATGCTGGAATCGGCCTTGTCGACGTCGGCATAGGCGATGGTGTTCATGCTGGAAAACTGCAGCGAATTGAAAAAGCCCATGCACAGGCTGATGGCGACGATCACGTACAGGGGCGTGCCCACGCCCACCTGCGAAAACATGGCGATGGTGACGCCGATCAGCACCGTGTTGACGATCAGCACCTGGCGGTAGCCGAAGCGGGCCAGCACGCGCGCGGATATGAATTTCATGCCCATGGCGGCGGCGGCCGACGGCATCATCAGCAAGCCCGACTGCCAGGCGGGCAAGCCCAGGCCCAGCTGGTACAGCAGCGGCAACAGGAAGGGCAGGCCGCCCACGCCCAGGCGCGTGACGAAGCCGCCCACGACGGAAACGCGGAAGGTGCGGATCTTGAACAGGGTCAGGCGCAGCAGCGGGTGCAGCACTTCGTTCGAATGCCAGGCATATGCGGCCAGCAGGCTGATGGAGATGAACAGCAGCACGGCAAACGAGGTGCCGTCGATGCGGTGTTCGCCGAAGATTTCCAGCAGCCACGACAGCAGTGCGATGCCCGTGCCGAACAGCACCAGGCCGATCAGGTCCAGCGGACGCGGCTTGTCACCATAGTAATCGGGCATGTAGCGGTGCGCCAGGTACAAGGCCACCAGGCCGACGGGCACGTTGACGAAGAAAATCTCGCGCCACGACAGCCAGTGCACGATCAGCCCGCCCACCGTGGGCCCCAGCAGGGGGCCGATCAGGGCGGGGATGATGACGAAATTCATGGCCGCCAGCAATTGCGACTTGGGAAAGGTGCGGATGATGGTGAGCCTGCCCACCGGCATCATCATGGCCGCGCCCACCCCTTGCAGCAGGCGCGCGGCCACCAGCATGGGCGCGTTCACGGACAGGCCGCACAGGATGGAGGCGATGGTAAAGATGGCAACGGCGGCGGAAAACACGCGCCGCGTGCCGAAGCGGTCGGCCATCCAGCCGCTGATGGGAATGCACACGGCCAGGCTCAGGATGTAGCTGGTGACGACGGCCTTCAGGCTCAGCGGGGTCACTTGCAGGCTGGCGGCCATGGCGGGGATGGCGGTGTTGACGATGGTGGAGTCGAGTTGCTCCATGAACAGGGCGGTGGCGACCACCCAGGGAAGGTAGCTTTTAATCGGGGAACTGGTCATGGATGCGAGCCTGAGGAGGAAAAACGGAGCCGACAGTACGACGAATTGTCACATAAATGACGCAGGCGTGCCGCCCGCGCCGTGCATATTGCCACCATGCCGGGGATGGCGTCCATGGAACATTTGTTCCATGGCAATAGATTGCGGGCAAGGCTAGCATGTGTTTTCCGGCAGCTCCCGCCTTCCCCGAAAGTCACACCATATGAAAAATACACTTACCTTCCTTGTCCTGGGCGCGGCCCTGTCCGCATGCGGTGGCGGCAGCGATGGCGGCACGCCGGAAGCACCGGTCACGCCGCCCGTCGTGGTGACGCCGCCCGTCGTTCCCGCCGACAGCGTGGCCGTGGCGTCAGCCGCCGTGGCCAAGGAGGCTGGCCTGGCCGTCATCGCCGGCGCGAATGCGGACGAGACGGTGTATGACGTGGCCGCCGACATCGGCGACACGTGGCGCATCACGTTCGACAACGCCAAAAAAACCTTCAGCGTCAAGGTGCTGTCGACGCAGTTCGGCCTGGCCGACCGCAGCGGCAAGTTCAGCGCCACCACCACCGGCAATATCACGACCTATACCGGCACGGACCTGAGCCTGAGCGTCGATGCGCGCACGCGCTTGGTGACGGGGACTGTGAAACTGGGCAGCGTGAATTCCAGCGTCAGCGGCAGCGGCTATGCCGTTACGGACGTGGCCAAGCTGGCCGGCAGCTACATCTTCCTGGGCGCCATGCGCAATGCCTCGAACGGTGGCGACCGTTTCAATCCGAAAGGCAGCCTCAAGGTGGCGGCCGATGGCAGTGCGCAACTGTGCAATGGCGGCGTGTTCAATGCGCAAGGCGCGTGCTCCGCCGTATCGCCGCAGCTGGAAGCGGAAAACGCCAGCCTGACTTTGGTCCGTGACGCGGCGCGTGGCCTGATCATCGCCCGCCAGGGCGGCCAGGACTTCGGCATCGTGCACGTGCACGCGGGGGACCGGGGGCTGGCGCTGTTCATCGACCGCTACAGCCGCAACCAGCAGAACGTGCTGCGCGTGGGCACCATCGTCGCCGCCAAACAGCAAAAGATCGGTACTGAAATCGCCGGCAGCTACGCCTGCGCGGCGCCGGGCATCAGTGCGAAGATCGTCGTGGCCGGCGGCACCGCCACCATCACCAACAACACCGCCGGCAAGACGCATGCGGAAACCATCACCGTCAACAAGCTGGGCCTGGGCGCGCAGGCCGTCGATTTCGATGGCATCGCCGTGTTCAAGGACCCGGCCGACGTGCCGGCCGATTACTCGATGTTCATGCCCGTGTCGTCGAGCATGGCAGTGGAATTCTCGACCGACCGCTCGTATATGGGCACGTGCCTGAAAAATTAAGGGGTGCCGCCACGTGCCTGTGTGAGTAGGTCGGCTTAGCCGGTACGGCATAAGCCGACACCACCATCAGCGTGGCAGCCGCTCCAGCGCATCCATCAATGGCATCGCCGCGTCGGCGATGCGATCCAGGCTGGCCTCGCGCAGGGCGGCGGTGTCCACCGTGTGGCTGGAGTCCAGCCCCGCCCAGCGCAGCAGCGCCGCACACGCGGCTGGCGTGTCGAACATGCCGTGCAAATAGCTGCCGAGGATTTGCCCGTCGCCCGACACGGCGCCTTCCGGCCGTCCATCGATGACAAAGGCCGGCTGCGCCAGCGCCGCGCCATGCGAGATGCCCATGTGGATTTCATAGCCTGCCACGCGTGCATCGGCCGCGCCGGCAAACGCGCAACGGCCGCTCACCTGTTCCAGGCGTTTTTCGCTTGTCAGTTCCGTCACCATGTCGAGCAGTCCCAGTGCCTCTGACTCGCCCGCCGCGCCTTCCACGCCCAGCGGATCGCGCACGCTTTGTCCCAGCATCTGGAAGCCGCCGCAGATGCCCAGCACCTTGCCGCCATAGCGCAGGTGTTTCGCCAGATAGTCGGGCCAGCCTTGTTGCCGCAGCCAGGCCAGGTCGCCGCGCGTGTTCTTGCTGCCGGGCAGGATCACCAGGTCGGCCGCCGGAATCGGCTGTCCCTGCTGGACGAATTGCAGGTCAACCTCGGGGTGGGCGCGCAGCGCGTCGACATCCGTGTGGTTGCTGATGCGCGGCAGTTGCGGCACCACCACCTTGAAAGCGCCCCGTTCGGCCTGCATCGCTTCGACGGCGTCCTCCGCGTCGAGGAACAGGCCTTGCAGATACGGCAGCACGGCCAGCACGGGTTTGCCCGTTTGCTGTTCGAGCCACTCGATGCCGGGCGTGAGCAGTGAAATGTCGCCACGGAAGCGGTTGATGACGAAGCCGATGATGCGCGCCCGTTCGCTGTCGGACAAACAGGCCAGGGTGCCGATGATGTGGGCGAAGACGCCGCCACGGTCGATGTCGGCCACCAGAATCACGGGGCAGTCGACGGCTTCCGCAAAGCCCATGTTGGCGATGTCGCGCGCGCGCAGGTTGACTTCGGCCGGGCTGCCCGCGCCTTCGACGACGACGGCGTCGTACTGCTGGCGCAAGCGCGCGTACGATTCCAGCACGGCGCCCATGGCGATGGTTTTATATTGCTGGTAGTCGCGCGCATCCATGTCGGCGCGCACCTTGCCGTGGATGATCACTTGCGCGCCCGTGTTCGACGAAGGTTTCAAGAGCACCGGGTTCATGTCCGTGTGCGGCGCGATGCCGCAAGCGAGCGCCTGCAGGGCTTGCGCGCGGCCGATCTCGCCGCCGTCGCTCGTCACGGCGCTATTCAGGGCCATGTTTTGCGGCTTGAATGGCGCTACCGTCACGCCACGGCGTTTCAAGATGCGGCACAGGGCCGCGACGATGGTGCTCTTGCCCGCGTCGGACGTCGTGCCCTGCACCATCAGGGCGGGGAAGGGACTCTTCATGTTTGCTGTTCCTGCCACTGCGCGATGATGTCGCTGATCTGGCGCAGCCCTTCGGTAATCGCCGCCGGACCGGGCGATAGGATGTCGGGCGACTTGATCTCGAACAGCATGTCATTGCGTACGGCGGGAATCGCATCCCAGCCCCGGCGTGCCGCCAGTTGCGCCGGCTGGAACTTCTTGCCGCACCAGCTGGCGACGATGATGTCGGGCGCGCGCGCCACCACGCTCAAGGGATCGGCGATGATGCGTTCCTTTGCGCCTGGATGCACGGACAATTCCGGGAAGGCGTCAGTGCCGCCGGCGATCCCGATCAATTCCGCCGCCCAGCCGATGCCGCTCATCAGGGGATCGTTCCACTCTTCAAAGTAGATCACGGGCTTGCGCGTCCAGGTGGCGGCGCGCGCCTTTGCTGCGGCGATGTCCGCGCGCAGGCTGGCGATCAATGCCTGGCCTGCTGCCTCGCGCTGCACCAGCGCGGCCAGCACGGCGATCATGCGCAGGATGCCGTCCACTGTGCGCTGGTTGAACTGGTGCACTTCGATGCCGGCCTTGACGAGGTCGCGGCAAATGTCTGCCTGCATGTCGCAAAAGCCGATCACGAGATCGGGTTTCACTGCCAGGATGCGTTCCAGGTTCGTGGATGAAAATCCGCTGATCTTGGTCTTTTCCTCGCGCGCGCGGGGAGGGCGCACGGTAAAGCCGGATATGCCGGCGATCGTGTCTTCGGCGCCCAGCGCGTACAGCGTCTCCACGGCTTCCGTCGACAAGCAGGCAATGCGCTGGTAGTGACTCATTGCGCCGCCTTGGCTGCGGGAGCGGTGCGGCGCTGGCGCGCCACTTCCAGCTGTTCGCACATGTCGGCCGTGCCTTCGATCATGCGCGGGCCGGCGCGGTTCAGCAGGTCGCCATTGAGGCGGAACAGGTTATTTTTGCGCACGGCCGTCATCGACGGAAAGGCGCGCCACATGGCCAGGCCGCCTTCGCTGCGCGGATCGCTTTTTTCGCTGGTGCCGAAGATGACTTCCGGGTCTTCCTGCAGCACGCCTTCCGGCGTGACGACGGGCGCCACCACCTTCATCGCGGCGAACACATTCTGGCCGCCGCATACGCGCATGGAATCGCTGATGATGCTCGCGCCGCTCAGGGTATATAAAGGTTTGTCCCACACTTGGTAAAACACGCGCACGGGCGGGCGCCGCGCGTATTGCGCCGTCAAGCTGGCCAGCTTGGCGCGCAGCTGGGCGGCCGCAGGTTTGGCCGTTTTCTCCGTGCCCATCAGCTGGCCCAGGCGCTCCATGCTGTCGGGGATATCGGCCAGCTTGCGCGGTTCGCTGTGATAGATGGGCACCTTCAGCTGGCGCAGCATGGCGATCTGGCGCTCGGCGCTGCCATGCATCCACACGACGATCAGGTCCGGCTTCATGGCGATGATGCGCTCCATGTCGTACTGGCGGTTGTCGCCCACCTGCGGAATTTTTTTTGCCGCTTCCGGGTAGTCGCTGTAGCTGACGACGCCGGCGATCCTGTCGCCGCCGCCGGCCGCGAACAGCAGTTCCGTCACGTGCGGCGCCAGCGCCAGGATGCGCTGCGCCGGTTTTTTCACGGTGACGACATTGCCGTCGTCGTCGCGCACGGTGATGGCGGCGTGCGTTTGCAGCGAGACCAGTCCGGCCAGCAGCAGCGATATGTTCAGGGTTTTCATGTGCTTTTCCATGCGGTGAGGGCCTGCTGCAGGCGCAGCCAGGCGTGTTCGTCGGGGGGCAGGCCCAGGCGGATGCCGTGGGCGGCGTGGCGGAACAGGCGCACCCAAATGCCCGATTTCGCCATGTGGCGCCAGAACGCTTCGGCGCGTGCTTCCGGCCACCATTGAAACAGCGCCGTGCCGCTGCTGGCGATGCCGTGCGCGGCCAACAGCTGGTGCAAGCGGGCGCCTTCGCCGCGCAGGCGTTCGCGCATCGCGTCCTGCCAGTGTGCATCGGTAAGCGCGACCAGTGCCACCTGCTGCGCCGGGCCGCTGACCGCCCACGGACCCAGCATGTCGGCCAGTTGTGCCAGCAGCGCGGGATGGGCGGCGACAAAGCCCAGGCGCAGTCCCGCCAGGCCAAAGAATTTGCCAACCGAGCGCAGCACGATCAGGCCCGGCTGGCCTGTGTGCGGACCGAGACTGGCGTGCGCTTCCGTGTCGCCAAACGCTTCATCGACGACCAGCCAGCCGCCGCGCGCGGCCAGCTTGCCCGCCCATGCCAGCAGCAGGGCGGGTGCGATGCGCTCACCCGTGGGGTTGTTCGGATTGCAGACGACCAGCACCTCGCAGCTATCCACCGCATCGGCCAGCTGCGCATACGGCACTTGCCGCAAATGGTGGCCATGCTGGCTCCAGTGGTGCGCGTGTTCCGCATACGAGGGCGCGGCCACCACCACGCGCGACGCTGCGCGCAGCCGGGGCAGGGCCTGAATGGCGGCTTGCGTGCCCGCCACGGGCAGCATGTCCGGCGCGTCATAGTAGGCGCAGGCGGCAGCGGCCAGCGCGGGATCGGCTTCCGGCAGACGGTGCCAGGCGTTGGCGTCGGGTGCTGGCGCTGCATACCAGTGCGGGTTGATGCCGGTCGACAGGTCGATCCAGTCGGCGATGGGCCGTCCATATTCGTGCGCGGCGTCGCGCAGATTGCCACCATGTTCAAGCAAGGTATTTCCCCTTCAGGTAGAACAGGCCCGCCAGCAGCGCCACCCAGATCAGCCACAGCACGGCCGTTTCCGCCACCAGGCGCCAGGCGCGGTCGATGTCACGCGCTTCGGCGGGACGGCCGCTGCCCAGTGGCGGGCGGCGTTCCAGCTCGCCGTCATAGATGGCGTCGCCGCCCAAGGCCAGGCCCAGGGCGCCGGCGCCGCTGGCCATGACTGGCCCGGCGTTCGGGCTGCCCCAGTTGGGCGCCTGCGTGCGCCAGCAGTGCCAGGCGCGCTGCTTGTCCGCCATGGTTTTACCCAGCAAGACATAGGACAGGGCCGTCAGGCGCGCTGGCAGGTAATTGAGGATGTCGTCGATGCGCGCGGCGCAGCAGCCGAACCAGTCGTAGCGTTCGTTGCGGTAGCCCCACATGGCGTCGAGGGTATTGGCCAGGCGGAACAGCACGGCGCCGGGGCCGCCCGCCACGGCAAACCAGAACAGGGTGCCGAAGACGGCGTCGTTGCCGTTTTCCAGCAAGGATTCCGTGCTGGCCTTGGCCAGGCTGGCCGCGTCGGCATTGGCCGTGTCGCGGCTGACGATGCGCGCCGTCAGCAGGCGCGCCCTGTCCAGGTCATCAATGGCCAGGGCGTCGGCAATCGGTTGATTGTGGTCGCGCAGGCTGCGCAGGCCCAGACAAAGATAGAGCAGGAAGACGTGGAGTGCCGCACCGGCCAGGCCGCACAGCCACCAGGAAGCATAGCTGATGGGCAGCACGGCCAGTGTCCACGCCAGCGCGCCGCGCAGCAAACGCCGACTGCCCCGGTTCAGCAGGTGATCGAGCGCGCCGGCGAGGCGGCCAAAGCCGACCAGCGGATGCCAGCGGCGCGTTTCTCCCAGCAGCATGTCGAGCAGCACGCCGGCCGTCATCAAAGCGGCCAGCATGGGCAGCGACAGGCCGCTCAGCATGGGCCGCCTTTCAGGTATAGCGGCAGGCCGGCGGCGACAAAAACAGCCTTGTCGCACACGGCCGCCACGGCCTGGTTCAAGCGGCCCGCTTCATCGGTGAAGCAGCGCGAGATGGCGCCGTAAGGCACGATGCCCATGCCCACTTCGTTCGAGACGAGAACGAGGTCGCAATCGGTCTCGCCAATTTCGGCCAGCGCGTACAGCAGGTGCGCGCGTTCGCTGTGGAACAGCTCGGGCAGGGCGATGTCGCCCACGTCGGGATACGTCTCGCCGCTGGAAAACATCAAATTCGTCAGCCACAGGGTCAGGCAGTCGACCAGCAGCAGCCGGCCGGGCCGTGCTTCCCGCAGAATGGCGTCACCCAGGCGCAGCGGTTCTTCGATAGTCACCCACCCGGCCGGGCGCTGCGCACGGTGATGCGCGATGCGCGTGGCCATTTCGCCATCGCCCGCCTGCGCGGTGGCGATGTAGAGTACTTCCTTGCCGGACTCGCGGGCCAGCTTTTCCGCATGGGCGCTCTTGCCGGAACGGGCGCCGCCGAAGACCAGGGTGCGCGTCATGGCGCTGTTACCACTCGGTGCCGATTTGGGCGCCGATGCCGGCCGCATACGCATGCTTGACGACGGCCATTTCGGTGACGGTGTCGGCGATCGCGATCAATTCGTCCGGCGCGCCGCGGCCCGTGATGACCACGTGCTGCATGGCCGGGCGCTCGAGCAGGTCGGCGATGACCTTGTGCACGTCGAGGTAGTTGTACTTGAGGGCGATATTGAGTTCGTCGAACAGCACCAGGCCGTAGCTTGGGTCGGCCAGGAAGGTCTTCGCCTGCTCCCATGCCAGTTCCGCTTTTTCGATGTCGCGTTCGCGGTTCTGCGTTTCCCAGGTATAGCCTTCGCCCATCGCATGGAAACTGATTTCGTCGGGGAAGCGGCGCAGGAATTTCTCTTCGCCCGTCGACATGGCGCCCTTGATGAACTGTACCACGCCCACTTTCATGCCGTGACCCATGGCGCGGATGGCCATGCCGAAGCCGCTAGAACTCTTGCCCTTGCCATTGCCCGTGTTGACGATGATGATGCCGATTTCCTTGTCGGCCTTGGCGATGGCCGCGTCGATGATGGCTTTCTTGCGTTCCATGCGCACGCGGTGGCGCTCGTTGATGGCGGCGGTTTCCGCGTCTGCAGGTTTGTTATCGCTCATTGTTGATCCTCTTTTGGTATGAATATCTTGCGTTTGCCGTGCTCGATGATCTCGATAGGGTGGCCCAGGTAGTCGCCCAGAATGGACGCCTGCATTACGTCGGCCACGGGACCGGCCAGCCAGCCGCCGTCGCCCATCAGCAGCAACGCGTGGGTCGAGATGCTGTGCGCCAGGTTCAGGTCATGCCCCACCATGACCACGGTTTTATGTTGTTCGCGGCACAGTTTCGACAGCAGGCCCATGACGCTGACCTGGTGCGCCAGGTCCAGCGCGTTGGCTGGTTCGTCGAGCAGCAGCAAGGGCGTATCCTGCGCCAGCATGGCGGCGATCGCCACACGCTGGCGTTCGCCGCCGGACAGGCTGCGCACGTCGCGCTCGGCCAGGTGCTCCACTTCCATCGAGGCCAGCGCCGCCAGGGCGATGCGCTGGTCGTCGCTGCCTTCCCAATAGTGATTGTCGTGATACGGATGGCGCGCCGACAGCACCGTTTCGATCACGCGGTACGAGAACGCGTCGTGACGCGCCTGCGCCAGGAAGGCCCGTTCGCGCGCCAGCTCTTCCAATGGCCAGTCGATCAGGGCGCGGTCCTGTATCGTCACGTGCCCCGCATCCGGTTCGCGCAAGCCGGCCAGGGTGCGCAGCAAGGTGCTCTTGCCCGCGCCATTGCGGCCGATGACGCTCCAGCATTCCCCCTCCCTGATTTGCCAGGTGAGGTTTTCCACGAGGGAGCGCGTGCCTGCTTTCAGGCCCAGTTGGTAGGTGCGTATCATGCTTGTTTCATCCCCTGCGCAAGCGGTGCAATTGGTACAGGAAGACGGGCGCGCCTATCATGGCCGTGACCACGCCGACGGGCAGTTGCAATGGCGCCAGCACGGTGCGCGCCAAGGTATCGGCCAGTACGAGGAAAGTGCCGCCGGCCAGCGCGGCGGCCGGTATCAGCAGGCGATGATCGGGGCCGCAGGCAAAGCGCAGCGCATGCGGCACGATCAGGCCGACGAAGCCCACGCTGCCGGCGCTGGTGACGGCGCTGGCCGTAAGCAGGCCGGAACAGAAAAACAGTCCCTTGCGCAGGGCGCCCACGCGCACGCCCAGGGTGCTGGCCGCTTCCGCGTGCAGCGCCATGACGTTCAGCGAGCGCGCGCAGCGCAAGGCGAAGACGAGGGCGCCGGCCAGGACCAGCCACGGCATCAGCCGCGCGGGCGCGCCGGACAGGTCGCCGATCATCCAGAACACCATGCTGCGCAAGCGGCTTTCCGGGGCGATGGACAGCATCAGGGTGACGATGGCCATGCAGGCCGAGGCCAGGATCACGCCCGTCAGCAGCAAGAGCGAGGCGCCGCCTTCGGCCGCCGTGCCGCCGCGCAGGTCGCGCCGGGCAAAGAAGTACAGCAGCATGGAGACGCCGACGGCGCCGGCAAAGGCGGCCGCATCGACCACCCACAGCGCGCACATGAACAGCAGCGCGGCCAGCGCTCCGACGGAGGCGCCGGCGGAAATGCCCAGCACATACGGGTCGGCCAGGGGATTGCGCAGGAGAGCCTGCATCATCAGGCCCGCCAGCGACAGCGCCGCACCGGTGACAAAGGCGGTCAGGGCGCGGCCCAGGCGCAGGTCGAGCAGGGTGGCGGCGAGGGTGTCGGTCTTGCCCTGAGCGACATGGAACAGGGCGGAAGGCAGGTCGGCGAGCGGAATCGCGATCGAGCCGATCATGCCGGAGAAAATCAGGCTGGCAATCGCGCACACGATCAGCACCGTGAGGATCACGGTGGCGCGGTGGCGCATATTGCGGAAAAATGGGTGCATGTACTGCCTTAAAAACGGGGACTGCAGAACTGCATCTGCGGGCAATGGCAGCAACGCCATCGCCCGCAGCTTACATCATTACCAGGTGTTTATTTCATGCCGTAGCGCACACCGACGAAGACTTTCGAGCCTGGTGTTGCGTAGAAGCGGGCCAGTTCGTAGTCCTTGTTGGCGATATTGTTCCAGCGCGCCAGCGCCGACCAGTCACGCGTGAACTGGTAGGTGGCGTACAGATTGACCAGACCATAGCCGCCCAGGACGTTCTTGTTGGCGGCATCGTCGTAGCGTTTGCTCGACAACTGCCACTCGGCGCCCGACGTCAGCGCGCCAACCGTGTAGTCGACGGAAAAATTGGCGTGCTGCTTGGCGCGGCGTACCAGTTGCTTGTCCTTGGTTTCATCGCGCGGGTCTTGCAGGTCGATGTTGCCGCTGACATTGAAAGCGCCAAATTTGCGGCTGCCGGCCAGGGTGACACCTTCCAGCAGCGCCTTGTTGACGTTGTAGGCACAACCGTAACCGGTGAAACGCGGGTCCGGGCAAGGCGAGGTATTGAGCAGCAGGTCGGTGACCTTGTTATGGTAGTAGGTCGCGCTCAGTTGCGATACGCCGTCGTTGTAGTGCAAGCCTACCTCCGCATTGCGGCCCGTTTCCGGCTTGTTCGACGCCAGGCCATAGCCAGGGTAGTACAGCTCATTGAAGGTTGGAGCGCGGAAGCTGGTGCCATAGCTGGCGTTAGCGCGCAGCGCATTGCTGATGCGGTAGCCGTAGGCGACGCTGCCTGTATTGTGCGTGCCGAACGCGGAGCTGTCGTCGCTGCGGCCGCTGATGTTGAACAGATGCGCGCCGCGCGCCATGTTGTACGCCGCTGCGAAGGACTTGGTATGGCGTGCGCCCGTGACTTCCGGCGTGCTGCTCGACGTGACGTCTTCATCGCGGTAGCTGGCCAGCAGTTGCAGGTTGTCGCGTCCGATGCGGATGTCGTTCTGCCAGGTGATGTCGGTCTGCTTGGTGTCGATCTGGCTCTTGCCCCACGAGTCGGCGCTGCTGTCGTCCCCCGACTTGTCGCGCGCTTCCGCATAACGCAGTTCACTGGTCCAGTTGGGCAGGAATTCGTTCTTCGTGAAGACGGCGATGTTTTCCAGCTTCTGGTCGCTGCGCGCATCGTAGCCAGGACCCGCGTCGTACTGGGCTTTCAGCTTGCTGTTCAACAGGACCAGGCCGACTTCATGGCCCTTGGCCATCTGGTAGCCGAACTGGCCGCTGATGCTTTCCTTGTCGTAGCCATCCTTGTCCGGATTGTAGGTGTATTCCGGTGATGCGCCGAGTTTCGATGCGGAGAAGCCATCCGATTTTTCCTTGCCGGCGCTCAGCGCGTAGCTGAAGCTGTTCGCGCCGCCCGTCGAACCGGCAACGCTGGCTTCCGCCTGGCGCGTGTTGTTGCTGCCGTAACCCGCGAAAGCGGAGAAGCGCGTGGCGCCGTCGCCTTTCTTGGTGAAGATCTGGATTACGCCGCCAATGGCGTCGGCCCCATACATGGTGCTCAGCGGGCCGTAGACGATTTCAACGTGGTCGATGCTCGACAGGGGCAGGGCGCTCCAGTTGGCCGTGCCCAGGGTGGACGAGCCGATGCGCACGCCATCAACCAGCACAATATTCTGGTTGCTGTTCGCGCCACGGATGAAAACGCTGGCCGAGGTACCCGCGCCGCCGTTGCGCGTCACTTCAATGCCGCGCTGCTTTTGCAGCAGGTCGATCAGTGAGCCGGCGCCCGAACGCGCGATGTCTTCCGAGCTGATGGTCTGCGTATCGCTCAATACTTCGCTCAGGTGTTGCGGGTAGCGGCTGGCGGTGACGACGACGGGATCGAAGGTGTCTGGTGTCGCTTGGGCGAAAGCGGCAGGCGCGGCAATGGCTAGCGCGAGCGACGTGAGCGCCGCGTGGCGTGAAACAGCATGGGTCATGATAATTTTCAGTAAGTAATATGCAACCAGCCGACGTCCCCGTAGGCCAGATTGAACAGAAGTGGGAACTGAAGATGACGATCGAAGATGGCCACAGGGACCATTCGGATCGCGAACATCCCCGTTCGCACACTTCCACCTGTCCTGGCCGGTATCCGGGCTGGCAAGTGCGGCTATCCCACCTTCCCATGCTCGATGATTGCAAGCACAGTGGTTGTCAGAGATAGCTTGTCGCCCGCTTCCTGTAGGGAGGGGCGACACTTGCTTACCGTTGCGGGGGCAGCACACGTTCGCCGCAGGCGCGGCATCGTGTTTCCCGTTTAACTGCGCTCATGGACATGAACGCGGGCACCAAAACCCCGCCATTATACGTGCAGTGGACGTCGACTGAAATGGCCGGCCGGGCGATTCGATATCAGAAATCAACGACGACCGTCGCACCGTAGGCGATTTTATGGACGGAACGGGCGGCCAGCAGGGCCGTTTCCTCCAATGGCAGCCGCGCTTGCAGTGCCGACAGCAGGCGGATGGTGCCCGCATGGCAGATGAGGATGGCCGTTTCGTGTTGTTCGCGCAACAGATCGCCTAAAAACGCGTCGACGCGGGCGGCCATCGCCAGCACGTTTTCGCCGCCGCCAGGGCGGTACCAGGCCAGGTCGGCCGCCCAGGCATCGATGTCCGCGCGCGCTATCGCGTGCCAGGGCTGCATTTCCCATGCGCCGAAATCCATTTCGGCCAGCCGCGCGTCAAGGTGCAGGGCGCTGGAAGGCAAGTCCTGCGCCAATGTCGCCGCCAGGCCGGCGCAGCGGCGCAGGGGACTGGCATAGAGCGGCACACCGGCTGGCAGCGTTGCTTGCAGCCTGGCGCGCACTGCGGCCATTTCGTGCGGCGCCACCGCCACGTCGCTGCGGCCATAGCAGGTGCCGCTGGTCACTTGCGGCGTGGGGTGGCGGATGAGGATCAGGCGCATGCTGCTAATAGAGGCGAACTGGCGGTTGAAAACTGGAGAGTAGGGCCAGGTAGATTGCCACTTCCGCTACCTGCTGCACGGCACCGAGGCAGTCGCCCGTATAGCCTTGCAGGCGGCGCTGGCATTTGCGGCCCAGCCAGAAAGCGGCGGCTGCCGCCGCCACGATGGCAAAGACCAGCGCGGCCCAGTCGAATATGCCCAGTACACCGCAGGCGATGGCGGGCAGCAGGGCGCAGACGGCGGCGATGAGGAATTCACCCGTGGCCATTTCCTGCGCCATCGGCTTGGCCTTGCCTTCGTCGCGCGCATAGTCCATGAGCCAGATCAGCGAGACGGCGGCCAGGCGCGAGAGCGGATGGGCGATGAACAATGCCGCCACGATGACGGCCGGCGGCAGCGCAGCCAGCGCTGCGCACTTGATGGCCAGCAGGCAGATGATGCCGATGGCGCCATATGCGCCGATGCGCGAATCCTTCATGATTTCCAGCACCCGCTCGCGCGTCAGGCCGCCGCCGAAACCGTCGCACATGTCGGCGAAGCCGTCTTCATGGAAGGCGCCCGTCAGGTAAATGCCGGCGGCGACGGCCAGCAGCATGGCCACCGTCGAAGGCAGCAGCCAGCTGGCCAGCAGATATACGGCGCCACTGATGGCCGCTACCACCACGCCGATCAATGGAAAGTAGCGCGAAGCGTGCTGCAGCCATGCTGGCTCGAAACCCACCCAGCGCGGTATCGGCAGGCGCGTGAAGAACTGCAGCGCGATGAAGAACAATCGGCATTGATGGATGGCGGCGGAAACCGGATTGGCCATGGTCAGTCTGGCGTGGATTTTTCGCTGACCTGGGCCGACGCGAAGGTGGCCATCTCGCGCATGAAATTGACGGCCGCGTGCAGCAGCGGCAAGGCCAGCGCCGAACCCGTGCCTTCGCCGAGGCGCAAATCGAGGTGCAGTAGCGGACGCGCTCCCAGGCTTTCCAGCAACTGGCGGTGGCCATTTTCATCGGAGCAGTGCGAAAACACGCAGTAATCGAGAATGGCTGGCTGCAAACGGGCCACCACCAGCAAAGCGCTGCTGACGATGAAGCCGTCGATCAGCAGAGTCATGCGCCGTTCGGCCGCCTTGAGCATGGCGCCGGCCATCATGGCGATCTCGAAACCGCCAAAGGTGGCCAGCACGTCGAGTGGCTCGGTGACTGCCGCATGATGGACGACGGCCGCCTCGATCACCTGCTGCTTGTGCAATATGCCTTCCTTCGACAGGCCGGTGCCGGCGCCCACGCAATCGGCGACGGGCGTGCCGGTCAGCTTGTGCATCAGCGCGGCGGCGGCCGTGGTATTACCGATGCCCATTTCGCCAAAGCCCAGTACATTGCCGTCCAGGGTGGCGACCAGGTCCATCCCTGCCTGCATGGCGGCCTGGCATTGTTCCCCGCTCATGGCGGACTCGTTGGCAAAGTTGCGGGTGCCAAGTCCCTGCTTGCGGTCGAGCAAGCCGTCGCGCGGGCCGAAATCGTGGTTCACGCCGGCGTCTACTATATAGAGGGCGCAATCGCTCTGGCGGGCAAAGACATTGATGGCGGCGCCATTGCCGAGGAAGTTCTCCACCATTTGCCAGGTCACGCTTTGCGGATAGGCGGAGATGCCTTCCGCAACGACGCCATGGTCGGCCGCGAAAACGATGATGGCGGGCTGGTGCAAGGCCAGTTGCGTGCTTTGCTGGATCAGGCCGATCTGGCGCGCCAAGGTTTCCAGCATGCCGAGGCTGCCCAGCGGCTTGGTTTTGCTATTGATGGCGTGTTCGAGGGCGCTGGCCAGGGTGGGATTGGCGGTGGGAGAGATGTGTGGGATAGGCATGGGAATCTATATGGATGAAGCAGCGGATTGTCGGCGCTACGATATCACACAGCAATATTTGCCCAGCTGCAAAATAGCGCTTGCAGGGTGTGCGAGGCAGGGCTATAATTCGCCCCCTCGCTGAACGACGCATGCAAATGCCGAGTGCGGTGAGGAAAAGAAGGAGTTGACGGATTTAGCGAAATGCTTCATACTCTTCCTTCTTCGCAGCTGACAAACACAACGCTTTGTCGATAGCGCGAAAGCAGTAACCGAATACAGTTCTTTAACAATTAACAGTCGATAAGTGTGGGCATTTGATGTAAGTGCAGCGTCAATCTTCGGATTGGCGTCTAACTTAAAATATCAAATGTTCACAAGAAATAATGAAATAGGATACTTCTTCGGAAGTAGCCTGTCAGTTTTTTGAGTGAGCGACCCGTCAGCAATGACGGTGCCGGTAAAACGGCAAAGTAACAGAGATTAAACTGAAGAGTTTGATCCTGGCTCAGATTGAA